>CAMNEB010000080.1 GCA_946536155.1 uncultured Lachnospiraceae bacterium | reverse complement strand
GATACAAGGCGCCCGATCACGGCAAACTGGAACCTTTGGCACGGATGTACCAAGGTCAGTGAGGGGTGCCTCAATTGCTATATGTACAGGCGGGACGAGGCTGTTGGAAAGGACCCTTCCGTTGTGGGCAGGACAGAGAATTTTGACCTCCCGGTAAGGAGACTTAAGTCCGGAGAGCACAAGGGAATGTACAAGGTTCCCGCAGGTTCACATATCTATACCTGTTTTTCCTCGGACTTTTTTCACTGCGATGCGGATGATTGGCGGGAGGAAGCCTGGGATATGATGAGGGAGCGCAGGGACTGTACCTTTTTCATGATCACCAAGAGGCCTGAGAGGATAGCGGAGCATCTTCCTCCGGACTGGGGTGATGCATGGAAGCATGTGACAATTGCGGTCACCTGTGAGGATCAGAGGATGGCAGATATCAGACTTCCCGTATATCTCTCCCTTCCGTTATTTCATCATGCGGTGATGATAGAACCGATGCTGAGCGAGGTCGATCTGAGCACATACATTGAAAAGTACAGGACTTCTGACGGAAAGCCTGTGATCACGAACGTATCGGTAGGGGGAGAGTCCGGGAGCAGGGCGAGGATCTGCGATTTTGCATGGGTTGAGAAGGTGCACACTCAGTGTGAAGAGAGCGGGATCTCTTTTTATTACCACCAGACAGGCGCAAGACTGCTTAAGGACGGCAGGTTATATAACATTCCGAGAAAGCTCCAGCACTCTCAGGCTCATAAGGCGGGGCTCGATACGGAAGTGTAAGGCTCTGACACTCTGAGATCAAGATTCCGGAACTCGGTTCTTATGGCACTGAAGCCGCATGGATACAGGATTTTGAAACTGGGTGGTTTATTGTACATGTGTTGATCTATAACTTTTATTGTAAGGAGCTTGATCGTAAGGACATAAAAAGAAAGAGTTTTTTCACTGACCACATATGTAAGATCTGAAAGGAGCAGGCTTATGGAAAGGACCATCAGAGTAACAGGCAAGGGCAGGATCACGGTCGCACCCGATATCATAAGGGTGATCATCACACAGTCGGGCATCAGGGATACACACGAATCTGCCATCAAAGCCTCGGCAGAGAGCAAGCAGGAACTGAACAAAGGACTTGTGGGCATCGGTTTTAACAAAGAGGATCTTAAGACCACACACTTTAACATCAACACCGAGTACCGTCAGTATAACGACAGGGAGACAGGTGAGTGGAAGAAGGAATTCATCGGATATAAGTTTACCCACAACATGAAACTGGAGTTTTCCATCGCGAGCAATATGCTGGGCAAGGTTCTGGCAGTCGTGGCTTCATGTTCGGACGATCCCGAGTTTTCAATCCATTACACGGTGTCGGATCCCGATAAGGCTAAGAATGAGCTTCTTGAAAAGGCAGTGACGGATTCCAAGGTAAAGGCATCGGTGCTGTCTAATGCAGCAGGCGTAAGGCTTAAGGAGATAGTGTTCATCGATTACTCCTGGGGCGAGGTGAATTTTGTCAGCAATCCCGTAGATACCTTCGAGATGGGCGAATCGCTTCGCTGTGCCAAGATGACTGACGGCATAGACCTTGATATAGAGCCCGAAGATATAGATGTGACGGATACCGTAACCGTTGTCTGGTCAATATTCTGAGGAAAATAAATGAATTCTGAGAAGCTTGTCATGCAGGGAAGAGCCTGCGAGGAAAAAGAGAATTTCGAAGAAGCTTACAGATTGTACCTGGAGGCTGTCCATATGGACGGAAACGGCGATGCCCTGGACAGCCTCGGGGACATGTATTACGAAGGCGACGGAGTGAGTGAAAGCTATGACAAAGCCGGCAAGTATTTTGCCATGGCTTATGATGCGGGCGGAAAGGTGAAGCCCTGGCATATGATCATAGCAGGCAGTTATTATCAGCAGATGGCGGAAAAAGGGGAATGCCCGTACGACCGTGCCATCAGGTATTATCTGGCGGCAGTGCGGATGGGAACTGAGTACGGCTATGAGTGCCTCGCGGATATATATCTTCAGATGCATGAATATGAGAAAGCATACGAGTGCCTTACAATGCCGGAAAAACTGAATACCCAGGGACTGTACCTTTTCGGAAGGATGTATGAAGAGGGACTGCACGTCGATAAGGATCCGGGCAGGGCTGTGGAATACTATGAGGCGGCCGTGGACGGCTATGAAGAATTCAGGGAAGAATACGGGAAAGATATGCATGCTGAAATGGCACTGACAAGGCTGGCTGTACTGAAAGATTTGTAATAAAATAGGGGAAGAGGGCATATATTATTATCATGCATTGGAGGATAAAGAAGGAAATACCTGTCTTGCAAAGAGCTTCTGGTACGGGATCGTCGGAAATATCGTAAGTGCCGTTGCAGGTCCGCTGCTCATTGTTTTGTTTTATTTGCTGTTTTTTGTGGTATACAGGATGTTCCGGTGACCGTGATGCTCCGTTTTGGAAGACGAAGAATGAAAGAGTCATATGCTTTAAACGAAATACCTGAGGGGTGAGTACTTTGCTGCTGTACCATTATTATGAAAAAAAGAACGGTCCCTTCCGGAGCATATCGGATCTGCCGGATGATAAGGCCGAGGAAGTATTGAAGAGGATCCGTTCCGGAAAACCGGACACTTTTATCGCAAAGAGGCCCGATGACTATCTGGAGAAAAGAAGACGTTTCGAAGGAATACTCCGGGATGAGTTTCTTAAGAAGGGCGGAGTGATCGAACGTGATACGCCTCACTATCTGGTTGTGGAGGCAGTTCCGTTTTTTGAAAAATGGTATGAACAACCGGCCTATATAAAGATCGATACGGCGGAACTTGATGTCAGGACCCTTTCATTTACTTACGGTGACTCACATCCGACATTCAGCGGCAGGATAAATGATGGCAGGGAATATCGGAACAGGCTCTATACATATGATGAGATTCAGGTCATTATAGACAGGTACGGACTGCCGCAGATCTGGAACCCTGATTTTAAATATGGTCCCGAGTGCTATGTGGAGGTCCAGATGTGGACTGACCGCGGGCTTGAACGTTATATGAGGAATTCATAAAACAGTGAGGACTGTCCGGCTGCAGCGCATGAGATGCTGAAGGCGGATATCTGACAGACAGGAACAACGGACACAAAAGAAGCAGACGGAGGAGGGGAATTATGTATGCAGCGTTTATCATCTGGACGATCATTGCGGTCTCTCTTGTCGCGATGGGCATTGTGGCCCGGCGTGCCAAAGAACCCGTGGGCTTTTTTACCGGAGTAAAGCCCCCTGAGGTGCAGGATACGGTTAAATATAATCATGCCGTAGGCAAACTCTGGTTTGTTTATGCTTTCCTGTTTGAGCTTCTCGGGATACCGTTTCTGTTCCTTAAACAGAATTCGGCCGGATTTGTCATTTCGATCCTGGGGACGGTATTCATCTCAATAGGCCTGGCTGTGGCATATACCTTTATATTGAACAAACACAAGAAATGAGAGTTTTTTGAGTATGATCCGTAAGCGTATTATTTTCTATGGTTCCGTGCAGGGTGTCGGCTTCAGATGGAGAGCAAAGAGTGCGGCGGAGCATTTTTCCTGTACCGGATGGGTGAGGAATGAGTGGGACGGATCCGTTTCCATGGAGATCCAGGGGACGGAGGAGGCCATTGAATCCGTGATACTTGCCGTAGAAAAGGGAACCTTTGTCAGGATCGAGAATATGGATATTAAGACCATCCCCGCCAGAGAGGATGAGTACGCTTTTTACGCCGAATAGGAGCAGGGAGACTAAAGAAGCCGCGGTGGGACAAATAAGCTGTGGCGGAACAGAGAAACCGCGGTGGGAAAGATACGCTGCGGTTTACGGGAGGAAAGTACAATGAGTGAGATAGATGATGTGATCGCAATGATCGAGGGCAAGATGAACAGCGGAGTCAGCAGGCTCAAAGTAGGCTTCAGTGACGAAATAGAAGAGGGGCAGAAGAAGGAGGCCTATCATCACGGAAGATGTGATGTAGGAAGTCCATGGGCCACCGGCACAGTCGGGAACTGTGACGCCATAGACACAGAGCCCGGAAGATCATAGGACTATTATAATTTTTTCCGTGAGGTGTGAATATGTCAGACGGAATTAAGAATTATCGAAAAATGGTTGAACAGCCCTGGGGCAGAATGTTTTATGACCTTATATTCAGGCAGCTGGATATTCCCGAGGATAAGAAACTGAAGATCCTGGATTTTGGAGCAGGCTTCTGCATAACAGCCGATCATTATGCGGGGGCACATGATGTCACCGCACTTGAACCTGATGAAGAGATGCGTTCTCTTCGTGTTTCGAGCAATACGTATACTTTGATCGATAAGGGAATAGATCATCTTGCGACTATGGATGATGATTCCTTTGATCTTGTCATCTGCCATAATGTTTTGGAATATGCGGGGGATAAAGAATCCATATTGGAGCAGCTGGTAAGGGTGACAAAACCCGGAGGCAGAATATCGATCGTAAAACACAATCTGTACGGAAGGGTCATGGCAAGTGCCGTTTTAGCCGATGATCCGGGAACTGCGCTAAGTCTTTTGAACAGTGAAGAAGAAAACAGCATGTTTGGAAAACGCGAGGTGTACAGCAATGAATGGCTTGCAGATCATCTCGAAGGGAAAACGGATCTTGAGAGTATATATGCGATCAGAACTTTTTTCGGATTGTCATCCAATAACGATATCAAGTATACAGATGACTGGTACAGCTCCATGCTCGAATTGGAAACAAGAACATACGGCATTGAGGAGTACAGAAAAGTGGCATTTTTTAACCACCTGATCTTCAAAAAGAATCCGGTTTAAAAAGAAAACTGAAAACAGGTTGACTACATCGGGACGATGATATAATATAAACGTGTTTATATAAACACGTTTATATTATTTTGCGGCAAAATATTTTTACAGATCATTATTCGGAAAGGAAAAACAATGGTTTTGATAGTAAATACCACTTCGGACCTTTCGGTGACAGAGTCCCTGAAAAGTCTGGCGGATGAAAAGAAGATCGATGCCGAGATCGTTGAAGCCGGTTCCATGAACATAAGTCACTGCATAGGCTGCAATCACTGCTGGCTCAAAACTCCCGGAGTATGTGCGATAAAGGATGATTATGAGATCATACTGAAGAAGATCATTCACGCAGATCAGCTCTGGGTCATTTCGGATACCGCTCTGGGATTCCTTGATCATAAGGGTAAAAACATTTTTGACAGGATACTTCCCATAGCCACCATGTATCTCAGGTTCAGGGGGGACCAGATGCGTCATGTGCCCCGCTATGATAAGAGAACGGACATCGGCATAATCTTCGGAGGAGATCCCGACAGGGAATATCTTAAGAGATGGAGCGAAAGGGCGGCTCTGAATTTTGAGAGCAGGTCGCTGGGGGTATACGGAAAGGACGAGATAAAGGAGGCTGTATCATGCATGTGCTGATCATAAACGGAAGTCCCAGGATTAAGAAATACAGCAACACTGATAAGATACTCGCGAAATTTACCGAAGGAATGTGTGAGAGCGGAGTGACCTTCGAACAGTATGAGATATCGGACAGGAAAAAGTGGGATGACATCAGGAATGCTTTTTATGAAAACAAGGACATTCTGATAGCGCTGCCTCTTTATGTGGAATGCATACCCGGACTTCTCATGGAGTTTTTGGAGACACTGACACCGAAGAATGACGATACGAGGATATCTTTTATACTTCAGAGCGGATTTGCGGAAGGGATCCAGCTCCGCTGCGGAGAGGAATATCTTAAGAAGCTGGCGGGATATCTCGGATGTACTTATATGGGAACCCTTGTAAAAGGTGATAACTTTGGTATAAGATTTGTAGGTGCGGAGCAGAGAGAGAAGATCACGGGGCAGTATGAACAGATGGGCCGTGAATATGCAAAAGACGGCGGATTTATGTCCGAAGAATGCAGGAAGTTTACGGGTCCGGAGGTTTTCCCCGCATATGTCCGTCTTCTGGTCGGACTTATGTTTAAGACGGTCGCCAGAAGATCGCTCAATAAAGTTTCCCGAGAATGGGGTTGCAATAAACCGCTGGACTTCAGGCCGTATGATTGAACGGACCGGGATCTGACAATTAACCGCAGCAGGGGATGGCATGGGAAGAAAGACAAAGATCACAAAAGAGATGATACTGGAAGCGGCATTCGGGATCCTGGATGAATCGGGTATCGGCTCTGTTGCCATAAAACAGATCGCCGCCGGGCTCGAATGCTCGACCCAGCCGATATCATGGCATTTCGGAAGCATGGTCGAACTCAGGAAAGCTCTTTACATCTATGCTTCACAGAAGATGTTTTCCGGGCTTGAGGAGAACATGAAAAAGAAAGATGCCATGGAAGCCTTCTTTTTCACAGGATTGTGGTATCTTTCCATCGCATTCGATCATCCCCATGTTTTCCGCTTTCTGAATGTTGATGATCCCTCCGAGACGATCGGAGAAGACATATACGGCGATACCAGTATCTTTTCCATGCAGTTCGACAAAGAGGCTGTAAAGGTGTTTTCGGAGCAGTACGACATAGAGCCTGAACTGATAGCAAAGATGGTAAGAGATACCGTGATCTATACACACGGACTTGCGCTCATGGTCATATTTGACAGATTCAAGCTCCCGAAGAAGGAAGCGTGCCGGATGATGTTTGATGCGGGTATTACATTTGCCTCCTCACTCGGAATAAAGACGGAATTTGATTTTGACCGCTTATATCAGAGCAGCCTTAGGATCATGAAAAATAAAACATGACCCGGTGCGGAAAACGAAAGCAGAAGAAACTGTCAGGAGAATAAAATGGCTAAATTTGATGATCTCTATAATGAATTTGAAGCATGCTGCGATAAGCTTGACGAAGGAGTTACTTCAGAAAAGGATCTGTCCGGTCTTAAGAGCGTGATCGACAGGCTTAAAGGACCGGGAGGCAAGGATGCGGACAGAAAAGCCATCCTTCTTGCATATGCGTACAGTCATCTGGGAAACGGATATTTTGCCCTTGCAGATCATGAGATAGATAACGGCAGCAGAGAAGATGTGGTGAAGCATTTTGCGGATGCAAAGGGATGCTTTGACAAGTCGGCCGAACTGTTTGATGGGATCCGTAAGAGCGGTGACAGGGATTATCTGCTTGCCGACTGTTATCAGATGTATGCGGAATTTATCGAGAGCGCATGCTGCGATGATGAAAAGTACGGTCTGGGCGTTTCTGCGGATGACATTGCCGGATTCTATAAAAAGAGTATCGATCTTTATGAGGAACTCCTTGATTCCAACGAATACGATACCAGGGAAGCGCTTATGGATGTGTATTTCAATGCCGGCGGTTATTATTTCGGTGAAGGAATGACGGATAAGGCACTCCCGTATTTTAAACGCTCGAAATCTCTTGCCGATGAACTTGATAAAGAAGATCCTGGAGCTTTTGAGGATTTCTATGAGATCATAGATACTTATCTTAAAGAAGAGTGATCCCGGAGGAGACCTGATTTGGAATATATCTTTGAGAAGGCTTCCGAAGCCGACAGAGACGATCTGCTTGCTCTGTACAGATCACAGATCGGGCATAACGGCTGCCCATGGACGGAAGAATATCCTTCTGATGCAACGATAGATTTTGATCTGTCGAGGGAATCGCTTTTTGTGCTGAGGTCCGGGGACGGGATCATAGGCGCGGTTTCCATAGACGATGATGAAGAAGTAAATGTGCTTGCCTGCTGGAATAAGGAGCTTGAACCTGAGGCTGAGTTTTCAAGAATAGCCGTACGAACCGATATGCAGGGCAGGGGAATCGGAAAGATCCTGGTCAGAAGCGTAATGGAAGAAATGAAAAAAAGAGGCTTCCGGGGAGTGCATATACTGGTTAACAGGTACAATACGGCTGCACTGAAGCTGTACGATGCGTTCGACTTTAAGAACGTGGGAGAGTGCAGTATGTATGAGCAGGAGTTTTACTGTTATGAGAAAGAGCTGCGCTGAGATGTTTACATCTCCACTGTGCGCAGCACTTTTTTTCTGTAAACAAGGTAACGCATGACTGCGGTTATCCCTGCCATAGACCATACGATGCCGACAGACCACCAGATGCCCCACATGCCGATAAAAGGGATCGTGACCAGATATATGGGAACGGTAAATCTGCCTATTACTTCCACTATTCCGTTTATGAGTGCAAAGACCGAATCACCCAGACCGTTCAGAACTCCTCTCACAACATAGATCATTCCCAGCATCATATAGAATATGCTCGTGATACGGAGTGCTCTGGCACCCATTTCGATCACGGCTCTTTCTTCCACAAACAGGCTGAGTATCCCTTCACTTGTGATCTGCATGACAGGGAACATGATCAGCGAGAATATCACCATGATCAGCACACTCTTTCTGTATCCTTCCCTTACCCTGTCCATCTTCCTGGCACCGTAGTTCTGACCTGTGAAGGTTGAGAGGGCGGCTCCGAGGGTCTGGTAGGGCTGGTGGATTATCTGCTCGATCCTGCTGGTTGCGGCAAATGCAGCCATGGTGGTCTTTCCGAAGGAATTGACAACCTCCTGGAGAGCCATGCATGAGATCGCAATGAGCGAAAACTGCAGTGAAAGTGGAACCCCGAGCTTTATCACGCTGACAGTGATCTCCTTATTAAACTTCAGATCATTTTTCGAGAAACTGAAATAGTCATTCGTGAGCAGCGCAAAGCCGAGACAGGTGATGCCGGATACAAACTGTGATATCACGGTGGCGATACCTGCACCGCGGACGCTCAATTTTAATACGCATACGAAAATAAGATCAAGTACCGTGTTGAGGATGCATGAAAAGATCAGGAAGAAGAGCGGAGTCTTCGAATCCCCGAGAGCTCTGAGCATAGAAGAAGCATAATTATATAAAGAGACGAACAGGATGCCTATGCACATGATCTTCATATAGCCCACCGCATCAGCCATGATCTCAGCCGGAGTTTTGAGAAGCATCAGCACCGGTTCCGTCAGGAAAAATGCGGTTATGCCGACCATGAGAGGAAATGCCAGCATGATATATCCGGTGTTGACGATACAGCTCTTGACGGCAGCATCATCTTTTCTCCCGAAATGCTGTGATGTGATGATGCTGCCCCCGGTTCCGATACCATTGCAGAGCGCAAAAAAGAGAAAGGTAACCGAATTCGTGGCACCTATCGCAGCCAGGGCGTCAGCACCGACATAGCGTCCGACTATAAGGGAATCCACCAGGTTATAGACCTGCTGGAAAAGATTACCTACCAGCATGGGCACGGAAAACAGGAGGATCAGCTTTACAGGATTCCCCTCTGTCATGAGCATCGTGCCCAGCGGATGTTTTTTTATTTTTTCATTTGACATATATCTAACCTCGGATCATCTGATATACTATTCCTTTCCTTCGGAAGAATCATCGGTTTTTTTGCTTAAAAAGTCATCATTTTTTGTTCTGAAACTATTGCAGATGCATAAAAATGATTTTCACTGAAACAGCATAAAGCTGTCACGGACATATTGTTTGAAAACGGATTTAATAGTATAATTTATGTGTTTTTCGGGGTGTGGCTCAGCTTGGCTAGAGTACCTGGTTTGGGACCAGGGGG
>CAMNEB010000079.1 GCA_946536155.1 uncultured Lachnospiraceae bacterium | reverse complement strand
ATGAAGCTGGATCCCGTCATGAGAGGCGGCGACCACCACTCCATGACCTTCGCCATGTCCTACAACGAGAGCGAGCATTACATCCTGCCTCTTTCACACGATGAGGTGGTCCACCTTAAATGTTCGATGGTGGAGAAGATGCCCGGCTACAAGATAGATAAATATGCAAACTTAAGAGCCGGCTACACATATATGTTCGGACACTCCGGCAAGAAGCTTCTCTTCATGGGCCAGGATTTCGGCCAGGAAAGGGAGTGGAGCGAAGCAAGAGAGCTTGACTGGTTCCTGCTGGGAGAAAAGCTCAATTCCGGAATGAAAAATTACGTGGGTGAGCTCCTTAATGTCTACAGAAGCTACCCCTGTCTCTATCGCATAGATGACAGCTGGAAGGGCTTTGAGTGGATGAATGCCGACGATGCCGACAGGAGTATCTTCTCCTTTGTAAGGCGCGATGAGACCGGTAAGAAGAATCTTCTGTTCATCCTGAACATGACCCCCATGAAATGGGAGAATTATGTGGTGCCCGTACCCGCTCCCGGTGAGTACAGGCTGGTACTTAATTCGGACGAAGAGAGGTTCGGCGGCTGGGGAACGGAAGCTCCCGCAAAGATAAAGAGCGTAAAAGAGCACTGCGTCCTGCAGGATAATATCATAAAGCTGGACATGAACCCCTACAGCGCACTTATTTATACTTTTTAACGCCGCAGCGGGCATAAAACTAAAGATTTTGACAAAAACATCCGAAAAAAAAGGTGAGTGCAGGGAAGCACCCGCCTTTTTTATTTGGCATCACGGGACGGACCCCACAAATCATAAATGTGGGAGATACTATTTTGAAGATTACATTTGAAGGACAGGAGAATTTAACTTCGGTTAATTACATAAAATCCGACCAGCTCACGGGAAAACAGGTTTCTAAGGAGGCCTGCTTTCCCGTGAGTGTCGTTTTCGGCTCTTCAGACGATCAGATGATACCTCCCATGGAAGACGGCAAAAAGCATTCGCTCCTTGCCGGTGCCGGAAGGGATGCGATGCTGCAGGAATCCGGAGCTTTGGAAAACTACCGCATAGTCATGGCCCATACGATGTCGGGCGATGACTTAAGGAGAGCGGAGGAAGAGGGCTTTGATCTTGCCAATATGAACGAATCCGACACGGTTACCATCCTGGATAAGGTCAAGGCGGAAGCTGCAAAGGGCGGAACCGTCATCAGAGGTTATAACGACGACCTTGATGAGGATGTCCTTGAATCCGAAGGAAATGCGGGACTTGAGGGCATGATCAGAAATGCCCTGTTGGGACTTGACCTTCCCGCCACCGAAGGAAATATAAACGATGTAAAAAATGCGGCAGGGTATGCTTTAAGCCTTGAAAAGCCCGGCGAAGGCGAGATCGCATACATGATAGAAAACGGTCTGGGCACCACCATAAGAGATTTTTACGTTGCCCAGAATGCGGCTCCCGGAAGGGCCGCAGCCATAAACAATATCCGTGATATTGATTCTCCCGAGATGAAGTACGTAAAGGAGAGCATGATAGAAGCGGGAAAGGTCCTGCCCGATGCGGAGGACGGATACTTAAGGGCGGAATGGCTTTTTGAAAAGAATCTCCCCGTCACAAGGGAAAATATATTAAAAGAGAAAAATATAACCGGCATAGAGTTCCCCGTCTCCGAATACGATGCTGTCATGGCCTCTGCCAGAGCTGTCGCGAACGGTCTTGATGCCATGAGCGGAAATCTCTCCGGTGATATCGATATCTATGAAAAAGCGGCCCTCCTCGAGAAAAGAGTATTTTCCGAAAAGGCCGTGGAGCGCGGAGACATCGCCCATCAGAGAATGATCCAGGAGATAAGGCTCTCCATGACCGCTGAGGTCAACGTGGAACTCATAAGGAGCGGATTTGCCATAGATACGGCTCCCATCGAGGAGATGCTGAATGAATTAAAGGCGATAGAGCAGGCTGTTGCGCTTAAATACTTCCCCGAGACCGCGGGGGCAAAAGATCACGGTGACAACGCTCCGGGAATGGGAATATCGTCTCCCATGGATGCGGTAAGTGCATACAGACTCATGAATGCCGTTAATACGGCTGTCAGTGAGCTTCCTTCATCCCCCGCATCATCCCTCGGGATGTTCGCAGGACGCATTCCCGCGGAGATCGCATTCGGAGAGTTCGAGAGGATCGCGCTTGGAGAAAAGGACAGACTCAGAAAAGCCGGAGAGAGCTATGAAGCACTCATGACCGAGGTAAGACCGGATCTCGGTGACTCCATGAGCAAGGCTTTTTCAAATGTGGACGATATCATAAAGAGCCTCGGACTGGATCTTAGCGATTCAAACAGAAGACATGTCAGGATCCTTGCATATAACCGCATGGAACTGACCGTTCAGAATATTGACAGGATCTCGGAAGCCGACAGGCTCGTCACCGGAGTGATCGAAAAGATGAAGCCCGCAGCGGTGCTTGATATGATAAGGAGCGGTATCAATCCCCTTGAGAAGGATTTTGAAGAGATAAACCGTTTCCTCGATGAGAGGGCAGCATCTTCGGAAAGCTATGAAAGAGCCTCCGAAAACTATGCAGAATTTCTCTATGCCCTCGATAAACACAAGGAGATCACAGAGTCTGAAAGAGAATCCTATATCGGCATCTACCGCATGATAGACAAGATCGGAAAAAAAGATTCCGCTGCGGTGGGAGCCGTCGTAAATACCGGCGCTGCCCTTGATTTTTCAAATCTTCTGACCGCCGTAAGGAGCAGCAGATTTAAGGGCATGGATATAAAGGTCGATGAAAATACAGGCCTTGGTGAGATAGTCTCTGCAGGCAGGTCCATCACCGCCCAGATAATGACTTCTTTTACGGAAAACGCATCCGGATACTATGAGGATAAGGCGGAGATGCTCAGGCAGGCTGCGCTTCTAAGCCCTGAGGGCGGGGCGCTCATTGAAAGTTCGGGAGAGGAATTTACCGCTGAAAATATCATCGCAGCCGGAAATCTTCTTTCAACAGAGGATGATCTGTACAGGACATTTTTTGACGATAAGAGGAAAAACAGGACTCAGGATCTTAAAGCCGTCGCCGAGGAGGCTCTTGAAACCATATCCGAAAGCGGTGACGGAGCCGGAGAATATGTACGCATGCTGGAAAACTTCAGGAGCGCGGCCGAAGGGTTTACCTTTGAAGAAGGTACCAGTCTTGACGTAAGGGCTATGCAGCAGGTGTGCAGGCAGATCTCTCTTGCGGTAAGCGCGGTAAAGAGCGGAGCCGAGGAGTATTTTGTACCTGTCGAGATAAACGGAGAGATATCCAAGATAAGGCTGTCATTTGTAAGAGGAGAGAACGGATCATCCGTCGATATCACCTTTAGCTGCGGAGAGGGCCGCACGGGAAGAGCCCATTTCGACGTTGAAGGCGATGCTCTGAAGGGAAGCGTATATTCAAATTCCGAGGCGGATATTAAGAATCTGCAGGGTGCAGCCGATATATTTGTTGCAGGCTTAAGGGACCGCGGGCTTGAAGCACCGGAGGGAATAAGCGTCGCAGCAGTAGAAAATATCGAAACCATAAAGAACAGAACCGCCGGCACGGAAGCCGGTGATAACAGTACGGAAGGAGCCGGACGCATGCGCCTGTTTGGGATATCCAAGGATTTCCTGAAGGCAGTGAAGGAGAGCTTCTATGAGGATTAATTACAATGTTTCAGCCATGATCGCCAATAACTCCTTAAGGAATAATGACGATCTTCTGAGCGATTCGCTCCAGAAACTTTCATCGGGATTAAAGATAAATAATGCCAAGGACAATCCCGCGGGACTTGCCATGGCCAAGAGGATGAATGCGCAGATCGTCGGAACAAAGACCGCCGGCGACAATACCATGGACGGAATATCCGTCATCGAGACCGCAGACGGAGCTCTCTCCGAGGTCGCGCTTATGCTCCAGAGGATGAACGAGCTTGCGGTACAGGCATCTAACGGAACCTTAAGCGATGATGACAGGAAGATCATCCAGGAGGAGATCACCCAGCTCAAGCAGGAGATCAACAGAGTATCGGAGAGTACCGAGTTCAACTCCCAGCCCCTTCTTGACGGATTCTACGATCTTAAGGCATATACCGATCAGACCGATGTAAAGGTCCTTACATATTCTTCCGATGTTCCTCCTGCGGATTATACTTTTAATTCCGTATCATGGAGCAAAAATGCGAGTGGCGGATACGACGTGAACGTTGCGGGTGCCAAGGATATGGAAAGATTCGGACTCCTCAGGGGAGAGATGGTGGATGATGTCATCACCGTGACCGGAGAAAACGGCTTCGAGATGAAGCTTCAGGTTCAGGGAAATTATCTGAAAGCAGACGGAAGCGTAAGGGATTCCGGAAGCATATCGGGTCTTGGCGTTGAGTGTACCGGTGCCGGTGCCATGAGACTTCAGGTGGGCTCCAACGAGGGACAGGTACTCGAGATGCAGATCCCTGCCGTAAACCTCAGGAACATGGGCCTTGAAGGACTCGACCTTTCCACGGAGAAGGGTGCGGGTGAAGGCATCGACAGGATCAAGAAGGCTTTGACATTTGTAAGTTCCGTCCGAGGCAAGCTCGGCGCATATCAGAACAGACTCGAGAATACCGATGCAAGGCTCGATATAACGGAAGAGAACATGACCAGTGCATATTCCAGGATAATGGATGTGGATATGGCCGAAGAGATGACCAGATATTCAACCTATACCGTAATGACCCAGGCGGGAACCTCGGTCCTTGCACAGGCAAACGACAGACCTTCAACCGTTCTTCAGCTTCTTCAGTAAGGAGGAATGAATTATGCAGGACAGTCTAAAGCAGGATCTGACCAGAAGGATAAGCGTAGCAAACTCAACGGAACTGATAGTGATCCTCTATGATATGGTACTCGGATATGCGGATGATGCCGAGGAGGCACTCAAGACCGATGACGACCATGTCTTCTATGTCTCCATAGCAAGGATGAGAAACTGCATAAACGAGCTGATGTGTTCGCTCCACATGGAATACGAACCCGCACAGGCACTCCTTGCACTCTACAGATACTGTATGAGGAAGCTCTCATCTGCGGGCATAAGAAAGAGCATCCTTCCTCTCGATGAGGTCAGAAAGATCATAAGGCCTTTGAGAGAATCCTATGCTTCCCTTGCAAGCACCAACACCGGGGGCGCCGTTATGGGAAATTCAGAGACCGTATACGCAGGACTTACCTACGGCAGGAACGATATTAACGAGAACCTTGTCGGCAATGTGAACAGGGGAATGCTCGTATAGTAACGTACCTTTTCCGGGAGGCCGGTAATTTATATCGTGAATATTTATATGCTGAAAGAACCCTTTATCATAAGGGTTCTTTTTGTTTGTGACATTACTGTCATAAATCCATAGGTAAGTATTCACAAAAATAAAAAACTTTGTCAAAAGCTATTGAACTTCAAAAAGATCGAATATATAATCGCACTTACAAAAGCACCTTTCGGGGTCCATCGGATCACGGGTGCGGCGAATGACCGGAAGGCATTTGCTTCGGGGATGTTCATCCCATTATTTCAGATTATCAATGTAATAACGGAGAACGGATATGTATATCATGACTGCATTTCTTGCGGTCGCCGGTATATGGGATCATCTGTATCACCGAATACCCAATCTCCTCACGGCAGTCATGGCAGTCTTCTGTCTCGGATCGAATCTGGTCTGCGGCGGACCGGCGGCAGTCCCTGCGGTTCTTTTTAAAGCATTTCTGACGGGATTGCTTTTCTATCCTTTTTTTGCCATCGGCGCTCTGGGGGCGGGAGATATAAAGCTCCTTTCGGTGTGCTCCGGATTTATTCCGGGGGGCAGAGTATTATACTTTGTATTTTTATCCTTTATCCTGGCTTCCGCATTCGGTTTGTTGAAGATGATGAGAAGGGGAGATATGAGAAAAAGGTTCCGTACACTTGCAATGTACATAAAGGATGTTTCATCTTCCGGAAGACTCCGGAGATATCACTGCTCGAGGGAGTCCGCGGTGAGGAACGGTGTCGCACTTGCGGGGCCGATGTTCATAAGTGCGCTTCTTGGGATCGGAGGTCTGTATTAGCGATGGATAAGGACCGGATACTGATCATATATGACAGAGATGAAGAATATGCCCGCCTTATGACGGAATACCTTATGGGATGTTCCTTTCTTCCCTGGAAGACAGGGGCCTGTACTTTGTATGAAGATCTTGAGAAGGTCTGCAGGGGCAGGACTCCGGAGATCATCCTGACAACGGGAGCTTCATATGATGAGAGGATAGAACGCCTGGGAGCGGGAAGAGTGGTGGTACTTGATGACGGCACGGCAGGCGCTGAGGGCGCGGTCAAAAAATACCAGCCCGCGGATGAGACGCTGAGGGCTCTCCTTGACATATACGCGCAGGATACGGGAGATGACTGGTCCTCGGATAAGACAGACTCTGAGATCAGGGCAAAGCTCATAGGTATTTTTTCACCCGTCAGGAGGTGCTATCAGACGACATTTTCGGTCCTTATGGGAAGGCTTCTTCTGTACAGGGGAAAGGTTCTTTATCTGAGCTTTGAATTCTGTCAGGGATGCGAAGAACTGATGCCTCCCGGAGGAGCAAAGAATCTGTCCGATCTTATGTATTTCATAAACAGTCCCAGGGATGTGTTCGCCCTGCGCTTCCGCTCAATGGTACGCAGCATCGCCGGACTGGACTATATACCCTGCGCGGTTTCCGGGTGCGATCTGTCGGAGATACCCGGGGAAGAATGGAAGACTTTTCTTACGAGCGTATGTACGATGGGCGATTATTCCTACGTGATACTCGACCTTACGGAGAACGTCCGGGGATTGTTCGGAGTTCTCAGGATGTGTGACAGGATCTATACACTTACCAAAAATGACAGAGTTGCGAGAAATAAACTGGAGAATTACGAAAATCTCCTGAACATGTATAACTATTCGGACGTGATAGACAAGAGCATCAAATGCAGTATCCCTCCGGTAAAAAGAGTTCCTTCTTTTTCCGGGGATATGTGCGGAGAACTTGTGGATTACATAGGAAAACAGCTGGGAGAGCTTTGATGGATATACCCGGGATCAGGGAAAAACTGAAAAACGACGTGAGGGAAAGGCTCGGATACGGCCGCGAATATACGGATGAAGAAGTGACGGAAGTGATCGGCGACTGCATCCTGGAATGTGACGAGTTAAGACTTCTGCCTCCTTCCGTAAAGAGGTGTGTCGGCAAGGAAGTGTTCGATTCGCTCAGAAGACTGGATATACTTCAGAGCTTTATCGAGAATCGGGACGTTACCGAGATCATGATAAACGGACACAGAAATGTGTTCGTGGAAAATGCAGGCGCTCTGAGCAGGCTTGAAAGGGGATTTGATTCCGAAGAAAAGCTTCTCGATGTGATACAGCAGATAGTCGCCGGCTGCAACAGGACGGTCAATGAAGCATCCCCCATAGTTGATGCAAGGCTTTCGGACGGATCCAGGGTAAATATCGTCCTGCCGCCCGTGGCTCTGACAGGTCCCACCGTAACGATAAGGAGATTCCCCGAAAAGCCCGTCACCATGGATGGGCTTCTGGCATACGGTTCAATAACACAGGAAGCTGCGGACTTTCTGAAAACCCTCGTCAGAGCTGGATACAACATCTTTATCAGCGGAGGCACCGGCAGCGGGAAGACCACGTTCTTAAATGTGCTGTCGGGATTCATTCCGCCTGACGAACGGGTGATAACGATTGAAGACAGCGCCGAGCTCAGGCTTCAGGGAATAGAGAATCTGGTCAGTCTTGAGACCAGGAATAAGGGACCGGGTACAGAGGAGATCACCATAAGGGATCTGATCAGATCGTCTCTTCGAATGCGCCCTGACAGGATCGTGGTCGGAGAGGTCAGAGGCGGGGAAGCGCTCGATATGCTCCAGTGCCTTAACACAGGACATCTTGGATTCCCTTCTTGATTACATTATTTCCATCAGAGAAATTCTGCCTTGCTACAATAATCTGTCCAGATTTCAAGAGCATTTCTATATCTCCGTTTGGCTGCAGATCTATTCTCTCGATATAGTTAAGAATCCTATCTCGATCTATGCTGGTAAAGTTCCGAAGGTCTTCAATGGCTGCCTTAATACTGGACAGTTTATCTTCAACGTATGAGGCATCGAGCTTGTTTGATTCTTTATCACTTATTAGGTCGGTCAGTCTGTCGATATCCTCTGTAATCTGATTAATCTTATCTTCGATACGTTTCTGGGCGGCCTCATTAAGGCTGCCATTTGAGAGACGGTCGATAAGATTATTAATTTGTAATTCTCTATTTGCTTTTTGCTTCTTTAACTGATCAATTTCGACCCCATTATTCTGAGAGGCCTCAACAGCATCAGTTAGAATCTTTTCTAAGGAGGTACATACATCCTTCTGCTGGTCTATGGTCTGCTTCAGAGTTTTCTTAGTAATCTCTTCAAGATCATGCTCATAAATACTACGGATAGGATTCGGGCAGTCAGAATGAGTTCTGATACGGTAGACGGGTATAGTTTTCTTCCTATCTGCATATGTAAACTGGTAAGGCTTGCCACAGATGGGGCAAAAAATTTTACCGGCATAAAGGTGCATGCCCTGAAAACGAGCTTGAACAGCCTTTTTGTCGGGCTTTTCATAAACAGTTATTCTTGAATGATATGACCTCTGGGCCATATTAAATAGGTCAAGATCTACTATCTGAAGATCTGGGCGTTCACAGAGTACCCACTGTTCCTTAGGAAGCTTGATACGCTTTGACTTGGTGCGACCAGTTCCAAGCTTGGTAGTACGCTTATTAATGTAAAATTTCCCGATATATCTTTCATCCAATATGATGTTGGATACAGTACGACCACAAATGGTTATACCTTCAGCCTTCAATGCTTTCTGAATGGAAGCGGGAGAAGCACTGCGGTATACGTAGTCCTCGAAAATCCTACGAACGATTTTTGCCTGATCTTCATTGATGGTGATGGTTTTATTTTCTCTATGCCAGTCGTAACCATAGGAACAGTCTTTGGCAGTGAGTTCTTTTTTCTCACAGCGGAGTTCCTGGGTTTTTCTGCCGTTGATGCTCTGTTGCTTTACGAATTGAGCATCCATAGCATATTTGATACTGTGAAGAAGACCGGAGTTCATATCTTCAAAGTCATGGATTTGTCCGTCTTCCAAAGTAAGAACTGTTGCATTATGCTCAATAAGCAGACTGTTGAGCATAAGAGAGTTGAGTTCATCACGGTTAAGACGGGAAAGTGCCTTTGTAATAATGAGATCGAACCCATCCTCGGATAACTTTTGAAGCATTTCGTTGTATTGAGGTCTGGTAAAGTCGTTTTTGCCGGAGATACCGTCATCAATATAGGTAGCGATAAGCTTCATATTGGTATGATTGGCAATATAGTTTTTTGCAAGGGCAACCTGATTAGAGCAGGATTCTTTCTGCCCTTCGTTATCAGTAGATACTCTTGCATATATGACTGCACGGATGATATCTTTACTGCCGGTTTGTAATTTTTCCCTCAATTCTTCAGCGTAGCTCATAAAGATTTCCTATATTTAAGCAATCCCTCTTGTAAAGAAAAAATGTCTAATTGGAGCTGTTCCCGAATCTTGCAAAAGTT
>CAMNEB010000078.1 GCA_946536155.1 uncultured Lachnospiraceae bacterium | reverse complement strand
CTCGATGTCGAGGTAGTCACGGATCTTGATCCTCTCAATGCAGAGAATATCATGGACTACACCTTCACCATCGACGATAAGGACGAAGACGGAAACGCCATAACCAGGGATGAGCCCCTGAGCGAATATGCCACTCTTACCACCGAGGACGGACAGAACGAGATAAACAGACTCAACATGAGCTACTACATCGATGTCACGGCAGGTGTTGAAGAAGGCTATAACAATGCTCTTCTGACAAGAGAGCTCACTCCCCTTCTTGAAGCATATGAGCTTCCCAGCGGATATACACTGGACATGGGAGGGGAGAGCGAGACAACTACCCAGATGATACAGCAGATGAGCCTTGTCCTTGCGCTCGGCCTTGTACTGGTCTATCTGATCATGGTTGCACAGTTCCAGAGCCTTCTGAGTCCCTTTATCATACTCTTTACCGTGCCCCTTGCTTTCACCGGAGGATTCCTCGGTCTTAAGTTTATGAATGAGCCCATCTCCATGATGGCGCTCATGGGATTTCTGGTCCTCATGGGAACTGTCGTAAATAACGGTATCGTTTATGTCGATTACACAAACCAGCTCAGGATCGGCGGACTCGAAAGGCATGATGCCCTCATAGCCGCCGGCAAGACCAGGATGCGTCCCATCCTTATGACCGCCATGACCACCATACTTGCGGAGTGCAGCCTTTGCATCGGCGACTCTCTTTCATCCCAGCTCGGTAAGGGCATGGGTATCGTCATCATAGGCGGACTTGCCTACGCCACGCTGATGACGCTGTTTATAGTTCCCGTGATTTATGATATTTTATTTAAGAAGCAGCCCCTTAACATTGATACGGGATCGGAGAGCCTTGATGACATCCCCGATGATGCTGCGGAATATCTGAAAGAGAAGGAAAAAGAAAAAGCAGAGGAGACAGAAATTGAAAAGACTGCTGATACTGAACGGAACGCTGATAGATCCGAAGACGGGGACGAACAGGAAAGCGGATCTGATCGTGACGGACTCGAGAGTGGAGAAGATAATCCCGGCGGAGGAGAGTGATCTTTCCCAAAATGCCGGGGAGGAAGATATAGTGATCGATGCCGGAGGGCTGATCGTCTCTCCCGGACTTGTGGATGTGCATGTGCACTTCAGGGATCCCGGGTTTACAGCCAAGGAAGACATAAGTACCGGCGCGGCATCCGCCGTCAGGGGAGGTTACACATCAGTCGTGATGATGGGCAATACCGATCCAAGATGTGATAACCCGCAAACCCTCGAATATATGCAGAAAAAAGCGGCCGAAGAACCGCTGCATATCTATGTGACCTGTAATGCCACGGTTGGTATGAAGGGAAAAGAACTTGCGGATATCCCGGGACTTGTGGCAGCGGGCGCGGTAGGCGTCACTGATGACGGACTTCCCATCACAGATCATGGGATTCTGACTCAGGTATTCTTAAAAGCCGCATCCTGCGGTGTTCCCGTCAGTCTTCACGAAGAAGATCCCTCGCTCATATCGGATAACGGAGTAAACAGAGGCATAGCATCGGAGCATTTCGGCATCGGAGGTTCTCCTGCGGAGGCCGAGTATAGCCTCATCAGAAGAGACCTTGAGATTGCGGACGGCACCGGTGTCAGCGTCGATATACAGCACATCTCCACGGAAGAGGGAGTTGAGGCTGTGAGGCAGGCACGGAGCAAAGGGTTAAATGTCCATGCCGAGGCTACTCCACATCATTTTACACTGACCGATAAAGCAGTCATCTCATACGGAACAATGGCCAAGATGAACCCTCCTCTCAGGACGGAAAAAGACCGGATGGCAGTTATCAGAGGTCTTCAGGACGGCACCATCGATATGATCGCGACAGATCATGCACCCCATACCTCAGAGGAAAAATCACTCCCGCTCACAAAGGCACCCAGCGGCATCATAGGCCTTGAGACCGCATTGGGACTGGGCATAACCGAGCTGGTCAAAAAAGGATACCTGACCATGGAGCAGCTCCTTAAGCTCATGACCATCGGACCTTCCGAAGTCTATCACCTTGATGCGGGATATATTGCCGAGGGTGGCCCCGCGGATATTGTACTGATCGATCCTGATATGGAATGGACTGTCGAGGACGATTTTGCATCCAAAGCGCACAACACCCCGTTCATCGGCCGCAAGCTGACCGGAAAAGCGGTAATGACCATAGCAGGCGGAAGAGTTGTGTATAAAACAGAAAGGTTTCATGGGATATGAAATCAAAAACAAAAGGAAAAGTATTATCACAAAAAGAACTTGCTCCGGGCATCTTTGATCTGAAGATAGAGACCGTGCTCGCACAGCAGGCGCGCTCAGGACAGTTTGTGGGAGTCTATACCCGCGATGCTTCGGCGCTTCTTCCCAGACCCATAAGTATCTGCGAGGTGTCTGCGGATAAAAAGAGCATCAGGCTTGTCTACAGAGTTGCGGGCAAGGGCACCGGAGAATTCTCCTCATTAAAAGAGGGCGACGACGTGACCCTTCTCGGCGTTCTCGGAAACGGATACGATATAAGGAAGATCGCAGATATAAAGGGAGACGGAACTCAGACAAAAGCCCTTCTCCTGGGAGGAGGTATCGGGATCCCTCCCATGCTGGAGCTTGCAGGGGAGCTTGCGGCAGCGGGCGTGAAGGTCGTCTCCGTTATGGGATACCGCGATGATAAGACATTCCTTCTCGATGAGTTTACGAAGTATTCCGAGACCTATGTCGCAACAGAGGACGGAAGCCTCGGAACAAAGGGAAATGTCCTTGATGCCGTAAGAGAAGAGAACCTGGATTTTGATGTGATCTGTGCATGCGGTCCCATGCCAATGCTCAGGGCGATAAAGAGCTTTGCCGGAGAAAAGCCCGCATTCATCTCCCTTGAAGAGAGGATGGCCTGCGGAGTCGGGGCATGCCTCGGATGCGTTGTAGGGACTGTCAGGGAGGATCATCACTCCCATGTAAATAATGCGAGGATCTGTACGGACGGACCTGTTTTTGAAGCATCGGAGGTGGATATATGATCAAAACGGAAGTCACCATAGCCGGTGTTACTTTTAAAAATCCCGTGATGGAAGGTTCGGGAACCTTCGGATCGGGTATGGAATATTCCGAATTCGTGGACCTGAACAGGCTCGGAGCGGTCGTCACCAAGGGCGTCGCAAATGTCCCCTGGCCCGGCAACCCCACCCCCAGAGTATGCGAGGTGTACGGAGGAATGCTGAATGCCATAGGACTTCAGAATCCCGGTATAGAAGTCTTCTGTGAAAGAGATCTTCCCTTTCTTGAGCAGTTTGATACAAGGGTCATCGTAAATGTCTGCGGAAGATCCGTCTCAGATTACGTTGAAGTCGCAGAGAGACTTTCGGAAGAGAAGAGGGTGGATATGCTTGAGATCAACGTATCCTGCCCCAATGTAAAAGAGGGTGCCATCGCATTCGGTACCGATAAAGCCTGCCTTGAGAACATCACTAAGGAGATAAAGGCTCACACCCGCAAACCGGTCATCATGAAGCTCACTCCGAACGTTACGGATATAGCGGAGATGGCAAGAGCTGCGGAGAGTGGAGGAGCCGATGCCATATCCCTTATCAATACCATAACCGGTATGAAGATAGATATCGAGAGAAGAAGATTTGCCCTTGCAAATAAGACCGGAGGCATGAGCGGTCCCGCGATCAAGCCAATAGCGGTAAGGATGGTATATCAGGCATCCCATGCCGTGAAGATCCCCGTCATCGGAATGGGAGGAATAGCAACCGGCGAGGATGCCATAGAGTTTATGATGGCAGGTGCGACGGCGGTGAGTGTCGGAATGATGAATTTCGTAAATCCTTATGCGACCGTCGAATGCGCCTACGGTATCGAAGATTACCTGACCCGCCACGGCATTGAGGATATAAACGAGATAATAGGATGCGTGGGGTAATCATTCAGACTCTTATATCCGATATTATTAATGTGATCATGGATGATTTTCGCATTTTCCCGCGCGAAAGCGAAAATGCGGCAAACGCGAAAGGAGAGATCAATGAACGTAAATGGAATTACTTCCTCTCAGACAGCGGCGTATTCGGCTTATACATCCCAGACAAAGGCAAAAGAAGCCGCAGATACCCCTGCAGTAAAGGAAGAAACAGCGGCAGTATATGAGCCCTCGGGCAAGGCTGCCGAAGGTGAAAAGGTTTATAAGACCAACACCGAAGTCGTAAACATGCTCAAATCCGAAGCGGAGAACAGAGCGGCCTCACTTAAGTCTCTTGTTGAGAAGCTTATGGGTCAGCAGGCCACCAGATTCGGAGAGGCCACCGATATATGGTCTTTCTTAAGAAGCGGTGAGTACGAAGTTGATCCCGAGACCAAAGCTCAGGCTCAGAAGGATATAGCAGAAGACGGTTACTGGGGAGTTGAAAAGACCAGTGAGCGTATCGTACAGTTTGCAACAGCCCTTACGGGCGGAGATCCCGACAAGCTCGATATGATGGTCGATGCTTTCAAAAAGGGATATGCGCAGGCTGAGAAAACCTGGGGAGGCGAACTTCCCGAGATCTCCAAGAAAACATTTGATGCCGTTCTCGAGAAATTTGACAGGATAAAGAACGGCGGAGCCGAAGAGACAGACGGCTAAACCATCATCCGTGAAAGCATGGGCCGGAGGGATATTCCTCCGGCCCTTTTGAGGAAGATATTTTGAGGAAGATATGATAACAGAAAATGCATACGCCAAGATAAATCTGAGCCTTGATGTAAAGGGAACCCTCCCGAACGGATACCATGAAGTCAGGATGATCATGCAGACAGTGGATATCAGGGATATTCTGACCTTTGAGAAAACCTCCGGCGGGATCACCATCGATGTGGGAGGAAGTCCGCTCCCCGAAGACGGTGACAATCTCATTCATAAAGCGGTCTCGTCGCTTTTTGAAAAATGCGGTACGAAAGGCGGCGTTAAGATATCGCTTGAAAAACATATCCCCATCGCCGCGGGAATGGCGGGCGGAAGCTCCGATGCCGCAGCTGCGCTCAGAGGCGTTAACAGACTCTATGACTTAGGGCTCTCGTATGATGAGCTCCGGGAGACGGGACTTAAGACAGGTGCGGATGTGCCCTACTGTATAGAAGGCGGTACGGTCCTTGCTGAGGGCATCGGTGAAAAACTCACTCATCTTCCTTCGCTTCCTCCGCTTACTCTTGCTGTCGCAAAGCCAAAAGGCGGAGTATCCACGGGAAATATCTACAAGGCGTTAGACCGGATATTTGATACCGTCATACACCCCGATACAGACGGAATGCTCGGGATCATAAGATCGCAGAGCGTAACGGCCGCATCTCTTTCGGGATATCTCGGGAATGTTCTCGAATATGTAACGGTGCCGCTCTGCCCCGATATCGACAGGATCAAAGAGATATTCAAAAACTTCGGTGCCGCCGGAACCCTTATGACGGGAAGCGGTCCCACGGTATTTGCATTCTTTGATGATGAAAAGACAGCAGGGGAAGCCGTTTCGGAGGTACTCGCCCGTGACATATGCGGGAAGGATGAGACCTTCGTTACGAAACTTACGGATCCGGAATACTGATGGAGCACGCCTGCGGCTCCGGACTTTTTCTTTTGCTTTTCTTTTGCTTGACGTACGGAAGCAGATTGTACTAAAATCAGTACAATCCGCTTGATAATGTATACAAAGCATGAAGGAGGCTTTTATGCCCGGAACCAAAGAAGAGGATTTCCTGCCTTTAAGAGATTCCGTTTACAATAAACTCAGAAATGCCATTCTGACCGGCGAATTTCCTCCCGGAGAGAGACTTATGGAGGTTCATCTCGGGGATAAGCTCGGCGTCAGCCGCACTCCCATAAGAGAGGCCATAAGGATGCTCGAACTCGAGGGACTTGTCACCATGATCCCCAGGAAGGGAGCGATGGTGGCACAGATAACCGAGAAGAACATGTCCGATGTCCTTGAGGTCAGGAAGGCTCTTGACGTGCTGTGTGTCCAGCTTGCCTGTGAGAGGATCACTCCCGAAGGCATCACCGAACTCAAAAAAGCCAGGGATAATTTTGAAAAAGCCGTCGCGACGAACGACAGCCGCATAATCGCCCAGGCCGATGTGGAGTTCCACAACGTCATCATCAAAGCAACGGGCAACGACAGACTCATCAGTCTCGAGGATTCCCTCTCGCTCCCCATGTACCGCTACAGATATGAATATATCAAGGATTCCGCCGGACATGACAATCTCGTGAAGGAGCACAGAAGGATAGTAAGTGCCATAGAAAAGAGAAATATCCCGGACGCTTCGGAAGCGGCGGGAGAGCATATAGACAATCAGCGCAGATCCATCATCAGACAGATACGTATGGACCGCGAGGAAGAGAGCCTCGGAGCGCTGTACGGAAAGCACAGATGATATATTTTTATGCAGCAAAAAACGAGGGCCCGGCCCTCGTTTTTGTTTTATTTGATCGGCTTTGCTCCGGCTTTTTCCTGAAGTTTGTCGACCCATGCCCTGAAGCCTTTTTTCTCGACCTTTTCCACTTCTTTCTTGCCGTGGAGGCCCTTTACCTCGAGTACGTAGATACCGCTGACTGCGGCCTTGACCTCTTTCTTGACGGGAACATCTTCGAAGATCTTCTCATCACAGATGAGGGACATTATCTGCGGCCCGATCTTGGCTTTTATGATCGGCATCCTGGATCCCCGCAAGGCTTTCGGCGTCTGGTCTATCACTGCCTGCGGAAGCCCCGCTTCTTTAAGCTTCATACGTTTCTTGTCGATGATGAGCATCGTAACGTACTGCTTGTTGGCCTGAAGCATTGCGTTGTTCTCGTCCTGCCTCTTTTGCATCTTCTTTCCCACAAAATACAGGATAACGAGAAGGAGCAGCATTACTCCCAAGATAATTAAAGCGATTATTGCACCTTTTCCCATATTACACCTCTTTCAAAATTGCATTGTAGCAAAATGAGACGGTGTTATCAATATTTTGTTTGTACATATAGCCGTCAGGTGGTACAATTCCGTATGATACGCATAAATTTAGAAGAAAGAGTATCTGTTATGAAAAAAAATAATCTTAAACTTTTGATCCCCGCATTTGCGGCTGTCCTTTCGCTCAGTGCGTGCGGCGGAAATGCCGGTGTTTTTCCCGACGGAACAGCAGCTGCGGATCCTTCGGCAACTGTGACCTCCGATCCGGTCCAGCTTCCCGGGGCAGCCGTTCCCGCCTCGACCGGTGCTGCAGTGACCATATTTGATTACGATATGGCCCAGTATGTCGAGCTCGGAGATTATCTCGGCATGACCGTTGATTTCGAGCCTACTGAGATAGATGACGAATATGTGGATTATGCATACATGAATTTCGTCAACGGATATGCAGAGGCAGTGGATCCTTCACTTTTTGTCACCGACAGGGCCGTAGCGAACGGAGATGTCATAAGCCTTGATTTCTGCGGTAAGAAGGACGGAGTCGCATTTGACGGCGGAACGGCCGAGGGATATGTCATAGAGATCGGATCCGGTACCTTTATCGACGGATTCGAGGACGGACTTGTAGGGGTGATGCCCGGTGAGGAGATCGATCTGAACCTGACCTTCCCCGAGAATTACCAGAGCGCCGATCTTGCCGGACAGGACGTCGTCTTCACCTGCAAAGTACAGGGCATTATCACCATCGACGCCATACTTGAAACAGCCAATCAGAATCTTGACGAGGGAATGGATCCAATAAACGATGAGGAAGATCTCAGGAATCTGTGCCGCGAGGAACTCATCAAGCAGGCTGCGGAATATGACAGGAACAATCTTGAGGGAGCAATCTCCGCACAGCTTGCAAACGTTGTCACCGTAAAACAGGAATTCCCCGCAGAACTCACAAGTGCATACGATGCACTCGTAATGAGATCCATCAACAATACCGCGGCATATTACCAGGTGGATGCGGAAACACTCCTTTCCAATTACGGAATGACCGTCGATGATTATATCAATCAGTACAGCCGTCCCCAACTCATGAACGATGCGGCTCTCTACATCATCGCAAAAGAGAACGGAATACTCCAGAGTGACGAAGAATTCAGAAAGTCACTTGAAGAGTACAAGGCAGAGTACCAACTGACCGACGAAGAGCTGTTCGAAATGCTCACGGAAAATGAGTACAGAGTTTATTTCCTTGAGGAGACCACACTTGATTTCCTCTGTGACAAGTATATGGACAAGATGTGATAACACATTCGCATTAATGAGGTAAATACCATGAAACTTACAGAGATCAGAGACTTATACAAAGATGCAGAAAGCTACGCAGGAAAGGAAGTCACCGTAGGAGGATGGCTCCGTTCCAACAGAGATTCCAAGAGCTTCGGATTCCTTACCATGAGCGACGGAACCGATTTCAGGACTCTTCAGATCGTATACGGTGACGGACTTGCCAATTTCGACGAGGTCGCCCATCTCGGAGTCGGAACCGCAGTCGTCGCAAGGGGCGAGATCGTCGCAACTCCCGATGCAAAGCAGCCTTTTGAGATGCAGGCAAAAGAGGTTACCGTTGAGGGAATTTCCCCTTCCGATTATCCCCTTCAGAAAAAGCGCCACACTCTTGAATATCTCCGTACGATGACTCATCTCAGGGCTCGTACCAATACCTTCCAGGCGGTATTCAGAGTCCGTTCCGTTATCGCATTCGCAATACACAGCTTCTTCCAGGAGAGAGGCTTCGTATATGTACACAGCCCCATCATCACCGGAAGTGACTGCGAGGGCGCAGGCGAGATGTTCCAGGTTACCACTCTCGACCTTAACAACCTTCCCAGAAAAGAGGACGGGACCGTTGACTATTCGAAGGATTTCTTCGGAAAAGCGACCAACCTTACCGTTTCCGGACAGCTCGATGTAGAGACCTACGCATTTGCTTTCAAGAAGGTATATACCTTCGGACCCACCTTCCGGGCGGAGAATTCCAACACCACCCGCCATGCTGCGGAGTTCTGGATGATCGAGCCTGAGATCGCATTTGCGGAGCTTTCCGACAATATGGAGATCGCCGAGGATATGCTCAAATATGTTATCAGATACACCCTTGAGCATGCGCCCGAAGAGATGGCTTTCTTCAACCAGTTCATCGATAAGGGACTTCTCGAGAGACTCGAGCATGTAGCAAACTCCGAATTCGGAAGAGTCACCTATACCGAGGCTATAAAGCTTCTCGAGGAGCACAACGATAAATTTGATTATAAGGTCAGCTGGGGATGCGATCTCCAGACCGAGCACGAGAGATACCTCACCGAGGAGATCTTCAAGCGTCCCGTATTTGTGACCGATTATCCCAAGGAGATCAAAGCTTTCTATATGAAGCAGAATCCTGACGGAAAGACCGTCGCAGCTATGGACTGCCTTGTCCCCGGTATCGGAGAGATCATCGGAGGAAGCGAGAGAGAGGCAGACCTCGGAAAGCTCGAAGCACGTATGGAGGAGCTCGGTCTTAACAAGGAAGATTACGAATTCTACCTTGACCTCCGCCGTTACGGTTCGGCCCGTCATTCGGGATTCGGACTCGGATTCGAGAGATGCGTCATGTATCTTACCGGAATGGGCAACATCCGTGACGTACTTCCCTTCCCCCGCACGGTCGGTAACTGCGAATTATAAGTCTGCGGATCGACGATCGCACTTTCGCGGACTTA
>CAMNEB010000077.1 GCA_946536155.1 uncultured Lachnospiraceae bacterium | reverse complement strand
GGCGTCTGCGCCGAAACCGGTGCCAAGGGCTGTGCTGAGGGCTGTGACGATGCCCGGGCATTAAGGATCGAGGACTTGATCTCGGGAGTTTCCATGGATCCGTATACTGCTTTGAAATACAGCGGCTCTGTGTACATCCCCGCGGAGGAAAGTCTCTCAACATAAATATCATATGCGGAGATGACCGATTTTCTTATCTCAAGTACATTTGCATTGTCAGCTGCAAGATCGTTTTTTGCGGAATTAAGAAAATCCGTAAACTGGAAATCTCTTGATCTGTCGATAAGAACTCCCAATTCATATTCGAGTTGTTCGGCTTCATTTTCAAATGTAAGTTTCATATCAGTCAGCAACCTTTCTATTTAGATTCAAGTTCAAACCAGAATACAACGCCATCATCCGTGTTATAAACACCATACCCCATTCCGAGGGATGTCTGGACGGCTTTTACAATGGACAGGCCGACGCCCGTTCCGCCGTATTCCCTGGTCCTGGCCTTATCAACTTTGTAGAATTTATCCCAGATCCTGTCCATCTGTTCTTCGGGGATAGGATCTCCGGAATTAAATACGCTTACCCTTAATATATTACCACGGTTTTCAAAACTTACCCTTATTATTTTACCCGCCGCAGTTTCTTTACAATAATGTACCGCATTGCTGAAATAATTGGTAAAAACCGTCTCTGTGCGGTAAGGGTCTCCCCATACATAGTTTCCGGATGACTCGTCAAATTCTATACGTATCCCGGCTTCATCCGAAAGCACTTTTGCGGAATGCAGATAATCCGAGATCACTTCGTAAATATCGAACCTCTCCATCTCGATCTTATCGTAGCCGCTCTCTAACTGATCGAGGTTCAGGAGCTGTTTTACAAGAAGGTTCATCTTGCCCGCTTCATCAATTATCACATCTAGATAATAATCCCTGCTCTCGGGGTCATCCGATACCCCCTCTTTTAGACCCTCCGCATAGCCCTGTATAAGTGATATGGGTGTCTTTAGTTCATGGGATACGTTGGAAATGAATTCGCTGTGCTCTTCCTGGGCTTTTTCTTTTTTCTCTATATCACGCTTCAGCTCGGCATTTGCGGTCTTAAGCTCGGAAATCGCCTTTTCAAGGGACTCGGACATGATATTTATGTTCTCTCCAAGGAGTCCTATCTCGTTGTTGTCAGGTCCGTCGTATCTGGCCTCGAAATCAAGATCCACCATCCTTGCTGAGATGTCGCTTAGCTTAAGGATCGGTTTTGATATCCTGCCCGATACGAAAAAGATGATCACGGCTCCGCACAGTATCCCCGCAAGGCCCGTCAGCAGATAGAACCTGTTTGCATAAGATGCGGATTCCTCGATGCTCTCAAGTGGAGTACGGATCAGGAAAGAATAACCGTTGTCGAGCTTTCCATACATCTCGATGTATTCGTTATCAAGCGCAATGGTCTTTCTTATGACATAACCGTCATTTTGTTCTATGATCCGCACAGTGTCATAGGGAATGGACTGCCCCAGGATATAACCCAGCAGCACCATCTCCATGTCCCTTTCACCGATCCTTGAGGAATAAACGATCTTCGATTCATCATTTAAGATGACCATTGAGATATTGTTCCTCATGGACAGGTCGTCGAAAGCACTCGAAAGAGATGTCACGGATTCAGCCACAGAGGAACCCTTGGCAGTCTGAATGAGTTCCCCATATGTGTTCCGTATGACACCTATTTTTTTGTATTCATAATATTTGGGTAAAAAAACAGAGCTTAAAAGAATGGTCAGAAAAATGATCCCTGCCATTAAAGATGCAAAAATAATGGTGTACTGCCATTTCAAAGGATAGTTTATCTTTTTGCCGGAAGTCTTGTTCAAATGAAACCTACTCCTCGAATTTATATCCCATGCCCCAGATGGTCTTGATCATATCTCCAGCTCCAGGTCCGAGCTTTGCGCGGAGCTTTTTGACATGGGTATCGATGGTCCTGGCTTCGCCGAAATAATCATAGTCCCACACATTATTCAGGATCTTCTCTCTTGAAAGGGCGATCCCTTTATTTTTCACAAAATAAGTCAGGAGCTCAAACTCTTTGTATGAAAGATCAACGGGCTTATCATCTACGAAAACCTGATGTGCGGTCAGATCGATCCTGATACCGGAAGCTGTCAGAACATCCCCGTTCGTATTATCCGGAACAGCCCTGCGGAGAAGCGCCTGCACTCTTGCAACCAGTATCTTAGGCGAAAAAGGCTTGGTGATATATTCGTCTACTCCAAGCGAAAAGCCTTTAAGTTCATCTTTTTCCTCGGACTTTGCGGTGAGCATTATGATGGGGACACCCGAAGACTTACGGATCTCCGAAACAGCGGTCCAGCCGTCCATCACAGGCATCATCACATCCATTATCACGAGCGATATCTGCGGGTCTGCATTAAAAGCATCGACAGCCTCAAGACCGTTTGAGCATTCGATGACAGTTATACCTTCTTTTGACAGAAAGTCCTTAACGAGCTTTCTCATCCTCTCTTCATCATCAACCATCAATACTTTAACGTTACTCATCTCAGTCTCCGGATATCTGTTCAAGATTTCTCTCAGCTTCTTTGACCGCTCTTTCCCTCTCGGTCAGATCCTGTTCCCATGCCGCATATCTGTTGGTGATCGCCGTTTCATAGTTCAGGATGTTGGGCTGCTCTGTATGGAGCGCTATCCAGAACATGATGATAACGCCGATAAGCAGGGCAATGTTGAGTATGACCGATACAAAAAGGGGTCCCACCTTTTCCTTAGGCTTCTTCTTCGTTTCGGCGGAAGGAGTTTTCTTATTGTCGTAGCGGACCTTTAAAGGAATAGCCCGCACCTCATCCTCCGTAAAGTCCAGAGTATCAATGAGGTATTCTCTCATCTCGGATAAAAAGACGATCCCCACCGGTGTTTTAAAATACTCCCCTTCTATGGCCTTGTCATATAAAGCTTTGACGGTATCGGCATCGCCCCGGTCAAGGTTTTCTTTTATGAAATCGATCTTCTTTTTCTCCGACTGAGCAAGGATAGCATCATCAAGAGAAGCAAATTCATATCCCAGAGCAGTTATTCTTTCACTGTCCATATACGCACCCTTATGCCGTAAACCAAAGTCAATAATATCAAAAACTTATGCCGCAAACTTAAAATACACAAAAAAATCACATTCTGAGTTTTGCGATTTAATGACTTTATTATATCACTTTTTGCTTTTTTAACGTATGTAAACGCTTTCCCGTATGACAGATATATCGATTTACCATATAATAACAGACAGGTACTTTTCCAAAATATTTTTCTGAAAAAATATATGGGGGAATAGAAAAATGCTTAGAAAAACCAAAGTAAAAAACGGCATCGTCAAAGGTCTTCCGGGCAACGATCCGAGGATCACGGTTTATAAGGGAATTCCCTTTGCCGCTCCTCCCGTCGGTAAAAACAGATGGAGAGCTCCGCAGCCCTGCCCCGATTGGGATGGCGAACGCGAGTGCTATGAATTCGGCCCCATCTCCATGCAGGACACTCCGGGTCTGGGAACGGATATCTACTGCAGGGAATGGCATGTGGATCCCGAGATTGCAATGAGCGAGGACAGCTTAAGACTCAACATCTGGACTCCCGCCAAGACTGCAGATGAAAAGCTTCCCGTACTCGTATGGATATACGGCGGCGGATTCCAGTGGGGATATACCGCCGAGATGGAATTCAACGGCGAAGCATTTGCAAAAAAAGGCGTTATCGTAGTAAGCGTCGGCTACAGGCTTGGTGCTTTCGGATATCTTGCACATAAAGAGATCACCGCGGAAAGCCCCGATGCACCCGGCAATTTCGGTCTGCTCGATCAGAAGGCCGGCATCCGCTGGGTATATGACAATATCGCGGCATTCGGCGGAGATCCCGAGAAGATCACCATCGCAGGCCAGTCTGCGGGCGGAGGCAGCGTTCTCCAGCAGCTCTGCAATGCGGAAAATTTTAACATCGTAAAGGGTGCTATAATCCTGAGCGGCATCATCAAAGTAGATGATCCAAATGCCGATATATTCAGACCTGCAAGTCTTGAAAAGGCTGAAAAGCTGGGCGAAGCATTCTTTGAATCCTTAGGCGTATCAAGCCTTGAAGAAGCAAGGGCTCTTGATGAGAGAACTCTTTTTGAAGGATATAACAGATTTGTTGCGGATCACCCCAGGATGTTCCCAATACAGGACGGCAAGTTCTGCACAGGAGTCCCCTTTGAACAGTTCATTAACAGACAGTGTGCAGAAGTTCCCGTGATCTCCGGAAATACTGCAGATGAATTCCTCGAGCTTTCGGGAAACGGATTGTCAACGGTTGAACTCTCTGTCAAAGAGGCATTTACGGGAGCACAGAAAAATGCTCCAGATCAGGGATTCTACTATTACAGATTTGACACAGATATCCCCGGTGACGGACACGAAGGCGATTCTTATCCCGGAACCTTCCACTCATCCGATCTGTGGTTTTTCTTCGATACTCTCGAAAAATGCCACAGGCCTTACAAGGGAAGCCATTTCGATCTCGCTCGTCAGATGAACGACTATCTCGTTAACTTCATCAAGACCGGCGATCCAAACGGCTGCGGATCAGACAGACTTCCTCTCCCGCTCTGGGCTCCTTACCGCGAAGATGATAAGAACGAAATGGAGTTCCTCGGATGCGGTGCGGTTCCCTGTCATGAAGGCGGCATCAGACACAATACGAAAAAGCAGGCTGTCAATCCCTATCTTCCTTCATGGGAGTACATTCCCGATGGCGAGCCCTATGTCTTCGGCGACAGAGTCTATGTATACGGTTCACATGATATTTTCGGAGGAGAGACATTCTGCCTCGGAGATTATGTTTCATGGTCGGCTCCCATAAATGATCTCGGAAACTGGAAATACCAGGGCATAAGCTACCCCAAGACCGCAGATCCTCTGAACAAGGACGGAGCAATGTGTCTCTACGCTCCCGATGTGACTGTGGGACCCGACGGAAGATACTATCTGTACTATGTACTTGATAAAGTATCCGTCGTCTCAGTCGCAGTCAGCAGCACTCCCACAGGTCCCTTCGAGTTCTACGGATATGTTCACTATGAAGACGGAACACGTCTCGGCGAAAAAGAAGGCGATGAACCCCAGTTTGATCCCGGAGTCCTTACAGAAGGCGATACAACATATCTCTTCACAGGTTTTGCCGGACACGGCGACAGCTCAAGGCACGGTGCGATGCTCACTCTTCTCGGAAGCGATATGCTGACAATAAAGAAAGCTCCCGCATTTGTCTGCCCCGGTGATGTGTACAGTAAGGGTACTTCTTTTGAAGGACATGCATTCTTCGAAGCTCCCTCCATCAGAAAGCGCGGAGATATCTATTACTTCATCTACTCTTCCGAAGTGATGCACGAACTCTGCTATGCTACTTCGAAAGATCCCGAAGGTCCTTATATCTACGGCGGAGTAATAGTCAGCAACTGCGACCTTCACATTGATTCATATAAGCCTGCGGACAAACCCGCCGCATTCGGTGCAAACAACCACGGAAGCATCGTGCAGATAGGCGATGACTGGTATATCTTCTATCACCGTCATACAAACGGCACATGGTACAGCAGACAGGGATGCGCCGAGAAGATAACATTCACTGAGGACGGCCATATCCCTCAGGTCGAGATGACATCATGCGGACTTAACGGCGGACCGCTTTCCGATGAAGGCGAATATCCTTCATACATCGCCTGCAACATCTTCACCGATGAGAAAAAGATCTATGTAGAGGAGTCCGCACCCAGAGTCGTTCAGGTCGGCGGCGACGGTATCAGAAAGCCCGGACACATAAGAGGCATCAAAAACAACACCACAATTGGATTCAAATACTTCGACCTTAAGAATGTAAAGGGACTCAGGATCAAGACCATGGGATACTTCGGAGGATATTTCGAAGTGAGGACATCTTTTGACGGAGAAGTCCTCGGAACGATCAGCGGAGAAAACTCAAACGTATGGGTAAGCGGCGAATGCAGCCTGCCCGGCATCACCGGAGTATATCCTCTTTACCTGACATTCAAAGGATCCGGAAACTTCAGCCTCGGCTCCATAGAATTCCTGCACTGAAGTGGATCACTCCCAGGCAAAACAAAAAACTGCTGCACTAAATAAGTGCGGCAGTTTTTTAGTGGAGTAGACGGGAGTCGAACCCGTGTCCAAAGAACCATCCCTCTGTCCTTCTACTGTCATAGTCAATTCTTTCGCCTTCCGCAGGCACGTTCCACATCAGATGAGTGCTTTTGACAAACTCAAGTGATGAGTAGCTTCATAATACGTATGCATGGGCAAAGCTTACCATACACCGTTTCTCACGATGCGACGCCGGTTCCCTTAAGCGTGAGTGCAAAAGGCCGACGAGCCCTTAAATGGGCGTCCCTCACTGTGGTTTAGGCAGCGAGAGCGTACTGATTGTTATCAGCGTTTATTTTTTGTTGCGATTAACGGATCGCACCGGACAGCTTCTCCAGCTTCAAATTCCCTGTCGAAACCTTAACTACCCCATATTATATGCAAGGCATCACAGGCAGATCAAAGATCTGCAATGCCGTACACATTTGTTTTTCAAGGAACCATGTATAATATCGGCAATTCCCGCCGGATATTTATCGCTTTTGTCAGTATAATACAAAAACCGCTTTATGCCAAACAATAAAAGAAGTTTTACTGACGGATGTTAACCTTAAATTCTCTCTGAGCCTCTCTCGCCCTGTCCTTCTTAGCCATGGACTCACGCTTGTCATAGAGCTTCTTACCTTTGGCAAGACCGATGCGCACCTTGGCTTTTCCCTTGGAAAAATACACATCAAGAGGAACAAGTGTATAGCCGTCCCTTGAAACGGCGGATTCAAGCTTTCTTATTTCGGTCTTATGTACCATGAGCTTGCGCACGCGTAAAGGGTCGACGTTGAAGATATTTCCCTTTTCATAAGGCGAGATGTTCATGCCCATGATCCAGAGCTCGCCCGCCTCTATCCTGACCCAGGCTTCCTTGATGGAGCATTTTCCCATGCGGAGGGATTTGACCTCCGTTCCCACAAGGACTATGCCGCATTCATACTGCTCTTCGATGAAATAATCGTGGAATGCCTTTTTGTTATTGGCTATAAGCTTTGTATGTTCTTTTTCGTTACTCATATATAAATACCCCTGGAACTTATACAGGTATAAGGTCTATAGTCCTGCGGTTTATGTCGCAGGCACAGACGGATACTTTTATCCTCTTTCCGACGGAATATACATTCTTTCTTCTGCTACCGGTAAGACGGAGGAAAGCTTCATCATATCTGTAATCATCCGTGGGAAGGTCATATACGCTGATCATACCTTCGATGGTATTATCAAGCTTAACAAAAACGCCGTAAGAAGTCACTCCCGATATGACACCCTCGAACTCATCTCCCATCCTGTCCGCCATGAACCTTATCTGCTTAAGTCTGTCGACCTGATACTCGGCTTCCTGCGCCTTTCTCTCACTGACGGAAGACCTTCGACAGACCTCGGGAAGGATCTCCGTGTAATGTTCCTTAGCCGCCTTGTCCAGCTCACGTCTCAGATACTGCTTGATGATCCTGTGTACCTGAAGATCCGGATATCTCCTTATGGGGGAGGTGAAATGACAATAGTATTTAAAATTCAGTCCGAAATGACCGCTACACTCGGGATCATATACAGCTCTCTGCATGCTGCGCAGGGTGAGAGTCCTGATGAGTATCTCAAAGGGCGTTCCTTCGCTTTCGTCAAGGAGTGATACGATATCCGATGATGCAATGGGAAGCTCGTCGTTTGCAAGCTTTTTCTCAAGTGACCTGTCAACGGACAGTCCAAGCTTTTTAAAACAGTCTGCAAGAGCTCTTATCTTAAGTCTGTCGGGCTCTTCATGGATCCTGTATGCAAAAGGGATCTTCTTTTTACAGAATTCCCTGGCAACGGTCTTGTTGGCAAGGAGCATGAATTCCTCGATGAGGGATCTTGATGCGCTCCTGTCACGGGCTCTTACATCAATGACCTTACCGTTTTCATCAACCGAGATCTCGCATTCTCTTGCATCGAAATCAATCGATCCCTTGCGCATGCGTCTCGCATTCAGAACCTCGGACAGAGATATCATATCACAAAGGATCTCTTCAAATCCCCTGTACTTTTCATCGCTGCTAAGGAGCTTATCTCCGTTGCAGTATTTCTCGTAGTTTTCCGAGAGCACCCTGTCCACACCGCTGTAAGTCATGCGGAGGCTTGATCTGATCATGGACTCTGTTATCAGATGATCCGTCACTCTGCCCTTTTCATCCACACGCATTATGCAGGACAGAGAAAGCCTGTCCTCATCAGGATTGAGCGAGCAAAGGCCGCATGAGAGCTTCTCGGGAAGCATGGGTATCACTTCTCCCGGAAAATACACACTGCACCCTCTTTCAAGTGCTTCCGCATCAAGAGGACTGCCCTCTCTTACATATTCGGAAACATCCGCTATATGAACGCCCAGGATAAGATCATCCCCGAATTTTTCAAGGCTTACCGCATCGTCATAATCGCCGGAATCATCACCGTCAATGGTAAAGGTCCTGATATTCCTAAGATCCAGGCGTCCCTTTTTCTCAAAGTCCGGCTCGAAGATCTCGCTCATGGAAGAAATCTCTGTGATCTCCTCCCTTGCATCATATATACCGCTCCCCTCTACAGTCCCGTCACCGCATATATCATCGCAGTATTTAAGGACCTCCTCGGGAAAATCTTTCCTGATATCCAGTGCACATACGATCCCGACGGAATCTGTCCTCGGATCTTCAGTATCTCCGATGACCTGTATGATCTCACCTTCAGGAGACCTCTTGAACTCCCCGTAATCGGATATCACCGCAACAACCTTGTCGCCCGTCTTAGCACCCGCTGTGCTTCCGGCGGGAATGAAGATATCTGATGAGAGCTTGACGTTGTCGGGGATCACAAATCCGTATCCGTTTCTGATCTCTTCGAAGATTCCAACGATACGGGTGATGGTATGCGAAACGATCTTGACAACCCTGGCTTCACGCCTCTTTTCCCTGCCGGCCGGGCCATAGGTCTGCTTTGAGGAGACACTTCCTGACATATCCAGAGGTCCCGGGTCCAGCAGTTCTATCTCAACTCTGTCGCCGTGAAAAGCATAAGCCGTATATCTGTCAGGGATGAAAACATCCGAAGCACAGCCTTCGACTCTTACAAAGCCGTAGCCCTTGTCCGTCGCAAGGAATTCCCCTTCATAGCGGAAAAGCTTTCCTTTGCGGCTTTTTACTCCCGGCTTGGTCTGTCTCTTTCTCCTGTAAGGAAGGGGCTGCGTCTGTTCATTCTTATTCAGTTTTCCGTAGTTACCCTTCTTTTTCATTTTGCAAAAAAATAAGGCGTCCGTTATATCGGACGCCTGTAATCCGTATTATCAATAAACATTAAGGTTCAGAACGATGGCAAGCAGGATGAAAAGAACTGCGAGACATCTTGTGACCTTTACAAGAGCGCCTTCCATAGTGCGGCTCTTATTCTTACCAAAGTAGCTCTCTGCTGCACCGGCGATAGCACCAAGTCCCTGGGCTTTACCTTCCTGCATGAGAACGACTACCGTAAGAAGCAGGCATACAATTATAAAAAATACAGTTAATACTGCGCGAAGTGGACTCATTTATAAACCTCTTTCAGCATTACAAAATATTTCCTACAAACTACATTAAAATA
>CAMNEB010000076.1 GCA_946536155.1 uncultured Lachnospiraceae bacterium | reverse complement strand
ATATCGACTCCGATATCCGTCTTGCAATGACCGCAACCATCCGCAAGTACTTCGTAGAGCATCCCGATCACTTCGATCCCCGTCAGTATCTCAAGCCCGCTCGTCAGGCTGTTAAGGACATGGTCGCTCACAAGATCGTTAACGTTCTCGGATCCGACCACAAGATCTGATGATCAGACAATAGGATGTTTTGTAAAGGGCTCCGGTTCATACCCGGAGCCTTTTTTTATATTTTTTTTTCGGGCAGTGTGACCCGGGCTGATGACGCTCCGTCTTAATAGGCAGAGGGCGAAAACAACGGAGATGTATTTTCCGAACGGAGGATAAAATATGAAAAAATATACAAGATCAGCAATAGGGTTAACACTTGCAGGCCTGATGACGCTTTCTGCATGCGGGGGAACCGCGGATGTTCAGGATCCCGTGGCAGATATCGATACCGGTGAAAATACAGTCACCGCAGAAGACATCGAAAAGAGGATAGAAAAGGTGGGAAGGGCGTATGACGGCCTTGACAGCGAAAACGACCGGGACGGCATATTCGGAATGTTTTCGGTCAGCAACACAAACGGCGGCCAGTATCTTTCGGCAATGACCCAGACGGTTACGGAAGCGGCGTGTGATGTGGAAGCCGAAGTGGGCTCCGTATACGAACCCGTACCCGGACCTGTTGTGGTCGATCAGCCCTGGAGCATGGAGGGCTATAACGAGACCATAGAGTCCGGCTTTGTAAACACCTCAACAAACAGATTTTCCACCTTTGGCGCAGATGTGGATACCGCAACATACTCTAACTGGAGACGCACGGTCTTTGCACAGTACCGCGATTTTAAGAATGATGATGACGGGGGTTATTCATATTTTACCGGCGGACTGGAGCCCGGAGCTCTCAGGGTTGAGGAGATGATCAACTATTTCGAATACTCCTATCCTGAAGTCAGAGACGGTGAGAAGTTTTCGGTGGACCAGGCGATAGTTCCCTGTCCCTGGAACGAAGATACTCTTCTCTACAGAGTCGGTGTGAGAGCGGAGGAGATGGATATATCGGGAGGGAGCAATATAGTCTTCCTCGTTGATACATCGGGCTCCATGTTCTGGAATAACGGACTTCCTCTTGCCCAGAAGGCGCTTAACATCCTTCAGGAGAACCTTACCGAAAACGACACGGTATCGATAGTCACCTATGCGGGTTCTGCGGGAGTTCTGGTGGAAGGGCTCAGCGGAGACCGGCACAGAGAGATCAAAAAGGCCATTGATTCACTTGAAGCCGGCGGTGGAACCAACGGACAGGGCGGCATCATCAAAGCTTATGAGGTAGCAGAGAAATATTTTATAGAAGGCGGAAATAACCGTGTCATCCTCGCGACCGACGGAGATTTCAATCTCGGGACCAGTTCGGAAGCAGGTCTTATAGAGCTTATTGAAGAAAAGAGAGAGACCGGAGTATTTCTTTCCTGCCTCGGATTCGGAGAGGGCAATTACAAGGACGACAAGATGGAAGCTCTTGCGGATCATGGAAACGGCAACTATTTCTACATTGACTGCACCGCTGAAGCAGAGAAGGCTCTGAAGAATGAGATCTGGTCAACTCTTTATACCGTTGCAAAGGATACCAAGTTTCAGGTTGAATTCAATCCCGATACCGTCAAGGCATACAGGATCATCGGATACGAGAACAGACAGATGGCAGCCGAGGATTTCTCGAACGATACCAAGGACGGCGGAGAAGTGGGATCCGGACAGACCGTCACCATCCTCTACGAGATAGTTCCCGCAGGCTCCGAGTTTGGCCCCGATGCGGTCGAATCCAGATACGACAACGGCAGTGAAGGCCGCGTCTCCGCAGGAGACGAGTACTGCGTCCTCAATGTCAGATACAAGGAGCCGGACGGAAGCGACAGTGTTCTCAGAACTTATCCCGTGACCGTCGGCGACCTTAAGGCCGAGATGGATCTCAATACCTCATGGGCAGCAGGCGTCGCACAGGCAGGAATGCTCTACAGGGATTCCGAATTTGCCGGAACCTCCGATTACGACGAGATCATTGAGAGACTGTCCGAAGATCCTTCAGTCATGACGGATGACCTCAAGGCACAGTTCCTTTACATACTGGGAATGCTCTCAGAGATGTCCTGAGCGGCAGGTTCACCCATTTTGTTCTCATATTCACCCGCGGGCATGGGCTTTGCGAAATAATACCCCTGGATCATATCGCAGCCCTGTCCCGCAAGAAAATCCACCTGTTCTTTTTCCTCAACGCCCTCAGCCACTGTTTTCATATTAAGGCTGCGGGCGAGTTTTATTGTTTCGGAAACTACAATCTGTCCGCGCTCACCGGCATTGTCCCCGCGGAAGAATTCCGCATCGATCTTGAGAACGTCAAGAGGCATATCCTTGAGTGAGTTGAGTGATGAGAATCCGGATCCGAAATCGTCCATGGATACGCTGAATCCGTACTCCTTGAGTCTGCCGATGGTCCCTATCAGAGCGTTCTTGTCATCGAAGAATGCGCTTTCCGTCAGCTCTATTTCTATCAGATCGCGGGGAGCGCCTGCAGCGTCCACGATATCCCTGATCTGCTCCGCAAGATCGGACTCTATGAAATGGGCTCTTGATACGTTGACAGATACGGGTACACATTTTTTGCCCATATCAAGCCATCTCTTCTGGTCTGCGGCAACATGTGAGAGCATATAGTGATCGATCTCGGTGATGAAACCGTTGGATTCGAAGATGGGGATGAATTTACCGGGAGAGACAAAACCCAGTTCCGGAGACTGCCATCTTATGAGAGCCTCGGCACCCTTTAGTTCACGCGTGACCGGATCGTACTTGGGCTGGTAATATACCAGGAATTCACTGTTTACGAGAGCCTGCCTGCTGTGTTCTTCCACTTTATCGCGCCATCTCCGCTCTTCCACAAGCTTAAGATCAAAGAATGCCGTCGCTGATCCGCTGCTCTCGCCCAGAGTATGTCTTGCGGTCAGGGCATTGCTGAATTCCTGCTCGATATCCGCATGACGCAGTTTTCTTTCGTTTTCACCCTTTGATGACGAGATCACCGATACGCCGGCATGAAAGTAAAACGTGTGGTCAGTATCTGTTTTTTCAAGCTGGGAAATGATAGCATTCAAACGTCCGGTCAGTCTGTCATAATCATCGTATCTGAGCAGGAGAAGGAATTCGCCGGGGCTTCCCACCGCACGTATCTCTCCTCTGTTCAGCATTTTTCCGAGGGAACGGTACATTTTGCGGAGAAGCTCTTCTCCCTCGGCAACGGAATGGCAGACACAGAAGGTATTGTAATTGACAAAAAACAGATCGACGGCGGCATACTGCCTGCTTCCCGGCATGCGGTTTTTGATGAGCTTTCCTCCCCGGTAAAGCGCCCACATCCTGTTATGGCCTTCGGTCACGACGTCAAAGAAGACCATGTTGAAGATCTTCCTCTGTTTTCTGATATTGCCGATGATGTTGACGATGAACATCGTGAAGATGATGAGCAGAAGTATGCCGAGCATGAAAAGAGCTGTGCCGAGTACCGAGATGTCGGTCATCTTGACCGAAAGGTAGCACTTTGCTATGAATGCTCCGCCTTCGGGAAGCTCTATTCCCATCCACAGGGGGAAACGGATATACATATCCGCTATGGGGCCGAAGAAAAGATAGTCGAGCGGGTCGTTTTCATACAGATCATCCGCTTTATCCGTCTCGGGAAGATAGAGGATCTCAGACTGATCTCCTAATTTTTTCTCCTCTTTGATAGTGTTTATCAGGTCAATGATCTCAATATTTATCGAGCCGTCCGCACCGACGGAGAAAAACTGATAATCCGCATCCCGGTAAAGCCTGATGGTTTCACCGGTATTGAATATCTGTGCATAGTTCCACACATTCGTGCAATCCGGATCATCCTCTCCGAAGAGTGTGCTGCCTTCGTCATCCCTGACAAAATAGATACGTCCGCCCTCGTCAAGGTATCCGGCGATATCACCGTTTTCCTCTCCGAGGCTCTTTTCGTAAATTGCACTCATGAGGGAAACGGAACTGTATTCCACCGCAAGCTTTGTGTGGATAAAATAATACGTGAGCATGATGACGAGATATGCCAGTGTCAGAGCGGATATCGCTATCACTATAAGGCCCGAAAGGATCGAGAGCCACGCGTGTCCCTTTTTTATCTTCCGGATTATCATGTTGTTATCATGTTTTTTCATAGACGGTTCCTTTGTTATATCAGATATTTATGATGATTATAGCACAAGAACGGCCGCAGAAAAGGATTCCGGAGCCGGGATATGAGGACGTGCTGCGATATGGAGGACAGGGAGTTCCTGCCTGCTGCGTAAAGGTTGTTTCAATTATAGGAAAAAAATGATAAAATACTACGCAGTTTTTTGTTGTTGTCGCATATCACCCTGGGACGATCATATCGGTTTGGAAACGGAGGATTTATGGTCAAGGTCGGAATAATCGGAGCTATGGAACTTGAGGTAAGTGCACTCAAGGGGCAGATAAAGGGCTTTTCCGTGACCAAAAAGGCCGGAATGGAATTCTATGAAGGCCGTATCGGAGGCGTGGATGCTGTTGTGGTCAGATGCGGTATCGGAAAGGTCAATGCCGCTCTCTGCGTGCAGATACTCTGTGACGTGTTCAGCGTCTCCCACATAATCAATACCGGTGTGGCGGGATCACTCAACAACGACCTGAACATCGGAGACATCCTGATATCAAAGGATGCCGTGCATCATGATGTGGATGTAACGATCTTTTCATACAGGAAGGGAGAGGTGCCTCAGCTCGGAGTGAGAGAATTTCCCGCAGATCCCCACCTTATAGAGGCTGCGGAGGCGTCCATAAGAGAACTTTTTCCTGATCTGAATCATCTTGTCGGAAGGGTCGCCAGCGGGGACCAGTTCATTTCCAGTTCGGAGGTCAAAGAACGTATCATCAGGGATTTTGATGCGGACTGCGCCGAGATGGAGGGTGCATCCATCGCACACGGTGCATATCTGAACGGTGTCCCTTTCGTGATCATCAGAGCAATCTCCGATAAAGCGGACGGATCCGCCGAGGAAGATTATCCCACATTTGAAAGAGCGGCTGCCGCACACTGTGCGAAGCTGGTCGCCGATATGCTGACACGTATTTGACCGCAGACTGTATATAAAGGAGAAGAAGATGGAACAGACAATTGAGTTTCGCTATGACACACAGCTTCTCATCGAGAGTGAGAATGAGGACCTCGATGAGGATGAGATCAGGGATTATATCACCGAGAATTTTGTCGGTGACAGCCTTGTTGCCGCAGGTGATGAGGAACTGGTCAAGATCCATTTCCATACGAATGAGCCCTGGAAGATCCTTGAGTATTGCAGGACTCTCGGAGAGATATACGATATCGTTGTAGAAGATATGGATCGTCAGTCAAGAGGCCTGCACGGCTGAGAAAAGAAGTTTTTAAAATGAGCAAGTCAGATAAAGTAACCATAAAGAAAGTATCCTGTCTGCGTACGGCGTTTTTGCTGGCACTGTTTTTCTCCCTGTCGTTTTTCGGTATGGAGATGGTCTTCAAATACTCGGTATCCGCAGTCAGACCTGATATTTCGGTGCTTTATCTGCTTGCTTTTTCTGTTTTTACGGGAAGTGCCTTCGCATTTCTGTTATGCGTTCTTCCTTCCGTTATCTCGCGTATTCTCGCACCGCTCATCCTTCTGGCCGCATGCGTGGTCTTTCTGATCGAACTGTTCATACAGAGGGAGTTCGGCGTTTTCTATGATATTAATACAATACTTAACGCGGCGACCGATGCCCTCAGAGGGTTCGGAGGGGACATAAGATCCCTTGTTTTCAGTGCCGACGGCATAATGCATGTCATTCTGTTCGTACTCCCGCTGATCCTGTGGGCTGTTTTCGGCAGGAAGCTGACCCGCAGCTTCGGGTATGCAAAGGGACCGGGAAAATATACCGCGGGACTTGCGGCAGCGGGCGTATCCCTTCTGGCACTGTCTGCGATACTTATAAGCATCTCCGCCGGAGTGTGGAACAAAGAGAGCTTCGGAAAAAAATACAGCTTCCAGAATTCCGTGGCATCATACGGACTCGGATGTACCGCGGCGCTTGACCTCTGGCACAGGGGAAATGCGGTGGAAGAGGAACCGGAATTTGTCATTGTGGATGAGCTTCCCTATGATGAGCCCGTTCCCGTTTATGAACCTGATGTTACGGCCTCGCTGCCTGAAGAGCCCGGCACCGAAGTATCACCGGAGCCTGTCGTATACGGAGTCAATGCATATGATATAGACTATGCCGCTCTGGCCCAGACCGGACCCTATAAGAATCTGAACGCATATGTGGCTTCTCTTACTCCTTCGTCGCAAAACAGATATACCGGGCTTTTCAAGGGAAAGAACCTGATACTTATCTGTGCCGAGGCGTTTTCGGGCTTCATCATCGATCCTGAACTTACTCCGGCTCTTTACCGTCTGACCACGAAGGGGATCAATTTCAATGATTATTATGAACAGGCGACCGCAGGAACTACGGGCGGCGAATTCCAGCTCATCTTCGGACTCATGCCGATGGCGGGCGGGGACTCCATGCTCACCATGACCGCACAGGGTTCATATACCAATATGGGAGCTATGCTCGGCGCCGATGACGGCTACTATGGCATGGCTTTCCATGACAACGACGATCTGTATTACAGCAGGAACATCACTCATAATCTTCTCGGATACAGCGAGGGATTCATGGGATTCGGAAACGGAATGGAGAAGCTGATCTCAAGAGCATGGCCCGAGAGCGACTGTGAGATGATACAGGGAACGCTTCCCCTCTATGCAGAGCATCAGCCGTTCAATATCTACTACATGACCGTAAGCGGACACAGCAGATATGATTTTCACTCAAATGCCATGTCCGTCAGAAACAAGGAAGTCGTGGAAAAATGGTGTGAGGAGAAAGGCCTTGATTACTCCGATCCCGTAAAGGCATATATCGCATGCAACATGGAGCTGGAATATATGCTGGAATATCTCCTGGAGTATCTTGAGGAGAACGGACTTGAGGACGATACCGTCATAGCCATGGCACCGGATCATTTCCCGTACGGACTTACCGACGGAAGGTATCTCGGAAATCTGCCTTATCTGGATGAGCTCTACGGCTACAAGGTCGAGACCCAGATGGACAGAGACAGGAACAAGGCGATCATATGGTGCGGAGTCCTTGAGGATGAGGACCCGATAATAATAGATAAGCCCACTTCACCCCTTGATATCCTCCCCACCCTGCTGAACCTCTTCGGCTGTGAGTGGGATTCGAGACTCTACATCGGCAGGGATGTATTGTCAAATGCGGAGGGACTGTATTTTGACAGCGGTTATAACTGGAAGACCGAGGTCGGAACATACAGGGCCGCTACGGGTGTCTTTACACCCAATCCCGGATACGAAGAGGTGGGAGAAGCCTATATCAGAAGGCATAATGCGATAGTTGCGAACAAGATAGCATTCAACAGGAATGTCATCTACAATTCATACTACCCTTATATCTATTCCCTGGTCGAGGCTCAGCATCAGGCTGAAGAGGAAAAACCCGCAGACGATGCGGACCCTGCGGAAACCGATGCTTCTGTCACAGACTGAGGATGTGTGATATACTTTTCTCATGAAAATCCAGACCAGACTGATAATCACATTTATTGCAGCGGCTTTTGTTCCGATGATCCTGATAGTGCTGACGTTTTTCTGGTTCAGGCTGTCTCTGAAGGATCCGTTTTCGGAATCGGGTTCCCTGCACGAGCGTATCTCAATGATGGGAAACGACGTGGAGGATATACTGACCGTATCCGACAGGATCGGTTCGGAGATCAGAAATACCGCGGAGAACGATCCCGCGCAGCTTGAGAATGCGGATTATCTGCGCAGCGTCTGCGGACAGATGTCGGATATATCCGGAACCGTTGTGGTGCGAAAGGGCGATTCCCTGTATTTTACGGGAAATCCCGGGATGTCAGATGAAGTCTGGGACAGGCTGCCTTCCTACGGACAGCGGGATCCGGCTGACGGTGCCGGCGTATATATCGACGATCTCGGCGAATATGTAAAACAGTATGATTTTGTTTTTTCCGATGGCAGCAGAGGCTCCGTATTTGTCCTTATAAAGGCAAATGCCGTTATGAGCAGAAAGCTCATGATTTACATGTATGCCGCAGTATTCCTCATACTTCTGGTCACCGGTCTTCTCATAACTTTCTGGAATAAACGGGGGATAGCCGATCCGATGACCGAGCTCGGAGAGGGTCTTACGCAGGTCAGTGAGGGCAACTTCGATCATGCGATCGATGCGAAGAGATCCGGCGGTGATGTCGGACGCCTTCTTCAGAACTACGAAGACATGAGAGTCAGGATCCGTGAGAATCTGATCAGGAGCGCTGAGCAGGAGAGCAGGAACAAAGAGCTCATCTCGAATATAAGTCACGATCTTAAGACTCCCATAACCTCCATAAAAGGCTATGTTGAGGGAATCCTTGACGGGGTTGCATCAACTCCGGAAAAGCAGGAGAAATATCTTAAGACCATCTACAACAAAGCGGTGGATATGGACAAGCTCATAAATGAGCTCACGCTTTATGCCAGCGTCGATAACGACAGGATCAATTACAGTTTTCTCAAGCTGAACGTTACGGATTATTTCAGGGACTGCGTAGAGGAAGTCGGTCTCGATATGGAGACCAGGGGCATAGCCTTCGATTATCGCAATACCATCCCGTCAAACACGACGGTCATCGCAGATCCCGAACAGCTCCGCAAGGTCATAAACAACATAATAGGCAACAGTGTCAAATACATGGACAAATCCGCGAAGTCCATCGAAATGAGAGTCATGGACAGCGGAGACGAAGTCATCGTGGAGATAGAGGACAACGGAAAAGGCATTGCCGGATCCGACCTCAGCAGGATCTTCGAGAGATTTTACAGAGCCGATGCGGCCAGGACCACATCCCAGGGCGGAAGCGGTATCGGGCTGTCGATAGTCAAGAAGATCATAGAAGATCACGGAGGCCGTATCTGGGCGACCTCAAAGGAAGGCGAAGGAACCTGTATGCATTTTGCGCTCCGGAAATACAAGGAGGATTGACATGGCGAAGATTCTGATAATTGAGGATGAGAAGGAGATAGCTGATCTCGAGAAGGATTATCTCGAGATGAACGGATTCGAGGTTGATATGTACGACCGCGGAGATACGGGACTTGCCGCAGCCGAGGGAAATGACTACGACCTCATCGTCCTCGACGTGATGCTCCCCGGGATCGACGGATTCGAGATCTGCAGAAAGATACGTGCCAAGAAGGACCTGCCCATCGTCATGGTATCTGCCAAGAAGGACGACATAGACAAGATAAGGGGTCTGGGCCTGGGTGCGGACGATTATCTGACAAAGCCCTTCTCCCCCGGAGAACTGGTGGCCCGTGTCAAGGCTCATATCGCACAATACGAGAGACTCGTGGGATCCGGGACCAAGAAGAAGGACAACGATATCATCGAGATACACGGTATCAAGATAGACAGATCCGCAAGAAGAGTATTTGTCGAAGGCGAGGAGAAGATATTTACCACCAAGGAATTCGATCTTCTTGCATTTCTTGCCGAGAATCCCAATAAGGTCTTTACCAAGGACGATCTCTTCAGGACCATCTGGGGAATGGAGTCCGTGGGAGATATCGCAACGGTTACGGTCCATATCAAGAAGATCCGCGAGAAGCTTGGAGATGTGAGCGGAGATTCAAAATATATCGAGACCATCTGGGGCGTGGGATACCGCTTCAAGATATAAAATATCAGATTTTGGCATCAGCAGACTTG
>CAMNEB010000075.1 GCA_946536155.1 uncultured Lachnospiraceae bacterium | reverse complement strand
GTATAGTTGATTCGTCTAACAGTATGTAAGCGCTGCAGGAGGATGTTTTTTGTCCATGGATATAGAACAGTATTACGACAGGATCTACAGATACTGTTATTTCAAAGTAAATAATAAAAGCCTGGCTGAGGACCTGACGCAGGAAACATTCTTAAGGTTTCTGAATTCGGAAAGCAGGGAGCCGGAGCGATATCTGTACACCATTGCCAGAAATCTCTGCATAGATGAGTACAGAAGGAGCAGATTTGCCGGAGAGCCTCAGGACGAAGAACCGTCAGAGGAAAGCTTTGAGAATTCACTGATAGAGAGGATTGACCTGAAAAAAGCGCTGGATGCGCTGCCGGAAGACGAGAGGGAGATCCTGATCCTGAGATATTCGGGGGATGAGCAGATAAGCGAGATAAGCAGACTTCTCGGAATATCGAGATTTGCGGTCCACAGAAAGCTCAGATCGGCAGAAAAAGAACTTAAAAAGCAGCTTGGCGGAAAGGAGGTGCAGTGATGGATAAGGAGATCAGTAAATTAATGAGAGCATACAGCGGCTCGCCGGACGCTGCAAAGAAAGACCGGTTCATCCGCAAAGTCAGAGCGGAAGGCTCAAAGCCTGAGGTATGCTATTTATCGATGCTTAAGAGTCAGATGGGTTATATAAGACCGTATATCTGGATCCTCTCACTTGCCGTCATAGCGATCTCCGCTTTAAGGCTGAAGGTATCGGAAGAAAATGTATCACTGGTCCTTTCATGCGTAATGCCGTTTTTTGCGGGATTCGGATTCATCGAAAGCTTCAGGGCAAGAGCCTACGGCATGTACGATCTTGAGATGTCCACCCTGTATTCCGCAAAAGGTACTTTTTATGCAAAGCTGACTTTGATAGGGATCCTTCATCTGCTCACGGTCACGGTATCATCGGTGATCGTCGGAGTGTCGGGAGGAGGCAGTATCCTGATGGAGGGAGTATCGCTCTGCATCCCCTATCTGATCACCTCAATACTCTGTATGGAAACGGAGAGAACTTCTTTCGGAAGGGATAATTCATGGAGCAGTCTCGGAGTAGCTCTCCTCGTTGCGATCCTGCGGATACTCGCAGAGAATTTTAAACAGACATTTGTTCCCGGACCTGCCGTACTCTGCATCATCCTCGCAGCGCTTGCAGTCATCCAGGCTTTAGAGATCAGAAAGACCGTAAGAACGGAGGAATATGCATGGAACTGAATGTAGACGGACTGATTAAAGAATACGGCAACAAGACGGCCGTTAAAGGAATAAGCTTTAAACTCGGAAAGGGTGTTACGGGACTGCTCGGAGCAAACGGCGCAGGCAAGACGACTCTTATCCGTATGATGTGCGGGATACTTACCCCTACGAGCGGAAGCATTGTATATGACGGTATTTCCGTGAAGAGTGAGGAGTACAGGAATGTGCTCGGCTATCTTCCCCAGGATTTCGGGTATTACCCGGAATTTACAGGCAGGGAATTCCTGATGTATTTCTGCGCACTTAAAGGTCTTGAAAAAAAGGCCGCAAAGGCCAGAACAGAGGAACTGTTAAGGATCGTAGGACTTGAGGATATGGCTTCCGTAAAAGTGAAAAAATATTCAGGAGGCATGAAACAGAGACTCGGTATCGCACAGGTCATGATAAATCGCCCTGAGATACTTATCCTGGATGAGCCCACTGCCGGACTCGATCCAAAGGAAAGGGTCAGATTCAGGAATCTGATCGAGGAACTGGGAAAGGAAGCTATAGTCCTTCTTTCTACCCATATAGTCTCGGATATAGAGCACATCGCGGATCACATCATAATGATGAAGAGCGGACAGATAATCTGGGAAGGTAACTGGAAAGAAGAGGACGGAAGTCTTGAGGATTTTTACCTCAGTGAATTTGAGTAAGGAGTGGGAGAAAAATGCGGAAAAAGCATTGTTTTGCGGATCTGTACAGATTTGAGCTGAAAAAGATATTAAAAAATAAAGTTGCGGTTGTTTCATTTATCATATTTTTTCTGTTTTCGTTCATTCAGGGCGTGTTTGAAGTGAGGGGAAATATCGACCCCGCGGTGCTGGATAAATATGACACCATAAACGGACGTGCGGCGGATGAAGAACTTATGAACGAACTGCTGGCGGTCACGGATGAAGTGGGTAATGTGAGTGAGGAAGGAGAAGCCTATACCGATCTCAGGGACATGGTAAAGAAGATCATAGGGGCCGGGGCTTCATTTAATGACCTTACCATCGACAGGGTATATAGGGACAGGCTGACCTCCATTACCGAAGGATATGAGGATGCGCGCCTGACGGAGGGAGAGATCGCTTACTGGCAGGAGAGGGAAGCTGAGATCGAAAAGCCCTTTGTTTTCCATGACAGTGTGGTGATGTCCGGAGTGTTCCACGGTATTACCAATTACGCCATGATCATGCTCTTTATCATCGCCGTAAGTCTGTCTTCGATATTTGCGTATGAGACGCAGAGAAGGACGGATGCGATGATAAGATCTACCATAAACGGAATAAAAGAACTGTATTTTGCAAAGGTTCTTGCCGGAATGACCTATGTCATGATCAGCCTTGTGCTGTATGTCGCATCGTTTCTGATCTGTATCGGGGCCGCATGGGGATTCAGAGGCATGGACATGAGCATCATCAGCTACCTGCCGTTCACACAGATGGATATGACCGGGTGGCAGCTTGCGGGGATACTTATCACGGTGCTGTTCTTAGGAACAATGCTGGTATCGGCGTTTGCACTCTTTGTCTCAAACCTTTCGAGGAATTCGATCGCCACCATGGCCATTGTAACAGGAGTTTACCTGGGGATGTTCGCCGCTTCTACCGTCATTCCCATGAAAATGAGATTCCTGTCCCAGACGCTCAGCCTTCTTCCCTCCACATTTATTTCCGAAAGGCTGGTATATGAATACAGGCTTATCGGATCCGGGGGATATCTGCGGGCTTATCAGGTCGCACCGGTATTGTATATCGGCCTCACACTGGTACTGATCTTTTCTGGATATCTCCTGTATAAAAAGTACGAGATAAAGAATAACTGATCGGGAAAGCCATTGATGAAGATATCATTGGATTTGCGGGAAAACCGTCCCGGAGTAAAATCACGGGTGAAATTAAATATTTTGCCTAAAGATAAAGGATATATATGACGATATACGGATTGAGATAACTATCGGTGCCCTCTTTTGTCCAAAAAGGATTTTGGCAGGCACCCGTACGTGATTTCTACAAGGAGGTAGAGAGTATGGCAGGAATTCATGAATTGTCAGCGTATCAGCAGACCGCTCAAAAGCCTGTTTCAGGCGATCGCACTGAGCGGAACAAACCCGTAACAGGCGCAAAAACCGCATCAGGAGCAAAATCCGCATCCGGGTCCGGCAAGACGGCATCCGCCTCTTCACCGGAAGTTAAGCCCTGGTCTCCCGTAAAGGAAGGCAGCAGTCTTATCCCCGCCAAGGGACAGTACGGATTTGCCGTGGGAGATGTAAAGCTTTCAGACGATGCGGCAAAATACTACGACAGCCTGAAATCCAAGTTCCATAATATGGATTTCATAGTCGTCAGCTCGGATATGAAGGCGAAGGTTCAGCAGAACGCCGCTGCATACGGCAATGCCAATAAGCAGGTGGTCCTCATCGACGAAGAGAAGCTTGAGAGGATGGCCACGGATGAGGATTACCGCAATAAATACGAAGGCATCATCGCAATGAGCCAGTCCAGACTTCTTGAGGCAAAGAACAGTCTGGCAGCCAGCGGTGCGCCTGTGAAGAATTTCGGCATGTCCGTTGATTCGAGCGGTACCGAGAAATTCTTTGCCACCGTAGAAAAATCCGGAGAGCTTCAGAAGCAGAGATTAGAGAAGAAGGCTCAGGAAAAGAAGGAGCAGAAGGCTGCCGAGAAGAAAAAGGCCGCAAAGGAAGCTGCTCAGGACAGGATAGATAAGGCAAGAGAAAAGAAAAAGGCGGAAAAGGCCGAAAAAGCCGAAGGATCTGCAGATGAGGCGGATGCTGCGGAAATCCCGGATGATAAGGAATATGTGACCCTTTCTTCGAATTCTCTCGGAGATCTTATCTCAAAGGTACAGACATACTCATACAACAACGCATCGGCACGTGTTATGACCGATGCCGAAAGGGCTGTCGGAGGCCATATAGATTTCAGGGGATAAAGCTGCGGAGGTATGCATAAATGAAGGTTTCATTTAATATGCAAAATCCATACATCCCCAGGTACGGCCAAGGCTCCGGGACGGGCGCGGCAGGCCATGCGGATTCCGGTATCTCCGGCGGAGCGGGCATGCGGCCCTTAAATGCTCCGGGCGCAGCTCAGGCAGGCGCTTTCTGGACTCCGTCTAAGAAGGAGAGCGGAAATTCCAATCGCAGTGCGGAGATCCGGGAACTCCTCAGAAGCATTAAGAGCGAACAGGATAAGAACAATCCCTATGAGGCATCTTCGGAGAACGGGTTCATGTCAGATATGTGGACCTCTTCCGTAAAAGATGACAAGGACGAAAAAAAGCTTCCGGAGGTCAACCGGTATAATTCCAAAGAGCTGGCAAATAAGATAAGAAGTGCCAAGACCTCGGCGAGCGCATCCCGCGCTGTCATTGCGGCAAAACGCAAGGTATCGGAGATAAAACGCAAGCTCTCATCCGGATCCGGGGATGCGGAGGAACTCCAGGCGCAGCTGACACATGCCAGGAGAATGGAGATCGTGGCAAAGAGAAAGAAGCACCATCTTGAGCTCGAAGAACTGGTATCGAGGACAATGGCTTCCGACGAGAGAAAAGACAGACAGGAGGAAAGCCTGGACAGTATCAGGAACGGAGTTCTGGACGGTGCCAGGTTAAAGCTTGAGGAGCAGGAAGACAAGATCTACGAAGAGCGCAGCCGGATGATGGAAGAGTCCATGGAAGAGCTGAGGGAAAGCACCGAAGAGGTCAGCGAAGAAGCCATGGATGAGCTGAATGAGACTATATCCGAGTTCGGTGAAGAAGCGGTTAAGGAGATCGAGGAAATGATGGAAGCTCTCGATCAGATGGAGATCGTCGATCCTCACATGGATGAGGAGGATTTCAGGGAGCTTAAGACAAAACACAGAAATTCCGAGGAAAAAGCGCTCCTTAAGGCAGAACTTGACTATCTGAAGGATACTTTAAAGCATTCACAGCCTTCTGCGGGAAGCATGGGAGGAGCCGTATCTTCGGGCATGCAGGCCGCATTTTCCGGAATGGCGGGTGCCGGTATGGGCGGCACGGACTTTTCGGGGGCAGCGGGCGTTTCTTCCGTGGATGTGCAGGTATGAATCAAATAAATGCAGTCAGTACAGCGCTCCGGCAGACATTGCCGGGGCGCTTTTCTTTTCCGAGGATCGTTAATATTTGTCCGCTGATAAAATGGGTGTTATACTGAAAACAGTCAAATTTTGAGGCGGGTTACAAGTATATTATGAGTGTTTTAATATTTCTGATCATCATATTGATCTTTATCGTGCTGATAGGCATCGTCAACGAGAAATTTTTTCACATTCAGAGCGATATCGCTCTTATAATGTTTTCATTTGTGATATCACTTATCCTGCTCATCCTGAGCAGATGTCTGAAGCTTGAATCGCTGGATGAATTCGTGCAGGGCCTCGGAGATTTCGGATTTGAAGAATATCTGATGGACGGCGTTCTGTGCTTCATGCTCTTTTCCGGAGCGAGCAAGGTCAACATGAGGAAATTCAGGCAGAATGTGCGTGCCATCAGCCTTCTTGCTCTGCTGACGACCATGCTTTCCTCAGTTTTTTACGGGTGTCTCTTCTATCTGGTTTCGTTGATCTTCGGGTTCGGAATGGAGTTTTCCATGTGCGTGCTCCTCGGATGCGTTGTTTCTCCCACTGACCCCATAGCGGCAACGGGAATACTCAACAAGATCGGACTGTCCAAGAATGTGTGCTCTGTCATAGAGAACGAATCCCTGTTCAATGACGGCACCGGTGTTACTCTTTTCATATTCGTAAGAAGCCTTGTGATCCACAGCGGCGAGAGCAATTTTGCGGTCCTTATGTTCAAGGAAATCGTAGGAGCCGTGGCTGTTGCCCTCGGTGTGTCATTTATCATGTTCAAGCTGATGGAGGTCACAAGGGATCCGATAAAGTATATCCTCATTTCGCTCCTGGACGTCTCCCTTGTATATATCATCTGCGAGCACCTTGGTTTTTCAGGAGTCATCGCATCGGTCGTATGCGGAATGTATTTTTCGGGAGCATATTCAAAGATCGAGCGCAGGATAATGGTCGTTGATCCCAAGGATCTGTACAAGGATTTCTGGGAGATCGTGGAGAGTCTGTTAAATGCGATCCTGTTTGTCATGATAGGTCTTCTGATCCTTCACATCGATATCAGCAGATATATCTTTGTGATCCTCCCCGCTGCGATAATCATCAATGTATGCGCGAGAGCATTCGGAGTAACGGTCAGCAGCCTTCTTACCGGAAAGCGCAACATCCCCGGTAATTACAATTCCTTCGAATATGTAACCCTCATGACCTGGTCCGCACTGAAGGGCGGACTTTCGCTGGCACTGGCATTCGGGACCAGGGAATTTCTCCCGGATGACATATACGATATTTTCATAAATGTGACTTATGTGACCATATTCTTTACCGTGCTGGTCCAGGGACTTACCGTCAAGAACGTGTATTTTGCCCTGGAAAAGCATAAGACCGCCAGAATGGTGAAAAGCAGAAAGACAGGATCGGCGGCAGAATAAATCCGAAAGGAAAATGACATGAAGATCATAATTGTAGGCGCAGGCCGTACGGGATGTTCTCTGATAGAGGCTCTTTCGGCCAAGAATTACGACATAACGATCATTGATAAGAGCAGGGAGCTGGTTGAAAATATCACTGACAGATACAATGTCAGCGGTGTTGTAGGCAGCGGCGCATCAAAGGATACTCTTTACAAAGCCGGAGCAGATACCGCGGATATACTCATTGCCCTGACTCCGGTGGACGAGATAAACCTTCTCAGCTGCATGCAGGCAAGAGCCGTCGGAACCCTCAGGACCGTGGCGAGGGTGTTCCAGCCTGATTTTGCTGCCGAGAGAAAAACTCTTGAAAAAGAACAGGGGATCGATTATATATTCAATCCCAAGTATGATATGGCCGATGAAGCCGCAAGGAGCATAGGCCTTCCGGGATTCGTAAAACCGGACGGCGTATTTGCGGGAAGAGTCCAGATGCTCACCCTTACGGTCTCAGATGAGTCCGGGATCTCCGGGCAGTCCCTCATTGATATAAGAAAGCGGTTCGATGCCGAGATACTGATAGGAACTGTTTTACGTGAAGGCAAACTCTTTGTCCCCGACGGCAAATTCGTGATCGAGGCAGGCGACCGTATCAGTGTTGCCGTCAAGAAGGAAGATGTCATCGATATCCTCCAGAAGATGGGACTGGTAAAGCATTCCGCCAAAAAGGTCATGATCGTCGGCGGCGATGTGACTGCCGATTATCTGATCGATATGCTCCTCAAGGAGAAAAAATCCATCACAGTGATCGAATCGGATCTGGAAAGATGCAGGCTTCTCATGGAGAAGTATCCCGAGATCAAAGTGTCTTACGGAAGCGGAGAGATGGGAGAGGTCCTCGAGGATGAGAAGATATCGTCCATGGATGCCGTGGTGTCTCTTACGGATGCGGATGAGACAAACCTGGTTACCAGCATGTATGCCTGGTCGAGAAATGTTCCTTCGATCCTCACCAAGATAGATGCTCCGGGACATCTTAAGCTCCTGCACAGGATCAACCTTGACATCACCCTTTCGCCTCCCGAGATCTCTGTAAACAAGCTCATACGTTTTGTCCATAACTGCGAAGTGGGCGATGCTCCCAATGATATCGAGAAATATTTTTCAATCGCCGAAGGAAAAGCAGAGGCGCTCCAGTTCACGGCAAAGGATGATTTTAAGAAGCTGGATGTCCTCTTCAAAGAGGCGGATTTCAAGCTTAAGAAGAATGTGATAATAGCTTCCGTCATCCGCGGTGACGAACTCATAATCCCCGGCGGAAACAGCTGTATCAGGAAGGGTGACAAAGTCATTATCGTTTCGGAGAAGAAAAATCACATTGAGAGCCTGAACGCGATACTTGCGTGAGCGGAGATAAACAATGATCTTTAATTCTGTATGTGAAGAAATGAGATCGGATGCATTAAAGCTTCCGAAGGGTGAGAATGTCAAGGTCTACATGAGGCATTCCATAAGATACGATAATCCTCCCGATGGCGATTACAGCAATCTCCTCCTTACACCGGAAGGGATAAAGATCGCAAATGAGATCGGCAGGAATCTGGATCTTGAGATCGGATATATGTATTCAAGCCCGGTGATGAGATGCATTCAGACGGTTACCGAGATAGCCCGCGGAGCGGGAATTGAGAATGCAAAGCCGAAGATTGCAGAAGAGTTTGCGGCACTTAAAGGACTCCGACACGCGCAGGAAGATCTGAACATAGGCTGGTATGTATTCTATTACGGACTTCAGAGACATGAGACGGATAAAACCGGCGGTGTAACGATAGAAGAGGTTGTTAGGCCCATAATAGACAAGATTTTTTCCGTGAAAGCATCGGATGATAAACTGGACATCATATGTTCACATGACAGTCATGTCGTTACTCTCGCAAGCGCGCTTTTCGATTATAAGACCGGAATAAACGGCGAGAACTGGTGCAGATATACGGAGGGACTTTTCTTTACCGGAGTAAGGGAGGACTTTACCGCATACTGGAGAGGCGAGGAAAGACATTTCAGGAATTGGCTGATGTGATCCGGGACATCAAACGGACCGCAGAAGTTCAGATAAAGACTCAGTAAATTTTTAAAAGATCACAGGAGGCAAAATGAGCGACGCTAGAACAGAGTATTACGAAAATTCGGAAAACATCCGCCCCGAGTCCATGGAGAGGATCACGACAAAGGAACTTGCGGATAAATTTATTGATGAGCAGATCGAAAAGCTCCGTGCACAGATCGGAGACGGAAAGGTTCTCCTTGCCCTTTCGGGAGGCGTCGATTCATCGGTTGTCGCAGCCCTTCTCATCAAGGCAGTCGGAAAGCAGCTTACCTGCATCCATGTAAACCACGGTCTCATGCGTAAGGGCGAGAGCCGGATGGTCATCGATGTTTTTGAAAAGCAGCTCGGAGCAAACCTCATCTATATCGATGCGACAGACAGATTCCTCGATCTTCTTGCAGGTGTCAGTGATCCCGAGCAGAAGAGAAAGATAATAGGCGGAGAATTCATAAAGGTATTTGATGAAGAAGCTGCCAAGATCGAGGGAGTAGGATTCCTCGGACAGGGAACCATCTATCCCGATATCCTTGAGAGCAAGGACGGCATCAAGGCTCATCACAATGTCGGAGGACTTCCCGAAGAGGTTAAGATGGAACTGGTTGAGCCTCTGAAGCTTCTCTTCAAGGATGAGGTGAGAGTTGTGGGTTCCGCTCTCGGACTTCCCGATGAGATGGTAAACCGCCAGCCGTTCCCCGGCCCCGGACTCGGTGTCCGCTGCACCGGAGCCATCACAAGAGAAAGGCTTGAAGCCCTCAGGGAATCAGATGCGATCCTTCGCGAGGAGTTTAAGAATGCGGGACTCGATAAGAAGGTATGGCAGTACTTCACCGTAGTGCCCGATCTTAAGGCAACCGGCGTAAAGGACGGAGTCAGGGCTTTCGAGTGGGTATGCATAATCCGTGCCGTTAACACCAAAGATGCAATGAGCGCTACTATCGAGCGTATCGACTGGGAGCTTCTCGAGAAGATCTCATACCGCATCACCCATGAGGTTCCCGGTATCACCCGCTGCCTCTATGATGTGACGACAAAGCCCACCGCGACCATAGAATTCGAGTGATTTTTTC
>CAMNEB010000074.1 GCA_946536155.1 uncultured Lachnospiraceae bacterium | reverse complement strand
ATTTATAAACCTCTTTCAGCATTACAAAATATTTCCTACAAACTACATTAAAATATCATATGTTTGAAGATAATGCAAGCAAATGTTTAATCTATGGCAAGTTTTCCGTACTCATTCGTCAGATAGTCCTGAACCGCAGCCTGGACAAGGGTTCCGACTTCCTCGGGAGTCTTGCCGCCGTCTGCATTTTCGCAGATGATATCTTCCACGAGAGAAAGAAGGGCAGCATCATTTAATTCGCAGTTTCTTGCGGAATATACATGCTCAAGAAACGCATCGATCTGCTCTTCGGAAACGGGAGGAAGCTCATAATACTCGCCTCCGAAATAGTATTCGGGGATATAGTCTTCATCAAATCCGTATTCTTCAAAATATCTTCCGTAACCAAGCGAAGATCTTACAGACTCCTCAAATACGCTCTTAAGAACCGGTAACGAATATCTCTCAGCCTTTTCCTGGTACTCTTCTGAATAGAAAACTTTAACAAAATCCCATGCATCCTCAATGAGCTTTGAGTCTGCATTTATGGCATAGAAATCGTAAAATCTCACAACAGGTCTGCTTCCCGATACGGAAGGGAATCCGAGGAGTACGGGCTCACAGCCAAAGGTGCTGTATCCGTCATTTATGATGTCGGATATTTTGGAGTCATAGCATGTTGCAGCTTTGAAGCCTATCTCTCTCATGAAGGTATCGTAATCGTTGTTGTAGAGCATTGTCTTTTCGGATGCGTAATCCGCATACTCGGGGAGAGACATGGCATACCCGACCAGCTTGTAGAATGAAGGATCGTTAAAATCACATGTCTTGTTATCCGGATCTATCCATTCGTATCCGCTCATCTCCATCATCATCTCAACAAAGAATCTTCTTGAGAGATAAGGCTGGAAAAGCATCGTATTTTCATTCTCAGCTCTGAGGGAAAACTCGATAAGATCGTCAACGGTCCAGTCAGATGTCTCTCCGAAAAATTCCGAGTTTCCGATGAGAGTGCTGAGGTAATAGGAGGGAACGACCTGATATACGCCGTCTCCTATCCTCGTTGCTTCAATGATACCCGGAACAAGATCCTCCGTATCCATGCCGGGATCCTTTTCCATCAGATCCAGAATATCGGCAAGTTTCCCTTCAGATGCAAGAGTCCGGTAATAAGAAGAACTGCCGCTTGATATATACATGATATCCACGGGTTTTCCGTCTTCGACATCCTTGTATATATATGAATCATAATTGCTGTAGTCCATTCCCTCTCTGTTATAACGGAGTCCCACGATCCTCACGTCATCATGAGATGCATTGAAATCACAGATAAGGCTGCAGAGCTCTTTGTTCAGGGTATGGTAAGCAAGAGTTATGACATTGCAGTCTTCCACATCCTCAGGCTTAACATGATTGCAGAATGCGACATAAAGGTTTTCTGCATTGTCATAGTATGTCGCATAGAAAGTGTCCGTACCGGAAACCGAAACAAAATTATTGAGATGGTCCGAAGGAATATCGGAATTGATAAAATCAAGGAAATATCCCGTCCTGTTTCCGGGAGTCCATTTCAAAAGACCGTTATCATCCGAAAAAATAACAAAGCCGTCATCTGAATTTCCCACAGGATTAAGCACGGAATCGGTTATGGTCTGAAAATCCTCAACATCAGCAATACCGTTAAGCTCCTTATCGATCCTTCCGACTGCGGGAGTCATCTCATTTCCGTATGAATATCTGACATAAATATTTCCGTCATACTCAAAGACCGACTGCATATAGTCCGCCCACTCGGTATATTCTTCGGATGATGAAAGAAGTGATGCATTAAAATCATCATGTCTGTCAGGACCGTAGATCCTGTAACCGTAGATATAATCGTCCCGCTCATCATATCCGCTGTAGCAAACGAACAGATCGCCCGTTGTCGTAATATGAAAGTGATTGTAATACTTTTCACTTTCTCTTATGGCAGGGATCAGATCGATGGATCTGCAGCTTCCCTTAGAGTCCCACACTACATCGAACGCCAGATCATAGCTGTTACCCTTTGAATCAGACGAGTAGAGTTCAAGTATGCCTTCATAGAGATCATTTCCTGCGTATGCAAAAGATGTATAGTTGAAATAATCGCAGGTCTCGGTCTTAAATCCGTATTCTTCAAGAATCTCGGCGGGCTGATCAAACATAACTCCGCTTCTGCTTTCATTGGCTTTCATGACGGAAGTGACCGTGTCGCCATCGGAGCTTTCATAATACACGGGAAGAGACAGGACAACGGTATCTTTTTTATTACCCTCATCATCAAAGGTCATAAGATAATATGCGGAATTGTAGTATTCATCAGTGGTCCTGAAAACAAAGAAAACACCGTCATCGGCTGTACCCGACGAAACCGCAAAATTATCCTCTCCGCCGAATTCGACGAGAAGATCTTCATGGTCATAAACGTTTATCTTGGCAAGATCGGCATTGATATATTCTATGTCTGCAGGGACAGGTTCCGTAACGGTCACACCCGTATCGGGATCTGTGACCTGCACTCCCGTATCAGGCTCTGCATTCACAGGCTCTTCCGAACCTCCGAAGGAGCATCCGCACAGGGATATGACAAAACCTGATATCAATGTAAAAACAAGAAATTTCTTAAAACGTTTCATGACCATCTGATCCTCATAAAAAAGAAAAAATTAATTACAAATATCGCTAATGCTGTGGCGTATGATCCTGTAGATATCCGAGGCTTTCTCATTTCGATAAAGTTTCTCTATCTCATCATGGATATCAGCCAGACCCGATCTGCCGCCGTACTTCCTGACAATGTCGCAGATGAGTGAGATCTTATCATCTGACTCTTCAGGCAGCAGCTGACGTATCCTGGCCGCCATCACTTCCCTGTCAGCATTCACCGGGGAGCTCTTTTCACGGTCCTGAACCTGTGCTTTTGCTTCAGCAGGTGACTGAACACGAGCATTTGCTTCAGCAGGTGACTTAACCTGAGAAAAATCCGCAGGCTGAGCGAAATCCTGAGAATTATTATCCTGAGTAATTACAGCAGCCGGCTTAACATCCTGAGACTTTGCAGCAACTGACTTAAGTTCCTGAGATCTCACATCGGGAGTCATGGATTTCTGAGGAATTTCGCTCTGAGACTTAGACTCGCGTGATCTTGGAATCTGAGTCTTAGGTTCCTGAGGTCTTGTGCTCTGGACCCTGGATTCTTGAGGCTTGGTGTTCTGAGTCCCGGGTTCCTGAGCTTTGGGGTTCTGCGACTTAGTTTCCTTTGCCTTGGGTTCCTGAGCTTTGGGGTTCTGTGAATTAGTTTCCTGTGCCTTAAAGTTCTGGGCCTTTGGTTCCTGCGGTCTTGTGCTCCGAGATCTGTCATCCTGATATCCGCTGTTCCGCTGTCCTGACACACGGGAAGGAACTGCAGGAACTCTGGGCTTTTTACCGAAGATAGATTTCTTCGGGGCCTTGGGCTGTTTTCCTGATATCTGGAAAGCTGTCTTTCTCGTGACATCAATATCCCTGCCTTCCCAGAATTTAACCACCGCATCATATCCGCTGTCATCGGAGATGATACAATAGTCGGCATTTTCATTATTCCTTATCAGATATCCCAGATAAGATACAAGCTGGAAATCAAGACCGTTCTTGCCGGTGTGGCACTGGATAAGCTCAACATTCCTGCCGGATGATATGATGCCGTTCAGATCCTCATAGGATACATTGCCGGAATTCATCGTATAGAAGACATATATCTTGTCATTATCACTCATCTTGTCAAGAAGCAGAGTCCAGACAGTCCTGACGTTCTCTGTATCTATCAGATAGACCGTATGATCCTGAAGAGGGACCTGCACTTCTGTTTTTCTCGAAAAAATAGACATCCTTTACCTCCTTTCTCACATAATAAAAGAGAGCTCGCAGAGCAGTGAGCTCCCTTAAGACACATATATTTTGCACTAAAACCGTATAAAATGCAAATTTTGCGGAGGTTTAGGGCCGGATACAAAAGTTTCAGGCGGATGCAGAAGCTTCGGAAGGATGCAGTCGGCTCATCCCATCTTACGGATGATCTCCAACAGTTCCATGTCGTCCTTGCAGTATTTCTCATAAACGGGAGCCATGGCATTTCTGAAGGCTTCCTTCTCCGAGGCACTGATCTCGGTGACCGTGACGCCGCTTTCGATACACCTGTCTCTGGAACTCTGCTCCCTCTCGTGCCACAGACCGCGCTCGTATACAGCGGATTCCTCGGCACAGCATCTTATGATCTCTCTGTCTTCCTCGGAAAGCATGTTCCAGGTGTTCTCCGATGCAAGCTGCATTTCGGGAACTCTCGTATGCTCATCCAGTGTATAGAAGCCCGCAACCTTGTAATGACCGGTATCCTCGTAGGAAGGCCAGTTATTCTCAGCTCCGTCAATCTCGCCAAGTTCCAGAGCGGAATATACCTCTTCATAGCTGAGCGGCACAGCGGTTGCGCCAAGGCACTCTATCATATCCATCATAAGTTCGGACTGCTGGACCCTTATCTTCATGCCCTTCATATCTTCCGGCGACTGAATGGGACCGTCGGTCACATAGAAGCTTCTTGCTCCCGCATCATACCAGGAAAGACCCACCAGATCCTGCTTAGTCATCTTATCCAGGAACATATCTCCCACTTCTCCGTCCAGCACCCTCCACATATGATTCGCATCATTGTAGATATAAGGCATCTGAAGGATGTTAAGCTCAGGCTCCACCTCAGCCAGCTGTGAAAGCGACAGTCTTGCAAAATCCACTCCGCCGTATTTCATCTGCTTGATGATATCAGCTTCCCTGCCGAGTCCCCCGTTTGTATAGACCATTATCCGGATGCGTCCGTTCGTACGCTCTTTTACAAGATCCGCAAAATAATACGCACCCATGGACGTGGGAAAATTCTCGGACTGATTCTCGGCGTACGTGAATATGTACTCCGGTACCGGCTCTTTTGTCAGATGCCTGTAGAGAAGTCCGCCTGCGATCCCCAGGACCAGAACAGATACAATTATGATAAATACTCTTTTAATCATTAGATCCGCCGAAGCCTCTCATGATCCGGTATTCGGTAGGCGTCATGCCTTCCATTCTCTTAAATACCTTCGCATAATAATTCGAATCCCTGAAACCGACTCTTGCACTGATATCCTTGATATTTACGAATATATCCTCAAGAAGGACCTTTGATTTTTCAATCCTCATCTCCGTCAGATATACGATGAATCCCTTGTTAAAACAGTTCTTAAATACTTTTGAAAAATAAGCATCCGAGTAATTCATCTCACCCGCGATATCACTGAGGGATATGTCATCCATGTATCTCTGCTCGAGAAACTCCAGGATCTTATTCCTGATGACGGACATCTTCATATCCGGGTAGTTGTCATTATCATACTTCCTGGTCTCGTCCGTAACGGTGTTTACGGAACTCTCAAGCTGCCTTATGGCTTCTTCCAGGACCAGGATCAGCTCCTTCTCTTCTACGGGCTTTAGCAGGTAATCAAGCGCCCTGACAGATATCGCCTTCTTTGCATAATCAAATTCATCGAACGCGGTCAGGAAGATGATCATATGATCCGGATGCTTTTCCCTGATCCTCTCAGCGGCGGCCAGACCGTTAAGTCCCGGCATCGCAATATCCAGAAGCGCGATATCGCATCCCCTGCTCTCATATTCATTTACCGCTTCACGTCCGTTGTCCGCAAAGAAGATCTCTACCTTATCCGATAAATATTCATTTATGATCTTTTCAACCACCGCAAGCTCTATGGGCTCGTCGTCTGCAACAAGTATTCTGTGCATCTTATTCCTCATCGCCATAAAAGGCCTAAACTATTCTCTGACAAATGGTATATCTATTGTAAATTCTGTTCCCACGTTTTCGGTACTGTCTATCGTGAAAACAGAATCAGGGTACATAAGCGAAAGTCTTCTGCTGATATTTCCTATGCCTATACTCTTATGATCTCCGGTATCCGGCATTCCGAGACTGTTCCTGAGTTCAGAGAGTTTTTCTCTACTCATTCCGACACCTGTGTCAGAAATCTTTACGATCAGTCTCTGACCGTTGTCACCGGACTTCTTAGTCTCTATCCTGATCGTGCCGCCCTCCTCTTTGGGAGAAAGACCGTGCACTATACAGTTTTCAACAAGGGGCTGGATCGTAAAAGAAGGAATGTAAGCCTCTTCCGTATCCGGATCGCATTCTATCTCATATGTGAACCTGTCACCGAATCTCATCTTCTGCAGATAGATATAATCCTTGATGACGGTTATCTCCTGCTCCACATTGCTTTCTTTTTCATCGGTCCTTAAAGTATATCTGAAAAGAGAACTCAGTGCCTTTATCATCTTCTCACTGGTCTCTGCATTTTCAAGTCTGGCCATGCCGCATATGACATTTAAAGTGTTGAAAAGAAAATGAGGATTGATCTGGTGCCTGAGCACCTCAAACTTCATCCTTTCAAGACGGTTCTCGATCTCTTTTTTCTGAAGTTCCTCGGCATGGAGCTTATCAAGGGCTACACGATTGTCCTCCATCGTAGATATATATCTGCCGGTGGCGAACTTCATCTTGTTGAAAGCATGAACAAGCTCTCCTATCTCATCCTCCGTATCGACGCTTATATCCTCGATATTAAATTCGTTACCCGCGATCTTGCCGGATGCTGCGGATAATTTTATCAGAGGATCGATAAGCGATTTATAGACCGCACCGGATAAAAGCGCGATGATCAGGATAAAGATCAGTGCGATCATGATGATCAGAACAGGAAAAACAACGAGTGTGGTAAATCTCTCTCTGTAGAAATTGCTCGTTGCGACTGTGGTAAGGCTCAGAAGGGTGCCGGAGTAACTCTCCAGATAGTCCAGCATCTCATAAAGCTCATATTCTTTTTCGAGATAACCCGGATAAGCCTCCGTCAGACGTATGAATTCATTGCAGCTTCGTCTGTATACGGAATACGCATTCCTGATCGTCTCGGTCCACGCAAATCTCTCTTCGCCAAGGACCTCATAATCGACTATCATCTCGCTGACAGCCTTGTCAGTCTCCTCTGCGATCTCACAGAAGAGATCAACAGGCAGATCTTCTCTCGTATAGTCTCTTAGCGCCGTATATTCCCTGTCCAGTGCATTAAGAAGATTGACCGTCTTCTCACTGCTGAGGAAAGATTTGTTGAAATCAAAAATAGATATCTTGACCGTCCATACATCAAGACATACGGAGGTCAGGATAATGAGAAGTCCCAGCATGGACACCAGGTTAAGCTTATTTCTGAGTGTAAGCCGACGCCACCAATGGTATATGGAATTTTTGATCCCGGTCTTCTCCGGAGCCTGCTTTGTCATAAAAAAAATATATCACTCATTATATAAGCAGAGCAAACCTTTCGAATGAAAAGTTTGCTCCTGCTTCTCGGCATAAGGCACAGCGCCTGTTGCCATATCAAGAAAAAAGATTTGGAAGAAATAAGCTGACTCCCGGGATGAAGGTGATGAGCAACAGAACGATTATCATGCAGAGATAAAAAGGAACCGTTGCTTTAACAACCTTCTCCATGGGCAGCTTGCCGACTGCGGATCCGATGAACAGGACCGCTCCCACGGGAGGCGTGAGGAGTCCTATTCCGCAGTTTAATACCATCATGATACCGAACTGGATGGGGCTGATACCTATCGAAACAGCTATGGGAAGGAGGATAGGGGTAGCTATGAGGATGATAGGAGCCATATCCATGATACAGCCGAGTACCAGAATGATCAGGTCGATCAGAAGTGCTATGACTATCTTGTTGTCGGTAAGTCCTATTATCGCCTTGGATGCAAGATCCGGAACATGAAGGGTTGTAAGACAGTATCCGAACGCACTTGATGTTGCGATGAGGATCATAACGATCGAAAGGGTATCAATGCACTGCTCAAGAGCTTTCCAGACACCTTTCCAGTTAAGTCCCTTATAGATGAACACACTGACGATAAGAGAATAGATGACTGCGATAGCAGCTGACTCGGTAGCGGTAAAGGCACCGCCGACAACACCGATGACAACGATAAGGATCGCTGCAAGTGCCCAGAATGAAGAACCGAGCTGTTTTGCAAATCTCTTTATCGAGAACTTCTCCCCCTTGGGGTAATGCCTCTTCTTAGAGATTATATATGAACCCACCATAAGAGAAAGAGCAAGCATGGCGCCGGGCACATATCCCGCAAGGAAAAGACTTCCTACGGAAACACCGCCTGCGGCCATTGCAAAGATCACCATGTTGTGGCTGGGAGGGACCAGTAGACCTTCACAGGACGAGGTGATCGTAACTGCTGTGGAGAAATCCTCATCGTATCCCTGTTCCTTCATCATCGGGATGAGGATCGATCCGAGGGATGCGGTATCGGCTGCCGCAGAACCTGAAATACCGCCGAAGAAATATGATGCGACGATATTTACCATTGCCATACCGCCGGTCATCCATCCGACACAGGCATCGGCAAGTGCTATCAGTTTTTTCGATATGCCTCCGCTTCCCATCAGCACGCCCATGGTTATGAAGAACGGGACCGCCATAAGAGAAAATGAATTAATGCCCTTGACCATGTGCTGACATACCGTTGTGATGGGAACGCCCTGAACAAGCAGACACAAAACAGATGAAATACCGACCGCATAAGCGATGGGGAATCTGAGCAATATCAGAAGAATGAACGACCCCAGGAGGACGAGTATCGCAAGAGACTGTGTTGTCATTTCGCTTCCTCCTTATCAGGTATAAAGAATGATTTTATGTGATTATAAACGGACTCGATCTCAAATACGATCATGGCAAATCCGGCAACCGGAACAGGGAAATACATCCAGAATTTTGAAAGCTTCGGAAGACTGATGTATGTACCCTTTGCTCCGATCTTCATCGCATATTGGATACCTACGATCAGCATTATGAATCCGAATGCCATAACGAAGAGATCCGAAAGCAGATCAAGTACCTTTAAAAGCTTCTTCGGAAGATATCTGTCGAATGCAGTCATACGGATATGAGCTCCCCGCCTAATGGCCATGGCGGCCGAAATGACCGCCATGTAAGCCATCAGCGTAAGGACTATCTCTTCAGTCCAGGACGGATCTGGAATAAAGGATACATATCTTCCGGCAACCGCCATGGATGTTATGAGAACATCGCCGATGAGGAGCAGTTTACAGAGTACCAACAGAAACTTGTAAGTCACATCATATAAGGGCTTGATCTTATCAAGTTTTGTAAATATTGTGGGCATATGAAACTCTCCGGTTTTTATTATTTCATTGCAAGGATCTGGTTGTAGAGATCTTCCTTGCCTTTGCTGTTTGCAGAGACAACATCCTTGACCGCATCCTGCCAGGGAGTAAGATCCTTGACTTCAACAACGTTGCAGCCTTCCGAAATGAGCTGTGCAAGAACTTCATCTTCCTTGGACTGGGAATTTGCCTTGTTGTTCTGCTGAGCATACTTTCCTGCTTCGAGAAGGATGTTCTGCTGCTCTGCGGTAAGAGAATCCCATACGGGAGTTGCGACTACGATCTCGATAGCTCCGAGGGTGTGTCCGTCAAGGATAAGGTTATTTGCAACTTCTGGGAAGGAATTAGACTTGTAGTTGGCGATAGGCTGCTCTGCTCCGTCAACAACGCCCGACTGGAGTGCCGAATAAAGCTCACCGAAAGCTACAACTGTGGGAGATGCATTAAGGCCGTTTACAAGACCGTTCATGACGGGGTCATTGGACACACGGATCTTCATGCCTGCAAAATCTTCGATGGAGCTTACGGGAGTCGTGGTAAAGAAATGTCTGAAGCCCTCTTCTCCGTAGAACAGACCCTTGACACCGATGCCGTTCTGATAAGGCTCATCAAGGAACTCTGTTGCAAGATCGCTGGTTGCGAAATTCCAGAAATGATCCCT
>CAMNEB010000073.1 GCA_946536155.1 uncultured Lachnospiraceae bacterium | reverse complement strand
TGATCACCGTATGCTTCATCGAGAATATCGATCCCATGGGTGTTCATACCGGAGACTCCTTCTGTTCCGCTCCCATGCTCACCATTTCACAGGAAGTACAGGACAGACTTCAGAAATACGCATACAGCATCGTTGACAAGGTTCAGGTCATCGGCGGATGTAACTGTCAGTTCGCTCACGATCCCAAGACCGACCGTATAATCGTCATCGAGATCAATCCCCGTACATCCAGATCCTCTGCCCTTGCATCAAAGGCAACAGGATTCCCCATCGCGCTCGTTTCCGCTATGCTCGCATGCGGACTCGATCTTAAGGATATCGAGTGCGGCAAGTACGGCACTCTTGATAAGTATGTTCCCGACGGAGACTATATTGTCATCAAGTTCGCAAGATGGGCATTCGAGAAGTTCAAGGGCGTATCCGATCACCTCGGAACCCAGATGAGAGCCGTCGGCGAAGTCATGAGCATAGGCAAGACCTACAAGGAGGCTTTCCAGAAGGCTATCCGTTCTCTCGAAAAGGGAAGATACGGCCTCGGATATGTTAAGAACTTCCATGAGATGAGCCTTGAAGAGCTCATGAAAGAGCTTGTAAATCCCACATCCGAGAGACAGTTCATCATGTATGAAGCTCTCCGCAAGGGCGCAAGCGTTGACGAACTCCACGAGATGACCAAGATCAAGAAGTACTTCATCGAGCAGATGAAGGAGCTTGTAGATGAGGAAGAGGCTATCATGGCCGCTTCCAAGGGAAAGGTTCCCGAGACCGAGATGCTCCGCACTGCCAAGAAGGACGGATTCTCCGATAAGTATCTTTCACAGATCTGCGGTGTTACCGAAGAGAGCATCAGGAACGCAAGAGAAGCTGCCGGCATAGTCGAAGGCTGGGAAGGCATTCATGTCAGCGGAACCAAGGACAGCGCATATTACTATTCAAGCTACAATATAGAAGATAAGAGTAAGGCAACCGATAACCCCAAGAAGGTCATGATCCTCGGCGGCGGACCCAACCGTATCGGCCAGGGTATCGAATTTGACTACTGCTGTGTACATGCCGCATTTGCACTCAAGAAGCTCGGCTTTGAGACGGTCATCGTAAACTGCAACCCCGAGACCGTTTCCACCGACTACGATACTTCAGACAAGCTCTATTTCGAGCCTCTTACTCTTGAAGATGTTCTCAGCATCTACAGGAAGGAGAAGCCCGTCGGAGTCATCGCACAGTTCGGAGGACAGACTCCTCTCAATCTTGCGGCTGACCTTAAGAAATACGGCGTAAATATCCTCGGAACAACTCCCGAGACCATCGATATGGCAGAGGACAGAGATCTGTTCCGCGATATGATGGACAGACTTCAGATCCCCATGGCAGAATCCGGAATGGCTTCCAATGTGGACGGAGCAAAGGCTATCGCACACAGGATTGGATATCCCGTTATGGTCCGTCCTTCATATGTCCTCGGCGGAAGAGGAATGGAAGTCGTCCATGATGATGAGCAGATGGATGTCTATATGGCAGAGGCAGTCGGCGTAACTCCCGACAGACCCATACTCATCGACAGATTCCTTCACAATGCTACCGAGTGTGAGGCTGATGCCATAAGCGACGGCGAGAACGTATTTGTTCCCGCAGTCATGGAGCATATCGAACTTGCAGGTATCCACTCCGGAGACTCCGCATGTATCCTTCCTTCCAAGCATCTGACCGAAAAGCAGGTTGCCACGATCAAGGATTACACCAGAAAGATCGCTAAGGAAATGCATGTCGTAGGACTCATGAACATGCAGTATGCGATCGAGGATGATGTCGTATATGTTCTCGAGGCCAATCCCAGAGCATCACGTACCGTGCCTCTTGTTTCCAAGGTATGCGATATCAACATGGTAAGACTCGCAACTCAGATAATGATGAGTTCCATCACCGGAGATCCTTCACCCGTACCCGGACTTAAGGACAGGAACATCCCTTATTACGGAGTCAAGGAAGCTGTATTCCCCTTCAACATGTTCCCTGAGGTCGATCCTCTTCTCGGACCCGAGATGAGATCCACCGGTGAGGTCCTCGGAATCTCCGAGAATGTCGGAAAGGCATTCTACAAGGCAGAAGAGGCTACCAAGACTGAGCTTCCTCTTTCCGGAACGGTCCTTATCAGTGTCAACCACAACGACAAGCCCTATCTGCTTCCCATCGCACAGAGCTTTGCCGATGACGGATTCAAGATTCTCGCAACAGGTTCCACCTACGAGAAGATCAAGGAGGCAGGAATCGAGTGCGAGCGCATCAACAAGATATTCGAGGGAAGACCCAATATCGTTGATGCCATAAAGAACGGAGAGATCGACCTGATCGTCGATACTCCTTCAACCAAGAAGGACGATGTCAGCGACAGCTACATCCGTCAGAATGCGATCAAGCATCACATTCCTTATATCACCACCATAGCCGGAGCAAGAGCTACCGCTGAGGGAATCAAGGCAGAGCTTTCCGGCGAGGGCGTACATGTACGTTCGCTCCAGGAATATCATGCTATGATCAAGTAATCAAAAAAAGATCTGCAGTCATTAATACAAAATACCGGTGCGATGAACACCGGTATTTGTTTCTGAAATAAAATCTTTTATAAAAAGATCGGAGCAGGGATATGGAAGAAAAGGAATTAAACGTACCGGTCTCATCAGAGGAAAGACATTATGAGCAGGAGATAGCCGAACTGCTGCTGAGCGACCTTCCCGCAGAGGAGATTGCTTATAAGGTTTCCGATTATCATGACAATGATATTGCGGGAGCATTCGAATCCCTCGATGACAAGGGCAAGAGACGCGCCGTTGAGATACTCGGGCAGGAACGTTTCTCCGAAATCCTCGCATATGTTGAGGATTCCCACGAACTCCTTGCCGAGATCCCCGCAGAGCGTGCGGCTAAATATCTTGAGAACATGGATACGGATGATGCCGTTGATATTCTCGAGAACATGGATGAAGAGAAGGCCGAGAGCCTGATCGAACTCATGGATAAAGAGACGGGAGAGGACATTAAGCTCATCCAGTCCTATGACTATGAGGAGATAGGAAGTCGCATGACCACCAATTTCGTGGTCATCAAAAAGGATCTTGATGTCAGATCCGCAATGAAGGAACTCATCGCACAGGCCGGTGAGAACGACAACATCCTCACCATCTATGTTACGGATGAAAATGATGTTTTTTACGGCGTACTGGAATTAAAGGACCTGATAATCGCCAGGGACTATACGAAGCTCGATACCCTGATCGCAACATCATATCCTTACCTGACAGATCATGAGAAGGTATCCGACTGCATCGAACGGATCAAGTCCTATGCTGAGGACTCCATCCCCGTACTTGACGAATCCGGACATATCCTCGGTGTCATCACCTCACAGGACATCGTAGAAGCGGTCGATGACGAACTCGGTGAAGACTATGCAAAGCTGGCAGGTCTCTCAGAAGAAGAGGATCTGAACGAGAAGACTTCCGCTTCCATCAAAAAGAGGATACCCTGGCTGATCGCACTTCTTCTGCTGGGAATGCTGACCTCAACTCTCGTAGGAGCATTTGAGGGCGTTATCGCAACTATCCCCGTTGTCATCGCTTTCCAGTCACTGATCCTGTCCATGTCGGGAAATGTCGGTACACAGTCCCTGGCTGTCACCATAAGGGTCATTGCGGATGAAGAGCTTACCGCAGCGGATAAGTTAAAGCTCGTGTTCAAAGAGAGTAAGGTAGGACTGGGCAACGGTCTTATACTGGGACTTATATCCGTTCTGGTGGTTGGCATTTATATCCACTTTGCAAAGGGAGAGGCATGGAACTATTCCGTAACGGTATCTATCTGCGTAGGATTTGCGATGCTGGTGGCAATGCTCGTTGCATCTGTGACCGGAACACTGATCCCGCTGTTTTTCAACAAAATAAAAGTGGACCCTGCCGCAGCATCGGGTCCGTTCATATCAACTCTTAACGATATTCTGGGAGTGGCACTGTATTACGGTCTGTGCTGGTTTTTGCTCATACAGGTATTCCATATCGGTATGTGACGCACTTTGCGCTTATAGTGCACGAATTAATTAATTGCACTTTCGCGGACTGCAAATGGCTTAGATGATACATTTTCAGCCCGCGATACGGCAATTACTAAATTCGTTGACTATAACATTTCACGATGACAGCCTTACTGTCTGAAAGGCTCTGTGCCTTTGGGAGTCCTGTCTTTTTCCAGCGTATCAAAATATCTGTAAAGCGTCTGCGTCCCGTTTTCCAGGATGTAATAATGCCTGATGTAGGGGATGAGGAGCACCAGCAGAAGTACCATCAGTGCGGCGAGCGGAAGATAGCCGGAGGAGCATATGCCCATAAGGGTCATCACCGTCATGAGGGCAAAGGTCATGGTCACGATCAGATGGATCAGTCTCTCATGCTGGAAGAATTTTATCTGGATCAGCGCCTGCTCTCTGAGCACTGCCAGTTCTTCTTCGGAGTATGCGCCTGCTTCTGCTTTTTCGGAAATGTTTTTAAGATAGGCCATGTAATTGAGTAATCTTTTTTCCATTTTTTCCTCTTTTCTGCAGATCCGTATGATCTGTATCCATTATACACTCGAAAAGAGGCATTGAAGAGAGTTTTTGCCGGAGGGCAGGTCATTGTTCGGGAAGTTTTATCCTACAAAAGAAATAGCCTCCGCCTATGATATTCCGTACGAAGAATATTTTAAGAGCGGAAAAAGAGGGATCATCTACGACATAGACAATACTCTTGTCATGCACGGAGCTCCTGCGGATGAGCGGAGCATCGAGCTTTTCGAAAAGCTGAGGAGGATAGGATATAAGACCGTTCTTCTTTCAAACAACAGGGAAGAAAGAGTGCGTCCTTTTGCGGAGGCCGTAGGCTCTGCATATCTGTACAAAGCCGCTAAGCCCGCGAAAAAGGGATATGAAGAGGCTATGAGGATGATGGGCACGGATGCATCCGGTACTCTTTTTGTGGGAGATCAGCTCTTTACGGATATATGGGGTGCAAACAGGACCGGGATAGAGACCGTTCTTACGACTCCCATAGATCCGAGGGAAGAGATACAGATAATCCTAAAGCGCAGACTTGAGTGGATAGTGCTGAAGGAATATCACAAAAACAAGGTATGAAGCTGAGGTCATTATGAAGGATATAGGTGGAAAGACAGATATATACGGGGTGATAGGAAATCCCATAGGACATACCAAGTCCCCTGCGATACATAACCTGCTGGCACTTAAGACCGGTCTTGATCTTGCATATGTCCCCTTCCATGTTGAGGAGGGAAGGATCGAAAAGGCCATAGAGGGTGCATTTGCCCTGGGGATAAAGGGACTCAACGTAACGGTTCCCTACAAGCAGGACGTGATCCCGCTCCTTGACGGCATAGATCCTCTTGCTGAGAAGATCGGTGCCGTAAATACTCTGGTGCGCACGGATAGGGGCTACAGGGGATTTAATACCGATATGCCGGGACTGCTCCGTGCGTTTGAACACGACGGCGTTTCCATAAAGGGAGAGGATATCATAATCCTCGGTGCGGGCGGCGTTGCCAGAGCCGTTGTGATGCTGCTTGAAGAAAACGGTGCACAGAGCGTCACCATCATAAACAGGAATTCGGACCGTGCGGAGGAACTTGCGGGAGATGTAAACCGCATCAGCGGAAGAAATTTTGCAAGACCGCTCCCCATAGGAAATATCGGTTTTCTCCCCGAAGGGAAAAAACATATCGTGATCCAGGCGACCAGCGTCGGAATGAGTCCCGATACGGATAAGGCTGTTATAGAAGATCCCGCTTTTTACGAAAAGGTCGGGACCGGCTACGATCTGATCTTCAACCCCGCCGAGACAAAGTTCATGAAGCTGTGTAAAAATGCGGGAGCAAAGAGCTTTAACGGCGCAAGGATGCTCCTTTATCAGGGCATCATTGCATATGAATACTGGACCGGTCTTGAGATAGGCGATGATATTTCCGATGAGGTATTTGAAAAAGTATTTGACTGATGGGTACAGAACACAGAAAAAACAGAGAATATGAAAAAGGTCCGCACCTCATCCTCATAGGATTCATGGGAAGCGGCAAGACATCCATAGGAAGAAGCCTTTCATATAAACTGAGGAGATCTTTTTATGATACCGACAGGATGATCGAGGAAAAAGAGAAGATGAGCATTTCCGAGATCTTTGATAAAAAGGGTGAGAAGGCATTCAGGGTTATGGAAACGGATGTGCTCAGAAGGATACGCGAGGACAGAAGTCCCGCCATCTATTCCCTTGGAGGAGGCACGCCGGTACAGCTCCAGAACCAGCCCCTCATAAAGACCTGCGGAACCGTGGTATATCTCAGGATAACCCCGGAAGAGGTGTATGAAAGACTTAAGAATGATACGACCAGACCGCTCCTTCGCAGCGCCGATCCCCTCACAAGGATCAGGACTCTTATGAAGGGCAGGCTGCCTGCATATGAGAGATGCGCGGATCTGATCGTTGATACCGGGAGCTGCAGCAGGGACAAGGTGATGGAAGATATACTTGAAGGGCTCAGGGCACTCGGATGGGATATCCCCGTTGACGATAAAACAGACAGGCTTAATGAGGAGGAAAAATGAGAATACTGGTAATTAACGGTCCCAATCTTAACTTTCTCGGCATCAGGGAGAAGGAAGTCTACGGAAATAAGGATTTCAGTTCGCTCATAAAGATGATCACCGAACACGGCAGAAAGCTCGGGGCCGAGGTTCAGTGCTTTCAGTCGAATCACGAGGGAGCCATCATAGACAGGCTGCAGCAGTCGTACAGCCAGAATGTGGACGGCATCGTGATCAATCCCGGTGCCTATACCCATTACAGCTATGCGATACATGATGCGTTAAAGAGCCTTGAAGCCCCCGTAAAGGTGGAGGTCCACATCTCGGATATCACTGCGAGAGAGGATTTCAGAAAGGTCTCCGTGACCGCCCCGGCATGCGACAAACAGATCTACGGAAAAGGTCTCGAGGGGTATCTTGAAGCCATGGATTTTATCGCGGAGCGCTGTAAAAAATAAAAGTGTTGAAATCCCGATATTTTTAATGTAATATATTCGAGGATTATTTGGCGTATGATTTTTTAGGAGGTTTTTTTATGATTTCTGCAGGTGACTTCAGGAACGGTATTACGATCGAACTCGACAATTCCGTTTATCAGATCATCGATTTCCAGCATGTTAAGCCCGGCAAGGGAGCGGCTTTCGTCCGCACCAAGCTTAAGGATATCAAGAACGGCGGCGTGGTTGAGCGTACCTTCCGCCCTACCGAGAAATGTCCTCAGGCTCATATAGACAGAAAGGATATGCAGTATCTTTACAGGGATGGAGATCTCTATACCTTTATGGATACCGAGACCTATGATCAGGTTCAGCTCAATAGTGACCTCGTAGGCGATGCACTTAAGTTCGTTAAAGAGAATGATATCTGCAAGGTATGTTCTCACAACGGAAATGCATTCTCTATCGAGCCTCCTCTTTTTGTAGAACTTGACATCACCGAGACCGAGCCCGGATTTAAGGGAGATACCGCAACAGGCGCATCCAAGCCTGCTACCGTTGAGACCGGAGCTATCGTTCAGGTTCCTCTCTTCGTTAACACCGGAGACAAGATCAAGATCGATACCAGAACCGGCGAGTATCTTTCCAGAGTCTGATATTTATCCGTCCTTTCAAAGCGATGTGATCTGCAGCCATGTTTTATGCATGGCTGCTTTTTTTATCCGTTAACACGCGTTATGAAAGGGGAAAAATATGAATATGACCGAATTCTCCGGAAACATGAAAAAGGCCGTAGAAAAAAAGCTGGGACAGGGTTACTCCGTAGAGGAAGTGACCATAAGCAAGAATAATGATATAAAGCTCGAAGCCCTGGTCATCAGAAAAGAGGGCATAAATCTTTCACCGACGGTTTATCTTGCGTCTTATTTTGAGAGCTATGAAAACGGTGAGAGCATCAAGGATGTCGCGGGAAGGCTCGTCAGGGATTTTTATGCTGCGCTTCCCGAGGGCGATATAGATGTGAGCTTTTACGAGGATTACGAGAAGGTAAAAAAAGGTCTCTCCTACAAACTCATATCCTCCGAGAGAAACGAGTTCCTTCTTGAAAGCGTGCCCCATGTGCCTTTTCTGGATCTTGAGATCGTATTTTATTACTGCTTTGAGATGAACGGACTTCCGGAGGGTACCATCCTCATCAGGAATTCGCATATGGAAAGATGGGGAGTGGATACCGGACTTCTGATGAAGGATGCGCTTGAGAATGCGCCGAATGCGATGCCGGGAAGATGCCAGAGGATAGGAGAGTTCCTCGACAGGATGAGCGGTCATGGAAGCGGCTTTATTACTCAGGATATAGAATCCGTCCCTCTTTATGTGGTGACGAACAGGCAGATGTCCAACGGAGCCGCAACTATGCTGTATCCCGGGCTTTTAAAGGATCTTTCCGACAAGCTCGGACGCAATCTGTTCCTGATTCCCAGCTCGGTCCATGAGATCATCGCATTTGCGGATGACGGCGAGGAAGATACCGGATGCATCAAGGATATGATATTCTCCATTAACCGTACACAGGTGGAGCCACAGGATGTCCTCTCGGATTCTCTGTACTATTTTGACCGTGATACGGGAAAGATCACATTTGCCTCGTAAAACCCAAAAACTTTACACTGCGGCTTGTTTATGGTAAAATTCGAAAGATTGTAATAAAATCGTAACATATGTCCGTGTTTTATCTGCGGCGTTGTTACACACCCGATTTACATGCAGCCGTAGTCTAATGGATAGAACGAAGGCCTCCGACGCCTTTAATGCAGGTTCGATTCCTGTCGGCTGCATACGGAGAATGGATGAACAAGGATTTTTTGGGCAGATCAGTCCGGTTCGTTAAAAAAAATATCAAGATCGTTGCTCCGGTCATTTTGCTGATCCTCACGGCAGTCATCACCAAGGTGGCGCTGTCCGCAAGGAATGCTTCAAAAACCCCGGAACCGATCCCTTCAGCCTCTACCGCGGTGATAGATGTTCCGGTAGTGACTGATCCCGTTGAACCTGTGACTCAGGATTTTTTCCTTACGGAAAATACCGATCAGGACCTTGCCGAGTTCATTGAAACATATTATCTGTGTCTTTCGAACGGGGATATAGATACCCTCGAACCTATGGTGGATTACATCGAGATCACGGATAAGCTCATCTATGCCGAGCAGAGCAGATATCTTGACTATCTCTTAAAGAACATCTATACGATCCCCGGTTATGATGAGTCCGCATATATCGTATTTGCGGTATCCGACGTGGTGTTCGATGCTTATCCCGATAATCTGCTTCCTTCATATGACGGATTCTATGTCAGGAAGACCGAAAACGGTAACTTCTGCATCATAACGTCAGACCTTCCCACAGCCGAGGATGAGTATGTAAATCATGCCATTCTGTGCGACGATGTGGTGGAACTCGGAAACAGGGTCACCAGCGAATACAATGATGTGATAACCGCAAGCCCCGAGCTTCTTACATACATGAAGGAACTCGATTCCATAGTCAGCGTTGAAGTGGGAGAGAAGCTTGCCGCACTCAACTCGGGCGAAGAGATAGAGATGCCTGAGGTGGAAGTTCCGGGTGACGAGACAGAGGAGGACACGGTCAAGGCAGGTACTGCCAATTCCGCAGTCAATGTCAGGATCTCCGATTCCATGAACGCAGACAGGATCGGACAGTTATCTGCAGGTCAGGCTGTCGAAGTCACCGAGATAAAGGGCAACGGATGGTACGGCATCAATTACGAGGGTAAGACCGGATACGTCAAAGCAGAGTACATCACTCTCGAGATAGATGTTGACAGTGTCGTCACAATAGGTTCCGTAACCGCGACTGAGACACTGAATATGAGATCATCACCCAGCACCGACGGAATGATAATGGGATCCTTTGCCAAAGGAACCACCGCAAGACTGGTTTCCGAAGAGGACGGATGGTGCGAAGTCGTCTACAACAACAGGGTGGTATACTTGAGCTCCCAGTACCTTGAGATCACGCTTGACTGATCCCTCACACAAAGTAATATCCGGCAGACCCGCTGAGGCGGGTCTGTTTTTTTCTTAAAAACGAACTCAAAAAAACTTTGTATACATGTATTTTTGTATTTACTTTATTGCTTTAATGTATTATATTATTTTTTGGTTTTTAAGAAACCAAAGTAAATAGCCGACCATATACAAGGAGGATTTTTTTATGTCTTATGTTGACGAGATCTATGACAGAGTAGTAGCACAGAATCCCGCTCAGCCCGAATTCC
>CAMNEB010000072.1 GCA_946536155.1 uncultured Lachnospiraceae bacterium | reverse complement strand
CGCACTTGCCGTCATCCATGTTAAAGGGTTTGTTCATCGGATGGATCTCCTTTGTATTCCTATTGATGTCAGGATGTAAACATATCCTCCGTCCATCATACAATAGGGGCATGACATATATCAAATCCGAAAAAACTATATCAAATGCGAAAAAACATCGCCCGGCTTAACAGATAAGGCTGAGCGATGTTATGAATGATCTATCTGGAGCAGTCGTACATGCGGTCGATCTGTCCTTCGTACTGCACATCTGATATATAGACACTGTAGGAGCCTTTGGCGTCGAAACAGGAATTTTCCATTGTGAGGCTCTCTTCATAATCCGTGGGAAGATATTCTTTGGGGATCTTTTTGATGTTACGGAGATTCGGCTTCCATGCGGTGTAGATATATGCGATGGAATTGTCTCCCAGATCCATTGCATATTCGTAGGAACGGTCATTGTGGTCTATCGCAAGATAGACGGGATGGGAGAATCTGTCCGAATCATCATAAAGAAGTTTTTTCTCCGAAACTTCAGGCTCCGTAAAGACCTTTGTATAGTTCTTCAGCCTGTCTATTTCAGCGGCGTAATCCTCATCGCTGTACGTACAGAGCAGGTAAACCTCGGCTGTCGGATCATCCCATGTGTCCTTGAACCATAAGTAGAAATCAGGCCTTCTTCCGTCTTCAAATGCGCTGTCCGGTATAGTCTCCGGAAATGCACTGAATCCGGTCCTTAAACTGTGTCCGGGCTCGCCGGGAGAGTAGTAAGAGAGGGTCTGTGCATATTTGTCCGGGTTTTTGACCGTTTTGGCGGGACCTCCGAATAAGAACAGGAGTATGAATACAAAGATAAACCCGAAAACCGTTACAAGTCCGATCACCACACCTGCGATGATACCTATCAGTATTTTTTTGCTTTTCTTTTCAGTCATTTTAATCCTCTTTCGTTACGCTATCCGGCTCATTATCAGCACATACAGAATAAACAGGAGCAGTGCACCTATGGGAATGAGAGCGCCTATCACGATGCCGATGATGTAATGCCTTGACCGGCGTATCCCGGCGAGAAAGTTTTTTTCCATACGGTCGGTATGTTCGGTCTCACGGATGCGCTCGGATTCGAGAGCATCCAGTTTTTCCCTTAATTCCCCGGAGCCTTCGAGTCTTTTTTTCACTAATTCCCTGACTTCACCGGATAAAACATCGTCACGGTAAAGTGGCAGCAGATCTTCAATTACTTCGGATGGTATGTTATTCATTAGAAAACTCCGTATGTAAGTACGATGGTGAAAACAGTTACGATAAGAATGACGATCGCGATATATACTGCGACTGCAATGACTATTTTCCCAACAGGTCCGATATGTGCCGTCCTGTTTTTCAGAGGTTCCTTTACCAGGTTCATATCTGCGGCCATAGCCTCATACAGTTCCCTGCATTCGGGGCTGCGGGAGAGTATTTCCTCAATATAGGAATTTGTAGTGCTGTTTGTTTTTTTGTCCAGATAAAGAGGAAGAAGATATGTCATAAGGTCATATTCAAGTTCATTCATATGCATTCATCTCCTTTCCTATTTTTGCTTTGGCTCTGTAGAATGTGATCCTTGCCCAGTTTTCCGGCTTTCCGAGTATATCGCCTATCTCTTTGAATGAAAGATCGCCTTTCAGCCTGAGGAGCACGACTTCCTTGCCCGGACTGTCCAGCTTATCGATGCATTCGTATAAAGCTCTGTTGGTCTCGTTTCTGATGTAGATCTCTTCGATAAGATCTGTTCCTGGAATGTCGGGAATATCGTCGAGAGGGACGTTTTTAAACCTGTTCTTTTTGTCCAGGTACTGCCAGAATGTGTATTTTGCTATCTGACAGAGCCATGTTGAAACTTTGGAATCACCTTTGAATTTATCGCAGTTTTTTATCGCACGCAGGAAGGTCTCCTGTGTCAGTTCTTCGGCAAGATCCGGATCGCCGCCCGTGAGAGTCAGCAGAAAAGCCTGAACAAGGCTGTAATATTCTTCGCACATTTTTTTGATGTTCAAGCTTTCTTCCTCCTTTCACGTTCAATAGATTAGTCCGGTCTTTTTTCTTTTCGTTACACATAAATATAAAATTTTCCGCAGGCGGGTACAAGTGCATATCCCGCATCAGAAAACGGACAGGCATATTACCTGTCCGCATAGTGAGTCTATGGTGAGAAAAGAGTGCATTTAGCAGATGCAGTCAGTTCTTGTAATACTTTGCCTGGGCTTCGAACATCTCAGCGTAGATACCGCCCTCAATCTTCTCAAGCTCCGCGTGGGTTCCGTATTCTGCGATGCGGCCTCCCGAAAATACCGCTATACGGTCGCAGAACTGGCAGCTTGAGAGCCTGTGTGAGATATAGAAGGCGGATCTTCCGCCGACCAGGGAATTGAACTGCCTGTAGATCTCATATTCCGCAATGGGGTCCAGGGCCGCGGTGGGCTCGTCGAGGATGACCACGGGAGCGTCCTTGTGCAGAGCCCTTGCTATGGCGATCTTTTGCTGCTCTCCGCCGGAAGGCTCGACGCCTTCTTCATCAAAGAACTTGAAGATGTTGGTGTCGGCTCCCTTATCAAGGCCTTCCACGAAATCATGCAGACCGACTCTGTCGGTAAGTGCCGTGATATCGGCGTCATCATCGTTAAAAGCTATGTTTTCCTTTACCGAGAAGGCAAACAGCTTGAAGTCCTGGAAAACAGGCGCAAACTGTTCCATATACTGTGCATAATCATATTCTCTTATATCTGTGCCGTCTAAAAGTATCTCGCCTTCCGTCGGATCATAGAGCCTGCAGAGAAGCTTGATGAAAGTTGTTTTTCCGGCACCGTTGAGTCCCACGATGGAGAGATGCTCTCCGGGAAGGATCTTTATGCTGACATCATCCAGGATCTTGCGGTCCGTCTTCGGATAGGAAAAGGATACATGCCTGAATTCTATCTCATGAGGTTTCTTCTCGACAGGGCGTGTTCCTTTTGGAAGTGTTTCGGGGTAGTTCATGAATACAACATATTCGTAGGCATAATTGCATCTTTTTATCAGTTCGGTAACATTTCCGACCATTCCGCCGATCGCATTGTTAAGTCCGCCTTCCGCGGCAATGAGTTGCGTAAAGGTTCCGACTCCGATCACCTTTCTTATGGCAAGGAGTGCCACATAAAAGATCGCAAAGAGGCTTCTTGCTATACCGAGAGTTTCCATTGCGAAATTATAGGGGTAGCACGTATCCCCCTGCCACTTCCAATGCGAATTGCTCTTTGCGGTGTTCTCCCTCCAGGAATCCACCATCATCTCTTTGGCATCATACAGTCTTATATCCTTAGCGTAGCGGGGATCGACTATATTCCATCCGAAGTATCCGAAAAGTCTGTTTACCTTTGAGAGCTTGCTGAAGGCTTCGATACCGATCTTGTTGCATTTGATGGATAACAGCGCATTGAACATGGTACAGACAACCATCACCAGAAGAAGGATCGGTGCATATATCGTGAGCAGTGTGATGAATCCGGCTGCCTGGAGCATGTTTGCAAGAAATCCGAAAAACTGATCCGAGACACCGTTTACTCCGCCGGAATACCAGTCCATACCCGTTGTGGCTTTTTCTATCTGTTCAAGAGCTTCCTTGTCTTCGGTGAGCTGGAAATCAAGCTCCATGACATGTCTGCCGATCAGGATATTAAAATACCTTTCGATACGGGTGCTGTATCTGTTGATATAGTTCGAGCACAGATCTCCCAGTACCTGCAGTGTGATCTCCGATACTATGAGGAGCGCTGCGAGGGTGACGAGCCTTTTAATATCCCTGTCTCCGACGATCTCATCAACGATGAGAGGAGAGATGAAGAGCGGAATAAAGGGGGATGCCGCCGAGATCAGCATCCTTAAGGTCTTCAGCACGAAGAAAAAAGGATATTTTCGTGCGGTGGTGCCGAACAGTACATTTATTACGGAGGTGATCTTATGCATTGACGCTCACCCCGCTTTCTTTATTTTCTGTATCTTCACGGTAATACTGTGCCTGAGTGTTGAACATCGCGGCGTATTTTCCGTTTGAAGCCATAAGCTCATCATGGCTTCCGTATTCCACAAGGTGCCCGTCTTCAAACATGGCGATGTTGTCGCAGAAGCCGGTTGAGGCGAGCCTGTGCGAGATATAGACCGCGGATTTACCGCCGATCATTTCGTCAAAGCTTTCATAAAGAGACTGCTCGGCAATGGCATCGAGAGCGGAAGTGGGCTCATCGAGGACCACGATCTTTGCGCCCTTGTACAGAGCTTTTGCAAGTGCCAGCTTTTGTTTCTCACCGCCGGAAAGATCTGCACCGTCATCTTCGACGATCTTGGTAAGAGGCGTTTCGATGCCTTTGGGCAGAGATGATATCTTTTCCCCAAGCCCCGCCTCGCAGGCATATCTGCGGGCTTTTTCGATATCCAGTCCGGTATTTCTTTGCATGGCGATGTTTTCAGACATCAGGAATGCGAATATCTCCACGTTCTGGAAAACGGGTGCGAACAGTTTATAGTAATCCGAGCGCCTGAATTTTCTGATGTCTGTTCCGTTCAGCGTTATACGGCCTTCTGTAGGGTCGTAGAGCCTGAGGAGCAGTTTTATCATCGTGGTCTTGCCGGCGCCGTTTAAGCCGACTACCGCAAGCTTTTCACCCGGACGAATCTTGAGATTCAAATGGGACAGTGCTTCTTTGTCGGATTTGAGATACTTATAGCTTACATCAATAAACTCGATCTCATATGAATCTGCATCCGGAACGGGAATAAGGTCCTTGTCGTCTGTTCCGGTATCAAGGTCTATGAAGGAACGGAAATCATCGGTTTCAAGACTTGCTTTTTTGTAATCCCCGAATCTCTGCAGGAGATTGGTGAGAGCACCGGAGAATGCAAGAGAGAAGGAAAGGAACATGGTAAAATCTCCGGCGGACATTTCTTTCCCTATGATGGCGGCAAAGAGCGCCGCATAGATGAGTGCTTCTATAACGGTACGGGTGGCGGCGGATACGAAGTTATATCTGAGCCAGATCCTGTGATGACAGTCGTTTCTCTCAATGAAGAACGCGTTGACCCTGTCGAACTTTTCGGTCAGATAATCGCGCAGATTAAAGAGCCTTATGTCCTTCGCATAGTCGAAATCCTGGGTGATCCTTTCCATATAGTGTCTGCTGCGCCATGAGCCGGATAGTTTATCCCATACCTCTTTTTTATCGATCCTGATTATGTGCCTGAAATAGATATACTGGATAACGGTAAGTATTACCATTGCTATGATGAGTCTGGGATCCAGGACCATGACGGCGATAAAAGTAACGATAACGGTGAGGGCATTTTCACCCAGACGGGCCATAAGCCTCATCATCCCCTCCACACCGTTATCATTGTTGTTGGTCGCCTGGCTTGCACGCTCAGCAACATCGAGCACATCGGGTCTTTCCAGGTATTCGTAATCCAGGCTGAGTACCTTTGCGATACGCTCGGTTATCATATTCATGCGTACGTAAATAAACCTGTACCAGGTCTTGGAATCGGAGGTGGTCTTGCATATGTTCAGAAGCAGTGCGATGATCCCAAAGACTGCCATGAGCTTGATCAGCTCACTCTCACCTGAAGCCGTATTTCCGGACTCTATGATATCGATAACATATTTTCCCAGGATTCCCGTGAAGTAGGGCAGGACTGATCCGGCGGCAAAGCCGAGGATCATAAGAAATAATACAGAAGGCTGATATTCAGCCATTTTCCGGATGATATAGCACGTGTTGCTCCACATGCTGTATTCCTTGTGCAAAGGGTTATCTTTGCTCTCTTTATATTCCGACATCTATAAATTTATACTCCCCTCATATTTTCCCCCACAGAATAATACCATGAAAGTGTTTTCCAGAAAAGATGGAGGAAGATATGAGGAGTTTATGACAGACGGGCAGACCTCAAGGTGATCATTTCAGTTCATCTATCGCGGCACCCTTTATTTCTTCTTCGATGAGCCCGAGTTTGCTGAGCATGGTTTTGACCCGGTCCTGAGCCTCGGTCACGGTCATGCCGGATGCTTCTCCGGAAGATGTACTTTCAAGTATCTCCTCGATGAGCTCTTCCTGCTCTTGTTTCTTTTCTTTGGTCTTCTCGATCCTTTCTTCCAGCTCTTCCTGCTCTTTGCGGATCTTCTCTGCCTGTTCCTGTTTTTCCTCCAGGTCTTTCTGTATGTTATCCATGGCATCCGAAGTCATCTCGCCGAGCGCGGCATCTACCGCTGCGTCCATGATCTTATCGCCTTTTTCAAAAGCATCGCCTACGGGATCGGACTTTAAACGTTCAATCTTAGAGCTGCGTAATGCCCGGTCAATTGCCTGCATTTCAGCCTTTGCGGCTTTTAACTGCTTTTCATATTCTTTTATGGAGTCATCATACGCTTTGCGTTCTTCTTCCGTTGCTTCTTCGGATATACCGTTTTCTCTGAGGGTTTTGATCTGATCGTTCAGACTGCCGGTCCTGTCGGAGAGCTCCCTGAAACGGTCCCGCTGATCCTCCATCATCTTATCGGCTTCCTTTACACCGCTGAATGCATCGGAAACAAGCTTCATGGCCTTTTTGCGGGCTGCCTGCGTTTTTTCTTCAAGAGGGCTTAATGCTCTGCTTCCGGTTCCTCCCGCATAAATGAAAGGCTTCCCGTATCCGGATGCGCCGGCGCTTTGAAAACCGCCTCTGAGCGGATTGATGATATTGTTGTTTTCTCTGTTTACCTTCATGTGCCTGCACCTCCGTGTAAGGGTACAATTCAATGTATATATCGTAAAAATATGTCCCGGTCGTAACCGGGTCCGGGAAAATAACGGGATCCGGTATCAATATTTTTTTCGGACAAAGTACTTTCGGTATAAACTGTTTTGCGGTGAACAGCGTTTTTTATGATGTAAACGGAAAAGTTTCCATTAAGGAACTGCGATTCACGGCAAAAAATATGCGTTTTGCGTAATTGAAATCCTGATATGGATGACGGTTCCGATATAATAACTGTGGTATGCCGGTCAGAAAGGAATGCCTGTGAAAGCTGCGATATGCAAGGCAGAGAGGAATGTCTATGAAAGCTGCGATATGCGACGATGAAAAAGAAATACGGGATCTTATAGAAGGGGCCGTTCGGGAAGTCTCCGGAGAGATACAGACAGAAGTCTATGAAGATGCGGCCGGGATACTAGATCCCTCATTTGATGCGGACATTCTGTTCCTCGATATACAGATGCCGAAGATAAGCGGGATGGAAGCTGCAGCAAGGCTCAGAGCATCAGGCAGGAAAACCGTGATCGTATTTGTCACGGCGCTTGAAGAGGAGGTTTTTAATGCCTTTGATGTGGGGGCATTTAACTTTATCGTAAAACCCTTCACCGAAAGCAGATTAAAAGATGTGATCCGCAAGGCTGTAAAGCAGTCGGAAGAGCAGAAGCTGACCGAGGATATCCTTAAGGAAAAAACACCGGGCGAAAGCTGCAGGTCGATAACCGTAAAGAGCGGAGGGGCCAATACCAATGTCACTCTTTCCGATGTGGTCTATGCGGAGATCTTTGACAGGAGGATCATACTGCATATGACGGGCGGAAATGTCATTGAGTACTACGGCAGGATATCGGATCTCGAAAAAATAGCCGGCAGGGATTTTTACAGGGTTCACAGAGCCTATCTCATTAATCTGGGGTATGTAAAGTCATATGACTCAAGGACCGTAAGGATGCATGATGCGGCCATTCCCGTGGCAAGGGGAAAGTATCCGGAGCTTATAAAAGCCTATATGTCCTATCATACCCGGAGGGAAAGATTATGATGGACTATATTATCAGCGACTTCGCCGCTTTTGCGGACTTATATGTAAATACTCTTATAGAGATATATCTGTTTGGTGTGGCATTTCTTTTTGCTTACTGGCTCAGACCGTTCGTATCGGAAAAGAGGGCTGCATATATTACGGCCTTTGTATATTGGGCCTTATCGGAGATCAATTCCCGGTTTGATATGGGCAGTGTTATTAACAGGATGATGGTCGCCCTGATACTCATCGTCACCTTTTTTTCCTGTCTGATCTCCGATAAGGGGAAAAATCCCGTCCAGAAGGTATTCCTGTGTCTGCTCTTCAGGCTGATCAGCTGGCTTTCTACGGAGATCTTCACCGAGATAGGATTTTTTGAAAGAGATCTTGTCTTTAGCTTTGACTGGTATAATTCAGGGATTGAACCCGTGGTGATCGAATTCGTCATCTGGAATCTTTTGACCTACGGACTCTCGCTGCTTCTTCTTTACACAGTGATAAGGATCATCCATAAAGTCTACCGCAGGAAAACAGCGGAGCTGTCGATAAGTGAGCTGATCATCCTTCTGACGCCGGTCTGTACGCTTCTTTTTGTAAGACCCATAATCGCATCGTATTTCCGGCTGTGGATGGATGGAATAGAAAACGGAAGCATCACACGGAATATCCCGGCCAATCCGTACCGTATCATGTTCTGTATTTTTTCTTTTTTCCCTGTGATCATCATAATAGGCCTGTATCAGCAGATCATGGAGACCAGGGAAAAAGAATTCATCGAAGAGTCGGTGCAAAAGCAGCTGGATGATGCCTGCAGATATACTTCGCACATAGAAGAGCTGTATGAAAAAATGCGTTCTTTGAGACATGATCTGGGCAATCACCTGGCAGTGATAGAAGGCCTTGCGGAAACGGGAAATACCGAAGAACTGGGCGGGTATATAAAGGAACTCCTGGACCGGAGCGCGGAAATGCAGCCCTCCGTAAAGACGGGAAATGCCGTTACGGATGTTGTGTTATCCGAATTTCATGACAGATGCAAGAGTGATGATATAGAGTTTGAGAGCAGTTTTTCCTATCCTCAGAACCTGGACATAAATCCCTTCGACATGAGTGTCATCCTGAACAATGCCCTGCAGAATGCGGTTGAAGCGTCAAGGGAGATGCCCCACGGATCCGTGCAGATAAGGTCCGTAACAAAAGGCAATACATTCCTTATCAGCATCAGGAATGTGGCAGGAGAAGAAAAAGCGGTAAACGATTCCGGGCTGATAGATTCCTCCAAAAAAGGCGGTGAGCACGGATACGGCCTGAAAAACATAAGGAGCATCGCAGCAAGGTACAAAGGAGATATTGAGATCCATCAGGAAGAGAGCGGCGGGAAAAGGTACTTTACATTGAACGTTATGATGATAGGATAGAGGTGACAAGCGCTTCACATCAAAAAAAGAGCGATTCACATACAAATGCTTGTATTGTATTGAAAATATCCGATAATCACAGTAGATACCTGCCACAGAGGAGGTGATACGATGATAAGATTCAACAGTTATGATTACGGCGGACTGTTCGGAACGGGCTCCGGCTCGATGTTCGGCAGTTCCTTTTACAGTAATCTGTCCCAGCTTTCGAGTATTAGATCCGGTGCGTATTCAAAAGCTCTGAAGGCATATTACGCAAAAAACAAAGAAGATCAGGTCTCCGCGAGAAATACCGTGGCTGACAGGAACAGATTTACCGATACTTTTACTGCGGGCAGCGACCTTGCAAGGGTATCGAGGGAGAGCAGCGAGCTTGTTGCTTCAGCCGGGAAGCTTTCGGATTCCGGAAAAGAGAGCCTGTTTTACAGCAGGGAGAAATATGATCCGGAAGAAGCACTGAAGGCTGTAAAGGAATTTGCTGGAAGCTATAATGAGGCGCTGGATTCCTTAAAAGGCACATCGGATAGGACCGTCAGAAATGCGGGCGAGAGCATGACCAGAATGACCGGTATCATGACGGGGAGCCTTGCGAATATAGGGATCGGTGTAGGAGCAGACGGCCGTTTGTCCGTAAACGAGGAAGATTTCAAGAATGCTGATTTTGACAGGGTAAAGACCCTGCTGGGAAGCGGCGGTTCATATGCAAGGATCATCGGTTCATCCGCGCAGAGACTGCATTCCGCATCCGAACAGCAGAGCAGATATCTTTCAAACTGCACGGGACTTTACGGAAGATACGGCAGCAGACGTGGATATTACGGATACTCAGGTATCAATTTCAACGCATGGTTTTAAAACCGCATATCTTATGATCCATCAGACACTCTGCAGCCTTTGCAGAGTGTTTTTCTTTTCACGGCATAAAAACAGCTGTTCACGTAAACAGTATTTATTCCCGGCTTTTTTTCCCCGATACTGAATACAGATAAAAGCAGAAGGGTATGAAACATTCCGAAACGGACTTCGGAGGAACTGAAGAACAATTTAACGTGTAAAAACAAGGAGGTTATTCATGGGAATCAGTATAGGTAACGATCTTACGGCTCAGCCATCGTACCATGCAAGAGTGTCTTGAAACTGATAATTCTTTGGCTCTAAATATATACACTGATCAACGTATCTT
>CAMNEB010000071.1 GCA_946536155.1 uncultured Lachnospiraceae bacterium | reverse complement strand
TTTCATCGAGGCTTACGATCTCTTCTTCAAACGCAGCAAGTTCGGAGTCCGGAGACTCCTTACCCTTATTTTTTCTAAAATTTATCAATTTACCCATAGATTTAAAAATTATACCATTTATCTGCGTTTTTCACAAATTCCGAAGGCGTTTTTTGTGGAATCATATCCTTTTGGCTTTTTTGCGGAAGACATCGTCAAAACCGCTCCCGTCAAAGATCCGTGCTGAGATATATGTTTTTATATATGATGTAGCCGTCAATATTCATAAATTCTTCATAATTCTCGGGCGGGATCGTGAATCTCTCGTGGGCCGGGACCACTATGTAATGACACCCTCTCTGATGGGCAAGGACTCCGACTTCGTAAGGATCCCTCTCTTCTCTGATCATGGCATCCCTTAAATCATCGGGCTCCGCAAAGATATTCATCATATATTCCCTGCCGTAGGGGATGCATATGCAGGAGTCGTACTGGCGGACAAACTGCTGGAATTCATAAGGCATCAGAGCCCTTACTTCCCTGCCCTCAACATGGATCGCATCGCAGATATGGACCACTGCATCCGGCATATGGTAAATGTTTGAAGCCTTTATCATATACATATCCGAATACATCAGCCTTCCGGAAACAGCGATCAAAACAGCGATGAGGGCAATGCAGATATCCTGCCGTATACCCTTTAGCGATGTGCTGAGCTTTACCGCGGTATAGGCGATGACGGGAGTTACGGGAACCAGCCAGAGCAGTCTGTAGTATGTGACGCTCTCCGAGATACGGCCGTAAACCAGGTAGCTGACCGGGCACAGGAAAAAAGCAAGAACGATCACGGGAATATAGATAAACAGGATGCGCTTCATACGGTCATCTTCTTTTACCGCAAGATAGGAAAGACACATAACGAAAAGTATCGTTATGAATCCCGTACCGGTATAGTTTTTTATCATCAGAAGAATATCGCCCGGCATATCGTCCTATCTCTTTATCACATAAAGTATCATGAAGATCAGCCCCGGACATGATGAAAGCATCATGAGGAGCGGGTATTTCACTTTTCTGTAAACAATCATCATCACAAGTGACGCAACGGATACAAGTGCAAGGCAGAGTGCGCTTCCCATCGTCGAGCACAGCGCCGCCGCAAATCCCGTAACGGATATGAGCAGAAGGCCTGAAAGGTCCGTTTTCTTTTTTTCATTAAAACGCTTAATGCACCTTGCGATCTGAAGGACAAGGAACGGAATGACAAAAGAAGCCAGGGCCGCTTTTCCCTGTCTGGATCTTGCAAGAAGGAAATTCTCGGGAGAATAGATGGAATAATCCCCGAACATAACGAGGACCGAAACAAAGAACATAAAGACCGAACGTCTGCGGGAATCATCAAAGAGCTCGGAAGCAATCAGGTACATTACAGCAAAGCTGAAAAGAATCATTGACCAAGGGAAAAATGAATGTGCCATCGCCGCGGTGTTGATGCCGGATGCTTTCGAGAGCATCGCGATCCACACGGGGTAGGGAGCAAAGAGATATCTGTAGGGTGTGAGTGTCGCATCGCCGGTATAGGGATCCCTTGTATAGAGGGACTCTGAGGAAGCAGTATCGGAAGCCGCAGCAACGTAATACGCATCATCCCCGTCCGTATAGGTGTACAAAAATGACATGACCATCATAAATGCGATAAGTGCAAATGCGATGAGTCCCCAGATGCAAAAAGAACCTTTTTTTACGCAGATCTTCTTTTCTTTACTCTTTCTGCGTGAGATAAAGCATGCGCCCGCAAGGAAGATCAGAGCCAGGATGCACAGGGGCACAAATATCTTAAGTCCCTGCGGAAGCTCCATTCCCTTAAGGGTCGCAAATACGATAACGGGCTGGAAAAGGGCAAACAGGATCACCTGACCCGTCACTGCAGAGTCAGCGATAAGATGAAGGAGCGTATCTTCTTTTTTTGCAAGGACAGTCACAGAAAGTCCCATGCAAAGGGGGAGTAAAAGCTCCAATGCGATTGTTATCAGGATTCCTGAGATCATCCGGTCTCCTTGCCGTCAAAAACATTTATACAAAAAGCCGCCGCGTACGATAACCAGAGACAGCTGACAAAAACCGCTCTTTTATAATCCCAGATATTATCACCCATAAAGGCGCAGTATCCGGCGCATGCGGCGGAAAGGATCACTGTCGGGATAAAGAACTTAGCGTTTCTTAAGGTTTTTGCCATGCACTCTTTTCCGGAAAGGGCTGTTCCGATCACGGAAAAAATGACACCGATGACGGAAAGCACCGCAAAGCCTCTCAGGTAATAAAATGAAAGAGCAGGGGTATATCTGGACATCACATCCAGGTTCCCCGTCACATATCCCGGCATGGCATCTCCCTTAAGGATGCACTCGGTCATGACCGCAGGGAAGAGATATCCGGCAATATCCGTCACGGTCTGCTTTACGATCCTTTTTTTGTTATATCTGAAAGCATCGTATGCCAGACTTCCGAGAAAATCTGCCGCAGCCTTCGGTCCCAGCTCCCCTTCCAGGGCATATCTGAGGTCCTCCCTTACAAGTGCCGGGTTATCCCTTACGGTATACATCACATCCTCATCAACAAGTGATGTCAGTTCCTCCGGCCAGCGGTTCCTGTCGCTGAGATTCACACTCCAGGCGGTCCTGTAATACATGCTCCTTTTGATGCTGCTCAGAAGATTATGATCCTCCGATGCAAAAAGTGAGTCGGATAAAAGGATGATTGCAAGAAAGACCGCCGCAATGCCTGCGGGGAAGAGCTTTGCGATATTAAACTTATACTCTGTTTTTCTGCAGACAGGTATGAGAAAAAACAAAACAGGGATGAGGCCGATCAGTATAAACTCCCTTGATGTCAGTGCAAGCAGAAGCCAGAACAGACAAACCACGCTCACATCCAAAAGTGCTTTGTTCAGACTGTATCCTTTTGAAGCACCTTTCCACTCTCTTGAAAAGCCCACTGAAAAAGCGATGAGCAGGCAGAGCAGGCTTGATACAAAGGAATGCTCAAGGACTGCAAGATGGCACTGCATGGCCATGGGGAAAGTCACCGCGGAAAGAGCAAAGAAGATCCTCAGTTTTTTCTTTGCGATCCCGAGGGAGGCAGTTGCAAAAACATACCATGACACAAAGGCAAGGAGCAGCTGGAAAGCATACATGACCTCATAAAAGGGAAGGCCCGCATTCAGCGTCAGCGCCCTTACGGTCAGCAGGAGCGAAGGGTACAGGATGCCCGTGTTATTTCTCAGACGAAGGGTCGATGACATCTTCATCATGGAAAAGGTCTCGGGGAATGGCGACAGGTGCGCAAAATTCAATATGCACCATACACACCCTGTAACGATCTGAACGCACAGGAGCATGAAAAGTGCATATTTAAGAATGAGGATGATCTTGTCCCCTGTTTTATTTTGCATAGAACTCCGCTACCTTGTCGCAGATATAATCCACCTGCTCCGGCTTTAATCCGTAGTACATGGGAAGTCTGAGAAGGCGCTCGCTCTCTTTAGTGGTATATTCGTCCTTGCCGTTAAACCATCCCATGAGTTTGCCTGCAGGGGCGTTATGGAGCGGGATGTAGTGGAACACAGCCAGTATGTCATTTGCCTTGAGGTGGTTGATGAGTGCCGTTCTCTCCTCGATATCCTTACACTTGATGTAGAACATGTGGGCGTTGTGAACGCATTCCTCCGGAACATAGGGAAGCTCGATCCTTCCGTCATCGCGAAGCTTTGTAAGTCTTGAATAATAATGATCCCAGCTTGCTCTTCTGTCTTCGTTGATCTTGTCCGCAATCTCCAGCTGTGAGTAGAGATATGCTGCGTTCATATCACTGGGCAGATAGGATGAACCGATATCAATCCAGGTGTACTTGTCTATCTGACCGCGATAATACTTGGCTCTGTTGGTTCCCTTCTCGCGGATGATCTCGGCGCGCTCCGCATCCTCGGGATTTTTGATGAGGATGGCACCGCCCTCGCCGGAGCTGTAGTTCTTGGTCTCATGGAATGAGTATGCACCGAAATCGCCGATGGCACCCAGAGCCTTGCCCTTATATGTGGCCATGACGCCCTGTGCTGCATCCTCAACGACCTTGAGGGAATGGCGCTTTGCGATATCCATTATGGTATCCATCTCGCAGCCGACGCCTGCGTAGTGAACAGGGGCAATGACCTTCGTCCTGCCTGTGATGGCGGCTTCTATCTTCTGCTCATCGATGTTCATGGTATCGGGTCTGATATCGACGAACACGGGGACCGCGCCTCTGAGTGCGAAGGCATTGGCGGTGGAGACAAAGGTAAATGAAGGCATGATGACCTCATCACCTTCTTTTACGTCACAAAGGATTGCTGCCAGCTCTGTCGCATGAGTACAGGATGTTGTGAGGAGGCACTTGGCCGTGCCCGTTTTTTTCTCAAACCATTCGTTGCATTTTTTTGTGTACTGACCGTCGCCGCAGATCTTCTGGGCTTTTACGCACTCTGTTATATATCCGATGGCGGTATCAACATAAGGCGGAACATTGAAATTGATCATCATCAAAATCCTTTCGTATCATCAAAGAGGCCTCCGACGGTATCTCTTATTATAAATCTGGGTCTTCCCTTTACCTCTTCATAGATCCTCGCGATGTAATGACCCGCGATACCCATGCTGAGCATCATGAGACCTCCTATTATCAGGAGCAGCAGAATAACTGTGGTGAAGCCGTCCGCAGAATTGCCCATGAAAAATCTGACCAGTGTCTGTATACCGAGAATGATGGCAAACACTATGAAAATCCATCCCATTCCGGTGATCAGCTTAAGAGGCAGGGTGGAGAATGAAGTGGCGTTCTTGATCGCATAATTGACGAGACCTTTTGTGGACCACTTGCTCTTGCCGCTGCGTCTTTCCTCCACATCATAGAAAACCTTGTCGGACTTAAAGCCGATCCAGAAGGTGAGTGCCCTGAAGAAGGTATTGCTCTCGGGAAGGGAAAGAAGTGCATCAACGGCCTTCCTGTCGAGGAGCTTGAAATCGGATGATGAGTTCATATCGATCTTGATGAGCGCACTCATTATCCCGTAGAAAAGTCCGGCACTCATCTTGTGAAAGATGCTTTCCCTGCCGCGGCTGTTCTTGATGCCCTCCACGACCTCGGCGCCGTTCTTCCACTTGGAGATCATCTCGGGGATCACGGAGACGGGATGCTGAAGATCGCAGTCCATGACTATCACCGCATCTCCGGATGCAAGGGAAAGCCCCGCAAATATCGCAGCCTCCTTGCCGAAGTTTCTGGAAAACTCCGCTCCCTTTACATGCGGATCCTTAGCCGATGCCTCTTTGATAACGGAATATGTGGAGTCGCTCGACCCGTCGCTTATAAAGACAAGCTCATAATCCTCATTGCATCCCTCCATCACAGCGGATATCTCTCTGATGGCGGGCTCTATATTACTTTCTTCATTGTATGCCGGAAGCACTACAGAAATCATATCTGTTCCTCGCGGGACTTTTAAGATCTTGCTTTAGTCCCTTACAACATTTTACATCTTTAAAAACACTGTGATCTAGTCTCTTACGGCGTCCTCGGTCTTGACAAGGATCTTTCCGTCGACATACTTTACGCTCGTCTCTCCGGGGAAGCTTTCCATGCTGACATATTCATCACTGTAATAGATCTCAGGAACCACATCCATGGAAATGACATTTATGTCGGCTCCGAGATAATGTCTGAAAAATGTCTGATAGTTATATCCGGAATAAAGAAGATAATCTCCCTCAAGTCCGATCATGTCTCCGGTAACACTTGATGTAAGATCTGCGGGAGGGAATTCGTCATCGCCTATGACTCCCATGATCACCACGGGTATTCCGTGATAGTAGCCCTCGGTATTTTCTATCCTGTCAAGAAGCCTCACCGCGTAGGCATAGGTCTTCTCGTATTTTCTCTGAAGATTTGTATATCCGATGTTTACAGAAACCGCATAGGATATGACTATCACAAGCGCCGCCGCAAAAGAGATCCAGGAAACAAGCTGCTTCGATACACCCTTCGAGGAAGTGACATATATGTCACAGATCTTTAAGGCGGCCATCCAGAACAGTACCCACTGATATCTCATGATAAGGTGGTAGTTTACCTGAGGCGTAATGAGTAGGACCACATTTGCCGAAACGGGAACGAGGATGAGTGTCAAAAGTCCGACCCACCAGAACCAGAGTTTTTTCACAAGGGATCTGTTTATGATAAGGACCGCTGCGGCAAACAGAGTGCAGCATCCGAGGATAAGTGCCGCAGTCTCGCTTGCGGGGCCGGTAAGAAATCCCTTTGACAGGGTAAACTTCACAAAGTTTCCGTAAATACCGGGGATCGTCTGTATCCTGCCGGAAAGTCCTCCGCCGGACAGATTGTCTATGCCCTGATATGTATCAAGTACCTTGCCCTGGATCTTCAGAAGGATCATCAGCAGAACATAATAAAGCACCGCACCGCCGAGTCCCATGTATATGAAGTTCATGCTCTTTTTAATGCATCCCTTTTCGCCGCGGATCATAAAATCCCAGATGCAGTAGACAGAAAGGAGCATCGCAAAAGCAAGGTAGGACTGGTAAATGCCAAGGCTGAAAGCAAGGGAGATACCGCCGAAGAAAAAGTGATCTTTTTTTGCAAGGTATACAGCGAGCACGGAAAGGAACAGTCCCATCATGTAGCCGTCAAGGGTAAAGACATATGCAAAGGTGGAACCCAGGGACGGGAAGCTCACAAGGAGCGCTGAGATCAGCATGATGATGACAGGATTGTCGGTTTCAAAGATCCTGACCAGCAGGACTGCCGTAAGAGAAAGCTCCAGAAGTCCTATCAGACCGATGATCCAGGGGACGGTGAAATAGGATGAAGCGGCGCACGCAACGCCCAGGAACCATCTGCCGGATGTGATCATGTTCTGTGAGAAATACATGCTGGAGAGGCCGTCATGATTCGGCACATCCATGAGCATCGCGGGCATGTGGATCAGAAGTCCCGCGAAAAACGCACACAGAAATGCCATGCGGTCGGATGCAGATATTTTCTCATTAAATTTTTTTATCGCATCATTTACAGTCATCTGTCTGTTTCCTTAAGGTATTCCGCTATTGCGGAGGAGATCGCATCACGTCCGTAAAAGTCTGGATGTGTTCCCTCCACGGTATAGGAATAACCTGTTATCTCTTCTCCCTCGGGAGTCAGATACGTCTCATCATAGAGTCCGTAGATATCGATATATTCGAGTCCGAGCACTTCAGCCATTTCCTTCTGTGCCCTGACATAGGCGTCAAGAGTGCCTCCGCCGTAATCTATCTCTTCGGCACTTACTCCTTCAACAGTCCATTTCTGTGTCGGCGAGAGAACGATGATCCTGATATCGGGATTTACGCTTTTTAAAAATCCGGTAACGGATCTGAAAGCTCCGCAGTAGGTATATTCATCCTTATCATCCGGGGTCCCGATGGGGATGCCGCAATGATAGTCGTTCAGGCAGTGATCCATTATCACTGTATCCGTATCCGCAAGATCAAGGCTCTCCATGGCACGGATGCGTTCGTCAAAATAATCCGTCGCAGGCTCCGTGGTCCGGATATTCCTGGGCACGGAAAAATCGTCCATGTAAAAAGATCTTGCTATGGTGTACATGCTCAGGTAGTTTCTGTGAGACCCGAGAGTCTCCGTCTCAGGGTTATCGCTCATCAAAGTTCCGCCGAATGACAGATCCGTCACTTTAAGTCCGGTCTTTTCCGCAAGGAGCGATGCCACGGAGGTTTCATCCTGTGCATAGGCCATAAGGCTGTCGCCGAAGATCACAATATCCGTCCGGACCTTTCCGGCTCTGCCCGCATTCAGATACAGGGCGGCCGAGGCGATGCAGACCAGTGCGACGACGCCTGCTGCGAGATACGGGATGATCTTTTTGAAGGATTTGTTTTTCATCTCTCCCTTGTTATCCGTCCGTCTCCCACTCTGAATACCATGTCACATTTTTCTATGGTCTGAAGTCTGTGGGCAACGATCACAAGGGTCTTTCTGCCCATAAACCTGTTGATGGATTCCATGATCAGGTTCTCCGTCTCGTTATCGAGAGCAGATGTTGCTTCGTCGAGTATGAGGACCTCGGGATCGTCGTAAAGTGCTCTTGCGATACCGATCCTCTGACGCTGTCCGCCGGAGATCCTGATGCCTCTTTCGCCTATTCCCGTATCAAGTCCCTCGGGAAGGCTTCTTACGAATTCATCGAGTGCGGCTTCTTTGAGGGCTTCCCAGATGCGGTTTTCATCCTGGTCCTCAGGTGCCACACCGAAAGCAACATTGTTTCTGATGGTATCGTCGAGCATGAAGATCATCTGGGGGATATAGCCCACGTTCTTTAAGAATCCCCTGTAATTGTCCCTGATATCAACACCGTCCGCCTTTATGATGCCCTCCGAGGGCTTAAGGAGTCCCAGCATTATATCAACGAGAGTACTTTTTCCGGAACCGGTGGTCCCAACGATTCCGATGCTGGATCCGATGGGGACTTCAAAATCCGCCTTATCAAGGATCTTCACATCCGAGCCGGGATAGGAATAGGTGATGCCGTCGAATTCGATATTTTTTGTGATGGGAAGCTTGGGTGCATCCGTCGCAAAGGTCATATCGGTATTGGACTCGTCTATATCCTCCTGGAGATTGTCGCTGACATTCATGAGGAACGGCTCAAAATAAGCCATGGAATTGATCTGGTTGTTAATGCGGTTTACCGCGGGAAGGAGCACAAGTGCCGCTGCGGCAAGAGTCGCAAAATCGCTGATGAGTGATTCGGAGCTTCTTCCGAGTGCGATCATCACGATCATGTAGATCATCATCACGGTAACGCAGACAGCCTCGATGAGGAGCTTGGGGATGCTGTTATAGAGGCTGTATTTCTGGACCGCGTTGACATATCCGTTTCCGCATGCGTTGTAGCTGTCGACGAAATATTTTTCGCGTCCGAATATCTTGACCTCCTTGATGCCCAGCACGCTCTGGGAGATCCATTTATACAGTCCGCTGTAATAGTCCTGATTGTCCTTGCCGGCCTTGTACATAACGGGCTTTAAGACTTTCTTGATGATGGCGAGCAGCACCACGAGCACCGCCGCTAAGATGATGGTCATAAGTCCGCTCTGTGCGAGGCAGAATGCGCACACGCACATGGACACGAAACCGTCCGAGATGAGCTGCAGTATCGAGAGGATCAGTGCATACATGTTGTTGACGTCAGAGGTTATGGATCTCTGAACGACAGCAGTGTCGGCATTCAGATAATACTCATAATCCCTGCGCACAAAATTCCTCATCATGCGCTCGGATGTGGAGAACTGATTGCGATAGACAAAGGCATACACAGCCTTCTGCTGGAGATAGAGGTAGAGATTCTTGATGACAAAAACCGCTATCATCAGTCCCATTACAAAAAACTGGAAGATCCTGTATCCGCTCTCGTGATCAAGTCCCATGATATCGTAGAACAGCTGTGCGGCACTGCTCTCCGCGCTCTTTACGGGATCGATGACGATATTGACGACGGTAACCAGCAGTCCGACGCCCGCTGTCTGGAGCAGTGCTCCGATGATCATCATCACCGTGAGGAAGGCCATATGCCTCTTCTGTTCACGGGATAAGATCTTATTAAGTTTTCCGATGATCTTTCTCAAATTCTTTTACACCGATTACTGTTCATAGTCTACGCAGACCAGCCTCAGTCCTCTCGCAGGTGCGGTAAAGCCCGCCTCACTCCTGTCTTTCGTATCGAGAATGACGGGGATGGAGTCGGGGTCTTTCTTGCCAAGTCCCACCTCGAGCAGAGTGCCCGTCATGATGCGCACCATGTACTGAAGGAATCCGGTCCCGTGATAGGTGAAGGTAAGTCTTTCATCCGCGTATTCGATCTTTATGCTGTCGACGCACCTTACGCAGGATTTCTTCATCCGCGGATTTCCGCAGAATGAAGTGAAGTCATGTTCCCCGATCAGATATCCCGCGGCTTTCTTCATCGCCGCGATATCGGGCATGCTTCCCAGCTCATAGCAGAGCTTTCTGTCAAAAACAGGCTTGAGTTCCCCGGCATAGCATGTATAGCGGTAGGTCTTGCCGGTCGCATTGTATCTGGCGTGGAAACGGTCTGATACCTCTTCGACACTGACGACACATATGTCATCCGGAAGGTTGCGGTTAAGGCCGTCCCTGATGCCCCTGCAGTCAAGCACGGTATCAAGCCTTACATTTGCACACATAGCTTCTGCAGATACGCCGGCATCCGTCCTTCCGGCGGAGATTATATCCGGGATCTTCCCCTCAAAGGATCCGAGGGAGTCCGCTGCATCTTCTTTTACCCCGGAGGGGTTCAGCATGCGGATAACGGCCGTCTCAAGCTTGCCCTGGATGGTCATCTCCTCGCCCGGCTGATGCTCCCAGCCCTTATATCTGGTGCCGTCATATCTGATTATCAGCTTGTAATTTTTCAGCAATTTAA
>CAMNEB010000070.1 GCA_946536155.1 uncultured Lachnospiraceae bacterium | reverse complement strand
TGCACGACATGTTCTCTTATATATCTGGGAAAATTCAATTTAAAAGATACCCCATTCCTCTTTTGGTCGTAATGGCACCCTTTATGCCGATCTGTTCCAGCTTGGCCTTCAGTCTCGTCATGTTTACGGTCAGGGTGTTGTCATCAACGAAAGCTTCGTTGTCCCAGAGTTCTTCAATGAGCCTGTCCCTGGAAACAATATTTCCCTTATCCGCAGCAAGCACCTTAAGTATATGCAGTTCGTTCCTGGTAAGTTCCGCGTCCGGAAAGCCGTCACAGGAGATCCTGCCCTTTGCCGTATCCAGCTTAAAGGTACCGCCCTCCGTCGTTACGTATGTCAGATCCTGAATGCCTGCCGGGGCGTACACTCTTCTGATGACGCTCTCGATACGGGCCAGAAGTATCCTGGTATTGAAGGGTTTGGGAACAAAGTCATCCGCTCCGCTCTGTATGCTCAGGAGCTCAGTGAGTTCGCTGTTGTCACTGGTGATCATCACAACCGGGATCTCCGACGCTTCCCTGAAGGCCTTGCAGATCCTTATTCCGTCAAAACCGGGAAGTCCCACATCGAGCAAAAGCAGTGTCAGCTTTTTGGAAAGGAGGAGTGATATCATTTCTTTTTCCGATGATCCGAAGTACTCCTCCGGTTTGATGAAGACCGCTTCATAGCCGCTGCTTTCAAGAAACAGCCTGAGTTCTTCGCCAACCTTTATATCATCTTCCAAAATCCCGATACGAAACATCACAATTCAAAACCACCGATCATCTTAGTAATTATTTTCCGGACATACAGCGCTGCTGCGGTCTGTGCCTTACATAACGCATTCAGACTTTAACTATTTTTCTACAACCCTCGAAGGTTGTCAAGAAATATCCGCCGTATACGATGACCATAATGAACAGGGACAGCGCAATGCCTTCTCCCATTTTTATCATGCCGAGTGAAGCAAGGAAGCCTTTGACAAATCTGACTCCGAACACCGCACTGATCACCGCGATAAGGAGCGGCAGGCCGAAATAAGCAAGTATCTGGACAAAGAGTGCTTTCCTTCTTTCACCGCTCCCTGCACCGATATTTTTGAGTATCTCAAAGCGTGATGCGGAGGATGCGGAATCGGAGAGCATCTTAAGTCCGAGGATCGCCGCTCCGGATATGACAAACACTATGCCGAGGTAGAGCACCACAAATACTATTATCACGGTCACGCTGATGCTTCTTGTCTGGATATTTCTTTTGGTGGTAAAGAATACGGCTCCTTCCCCCGCCTCTTCAAGCGATGCCTCGACACGTACTCCCGCTTCGTCACTTACATAATCCGCAGCGATCATATTGCTGACAGGAAAGAGCCCGTTATCCTCCGCTTCAAATACCTCATCGGGTATCACGACTATCCCCAGGTTTGCTTCCATTCCCGACATGAGCACGCATTCGGCGATCACATGGTCGTATGCGGGGGATAAAACATGTCCTCCCAGATTCAGGGTATTCCCGTCCTCCAGCGCTTTGTCAGCTATGGTACCCAGAAGGTCGAAGTCCAGTATAAAAGCATACTCATCATCAGACATATTTAGCCTGCTTCTTCCGTACATGTCTTCGATCGTGTTGTAATCGGACAGCTTCATGACACCGACCATGGCGCCCCAGTCAGCCATCCTGAACTGCTCCGAAGCCTCCGCTTCATGATCTCCCAGAAGAGAAGCCATGGTAACGGGCTCACCCTTGTGTATGGGGATCTTAATATACTCGGCCGCCCATTCATTCATGGGCATGCCATGTTCTTCAAAAAAGCCTTCCGGATCCTCAGAGAACAGATCCATGGTGATATCGACGGGTGTAGCATTTCCGAGCCTGGAATTAAAATAATTCCTTATGGAAAAACCGGTGGAGAAAAACAGCAGGGCAAGAAACAGAAGAAGTGAGATAACAGCCATGGAAAAGGATGAGGAGTTTATGTTTCCGGTGAACTGCCTCACCACAAAGGAATTAAGCCCCTTTGAATAAAACTTTCCGGCGAAGCTGCAGGCACTCTGAAGGAATCCGCCTGCGGACCAGAAGAACAGGAAGGTGGAAACGAATCCCACGATGATGCTCGCAAAAAAAGTATTTCTCGACATGGTCTCACCGAAGAAACCTACCATGGTCCATGCATATATAAAGCCGGCGATGGAAAGTATGAACAGTCCCGCAGAAAGCTTCGGATTCCTCAGTACATTCTTCTCTCTTTTTCTTGCTGCGGAGAGAAGATCTATGAGTCTGTTTTTCCTGACGTTCCTTGTGTTGAACAGAAAAACCACAACGTATATCCCGATAAAGCACAGGAATGTTGTAAGAAGGGCCCTGCCCGAGATATCAAATTTAAAATGGGAAAGATCCATCACGAACATCTTCGCCACCACCACAGACAGACACTGCGATGCAACGATACCGAAGAGTATTCCTATCACAAGAGAAAACGCTCCGACTATGCAGGTCTCATACAGAAGGATCTTAGATACCTTTGAAGGACTCATGCCGAGGAGCATATATATGCCGAATTCCTTCTTGCGTCTTTTTATCAGGAAATTGTTGGCATAGATGATGAGAAGTCCGAGAATTATGGCGACGGCCACGGAGACCATTCCGATCACTTTGACAAAATTTTCGACCGCCTTGTTTGAAGAGTTCATTGCCGTCTTCATGATACCCTGGGTTCCGACGGCGTTGAACATATAGAAGATCGCAACTCCGAGTATAAGGGTGAAAAAATATATCGAGTAATCACTGCGGCTCTTCTTTATGTTTTTCAGAGCTATATCAAATGATCTCATCGAGTTCTCCCCCCAAAAGAGAAGTCACATCAACTATCCTCTTGAAAAAGTCTTTGCGTATCTCGCCCTCTTCACGGACGATCTCTGTGAACAGTTTGCCGTCCCTGATAAAAAGTATCCTGGATGCATAGCTGGCCGAGAAGGTATCATGGGTGACCATGAGGATAGTGGAATTTCTCTCAGTATTCAGTTTACACAGGCTCTCCATCAGAGCCTTTGAAGATTTCGAATCAAGTGCGCCGGTGGGTTCATCGGCCAGGACAAGTTTTGGATCCGTAACAACAGCCCTTGCACATGCAACTCTCTGCTTCTGTCCTCCGCTCATCTCAACGGGAAATTTGTCCAGCACGTCGGTGATCCCTAAGATCCCCGCGATCTCTTCTACTTTCTTCTCTGCGCTTCCCGCCTTCTCTCCTCTCACGGAAAGAGCAAGGGCAATGTTCTCTCGCGCAGTCATCGTGTCCAAAAGATTGAAGTCCTGAAATATAAATCCCAGGACTTCGCTCCTGAACCTGTCAAGTTCCCTGCCCTTAAGTTCCGACAGATTTTTGCCGCCTATGAGAACGCGGCCGGCGGAAAGGGAATCTATGGTCGAGACACAGTTAAGAAGTGTAGTTTTACCGCTTCCGCTGGCCCCCATGATTCCCACGAACTCGCCTTCACTCACTGAGAAGCTCAGATCGTTCAGTGCCGCCGTCAGATTACCTTTATTTCCGTAATACTTTTCCGCATTTTGAACATCAAGTATGACAGACATGTTATTCTCCCCTTAAGATCACATAGTTGCAACTACTGCAACCATAGTCCACTCGACGCAAAGTGCAATGGCAACGGTTCCTGCGATGACGGAATTTCTCATCTCAGGCATATCACCACTGTAGGATTCAGCCACAACAAGTGCCGCGAACATAAGTCGGTTTGTCTTGTTCACAGTCCATGCTCCGAGCCCGTCAAGCTTACTCAGGTATTTTTCAGTCTCTATGATCTCATCGGCAAGCTCTGCAGGATCTTTATCCAGATCCGCAAGTGCTCCGAGAGAAGCAAGTTCCACATCAAGACCATATTTTGCACCCTTATTTCTCAGGGCATCATATATCTCAAATACCTTGTTGCATTTATCCTCTGCAGGGCTGTCTGAAAGAGCGAGCACCTCCGCGAGGGCCTGCACAGAATCAGAATGTCCGGAAAATCTGTTCTTAAGGCATCTGTATATCTCCTCGGTCTCGGCGATTATGTTCTCAACGCTCTTTTCTCCAAGTGCAAGAAGAGTTGCAGCAGGTATGTCATCCACAGAAGTGAGTACAGGATGGGCCTTGCTGTATCCGTCTATTATCTTTACAATCCTGTCAGTAATGACATCTGCGTCATTTGTGCGGCCGTGATCGATGATATTTGTCGCAGCAAGGATATAATGAGCATCTCCAATGATCCTCTTACCCTTTATCTTCTCATAGAGCCAGCCCGTATCAAAAAGATATTTTGCGGGATCGGATGAGAGCGCCATCTTACTCACAAGAATAAGCTCCGCAACATCCCTGAATGCCGAAAAAGCACTCTTTTCCCTTTTTATGATCTCAGCGCATGCCTTCATCTTCTCGATATCCGCCTTTTTGTCTTCGCAGGTAAAAAGAAGGCCTGCGGCGACGCTCATGATATCGTATTCCCACTTGAAGCCCTTGTGGATTGCTACCTTATTCTCCGAAAACAAGTCACATCTTCTTTTTACATCTTCTCTCATTTCTACTACCCTCATTTCTGTATAAAATTATTTAACGGGAAACGCCGGCATTATCCAAAGGACACGGTACACTATCCTTCTTATGAGCGTATCACCGTTATCTGCAAGATCTATCCCGTCGGTACAGCATTTGTAAAGCATTTTAAAGAGCTTTAGCTCCTTAAGGAAGCCCGGCACAAGACGGAAGTTGTAATACACATACGCATGTCCGTATATCTCGCAGGCCAGCTGTCCTCTGCTCATACCCTTTATCCGTCCGCTCTCAAGCATTTTCTCCGAGAGCCTGATGCAGTTCCTCCGGCTGTAAAGCCTTCTGTCCATCGGGAGTTTAAATCCATCTTCTTTTTTCTTCATTCCCCTCACTCCTTACACAGGATATATTAAAGCATTGTCTTTGCCCGTTCCATAGAACCTCCTTACAAAAATCGTTCCAACCTTACAGTTTTGTAAGAAAAGAAAAAAGAAAGAAAAAAAGGACACGGGCAAATCCCCGTGTCCCTTACGGATCCTGTCGTATGATGCGGATCATTCCGCCATCTCAAGCTCACCCGAAGAATATCTTTCAACGATGTTCCTGATCCTCTCACTGGGATTGAGAAGATCCGAAATGGATGAATCGTGGTTAAGAGTATCTATGATGTAAGCAATGTATTTGCTGAGATCACAGCTTATATACCACTTCTTCTCAAGAAGCTCGGGAGTCTGATAGATGAGGTTGGTGGTAAGCACTCTGGAGATCAGGCCCTTCTCATATGCCTCATCGAATTTCGCAAGACCGCCGGTAAAGAGGCCGAAGGTGGCAAATACAAATATGTTGCCTGCATTTCTGGCCTTGAGTTCACGCGCAACGTCGAGCACGGAATCTCCGGAGGATATCATATCGTCGATGATGATCATATCCTTGCCCGCCACATCGCTTCCGAGGAACTCGTGGGATACGATGGGGTTGCGTCCGTTGACTATCTTTGTATAATCACGTCTCTTGTAGAACATTCCCATGTCTATTCCGAGGACGTTTGCGATATAGATCGCTCTGCGCATTCCGCCTTCGTCGGGGGAGATGACCATGAGATGATCCGGATCTATCCTGAGTCCCCTTACATGAAGGAGAAGTCCCTTGATGAACTGATAGGGAGTCTGTACGGTCTCAAAACCGTTCAGAGGGATCGCATTCTGTACTCTGGGTTCGTGGGTATCGAAGGTGATGATATTGTCGACTCCCATATGAACAAGTTCCTGAAGAGCCACCGCACAGTCAAGGGATTCCCTTGCGGTACGCCTGTCCTGACGGCTCTCATAGAGGAAGGGCATGATGACCGTTATCCTGCGGGCTTTTCCGCCGACAGCGGCGATGATCCTCTTGAGATCCTGGAAATGATCGTCGGGTGACATATGGTTCTCGTGACCGCAGAGTGAATAGGTCTCGGAGTAATTGAGAACATCCACCAGTATATACAGATCGGTTCCTCTTACGGATTCAAGGATGACGCCTTTTCCTTCTCCCGATCCGAATCTCGGAAGCTTGGCTCCGAGAAGATATGAAGCCCTTTGATATCCCGAAAAAGCGAGTGAACCCTTGTGCTCACTCTCTCTTTCCTCACGCCATTTCACCAGATAGGAATCCACCATCTCCGCAAGAGGGCGGCATCCGTCAAGTGTAATGATCCCGAGGGAACCTACGGGAATACTTTCGAGGTTTCTTTTTTCTTCACGCTTGGGCATTGATTAAATCTCCTGTCTTACATCCGGTCCGGATAATTTTAAAATATCATATGAGCCGGTAAGTCTTGAAAAAATCCTGTCGGAATAATTGTCCCTGAGCTGATGCAGCTCAAGATTTGTTGAAATTATCACCGACTTTCTGGAGTTATACCGCTCATTTATGATCGTAAACAACTCCGTCCCCACAAAAGAATTGGTCATCTCTGTTCCGAGATCGTCTATTATCAAAAGATCGCATTCGTAGATCTTCTCTTTTACCGCATCGGCCTCGGGCTTTTTCTCCTTTGAGAACTGCGCCGCAGCCAGGGTATCAAAGAGGGTCTTGGCGCTCATATAGATGACACTGTGATATGAAGCAAGCAGCTCCGAAGCGATACATCCGCTCAGGAAGCTTTTGCCGGTACCTACTGTACCACAAAACATGATATTCCGATAGTCGGAATCAAAATTATCCACGAAATCCCTGCATAAGTCAACAGCCTTCAGAAAATGTTCCCTGTCCTCACCGCTGAAGATATCCGTCCGCATTACGGAGAAATTGTTGCTCTTCAGCATGGAAGCCATTCCGGACTGTTCCAGGAGCACCTCGGATTCCCTTCTCCTGAAGCATCCGCACTTCTCGGCGGGACCGTCCTCATGCTCTATGAATCCCGTATCACGGCAATAAGGACAGGTATATATCCTGTCCCTGTATGAGGGATCGACGCCCGCTGCCCTGATGAGCCGCTCTCTTTCGGCCTTTGCGTCATCAAGCCTTTGAGAAATATCTCCGGCATCTTCTCCCTTTAATGAAGCGAGTCCTCTCCTGAGAACAAGATCGTCTATGTCATCATCCGCTTTTTTCAGTTCCGGATGTGCCCTGTAGGTATCTTCAAGCCTCTTATAATAGAGCTTTTCGTTCTCCTGTCTTATGCTGCTGTATTCTTCCTGTAATCTGTCGAAGCTGTCATTCATCAGCGCCATCGGCAACTCCCCCGCTTATTTTCACCCGGCAACACTGCCGCGGCAGATATCCGTCAATTCTTGATCAGCTTCTTCTCAAGCTGTTCAAAATCTATATCCGTCCTCTGATTGAACCTGTTAAAACCCGAAGCGGAATCAGGTCCCGCCGAGACTGCCTTTTTGACCGCGGAAGAAGAGGCACTCTTCTGTGAATGCTTCCTGTCGAGATCCTCAACATCTCCGAGGGAAGATACTCCTTTTTCCTTCCAGCTCTTGAGGATCCTGTCCGCATACTGGAAGCGGTTCTTCTCGGTGGCCATAACGGTCCTTTCGCAGGCCTCGAGGATTATATCATCGGTAAATCCGTATTCTGCGGTCCATCTGGTGATATATGAGACCTCCTTGTCAGTGGGAGTATTGCCCGTCTTGCCGAGCTGCCTCATTATCTCATAGACCTTCCTGTCATATCTGCCCGGCGCGGAATCCGCTTCTGCGGGATTTGTCACCCCATTCTCCTTCCAGGATATGGCGACCTTCTCTATGTAACGGAAATCAGATTTATCCCTTGCGGCGCAGTACTGCAGGAGATGGTCAAACAGCTCATCCGAAAAGCCGAGTTCTTCGCATATATAGATGATCGTAGCTATATCCGACTGGGACAGGGGTTTCTTCCTGTATTCCTCAGCCAGGTAGAAAATATCTATTCCGTCCCCCGAGTCCGCTCTGGAAGCCTTGAAGGATCTGACCCTTGCCGAGCTGTATGCGGGCTTCATGGGAATGACGTTGTCTTTTTCCTCAAAAACGGTCTGTTTTCCGGGCACCGATACTATGGTCTGTGGTATCACGAGAGCCTGAGGGCTGTGGGTGGATTCCACGGTGGGCCCCGGATGATCCTCCTTGCAGAGGTTCTTCAGATGCACCCCTACAAGGCATCCCGAAGCATCCATATCGAGATCCAGGATTCCCTTGCCCTTCCAGTATTTAAACGCTCTCAGAACATCCTTCTCGGTATAGTTGAACCTGTCGGCTATATCACTGACGGATGTTTCAAGATTGGCTCCCATCATGCGGACAAGATACAGATATACCTTGAGCTGCGCATCGTTCGCCTCGGTCATGTATTCATCGATAAATCTGTTGGACAGTATGGTTGCGTTTATATAGCTGTCCTGGTAAATAGTCAGTGCCACAAAAAGATCCCCCAAACAGCCGCCTGTTTTATGTTGCAAAAGAAGCCCCGCCTCCTTCTCAACACGCGGCAAAATCCTTTATATCATATCCGGGAGGGATTTTTAAATGGACAAAATGACGATTTATAAAACAACTGTCGTTTTCTTTAAGGTGCTTCCGAAATGTGATTATAGTGGATTAAGTGGATAACACCTGTAAGATGCCCGTAAACACTGAAAAGAGATATCCACCAAATAATTAAATAATCCACGGTATCCGATCCGGGACCGGATAGGAAGACCGTGGATAAGGTGGAAAGGTTATTCTTTTAGCAGCATATCCCCTATTTTATACACATCTCCGGCGCCCATAGTTATCAACAAGTCGCCCTCTTGGCAATTTTTTCGGAGGAAGTCTGCGATCTCTTCAAAATTTTTAAAATAATAACTCTCGGTGTTTCTTTTTTTGACCGCTTCGGATAAAAGAAGGGAACTCACTCCGAGATCGTCTTTTTCCCTTGCGGCATAAATGTCTGCCAGCACCACCTTATCGGCCATGGAGAGAGCATCGGCGAAATCATCGAAAAAGGCCTTTGTCCTTGAATATGTATGGGGCTGGAACACTACCCAGAGATCCCTGTGCTTTACCGAAAGAGCCGCTTTCAGAGTGGTCCTTATCTCGGTGGGATGATGGGCATAATCGTCTATGAGTGTGGCGCCTCCGGACAAAACTCCCTTATACTGGAATCTCCTGTCCGTTCCTCTGAAACCGTTCAGCGCGCCTATGGTCTTGCCTCGGTCCACACCCGCAGCATCCGCAAAAGCCGCCGCTGCAAGGGCATTTAAAACATTGTGTTCGCCGGGAACCGAAAGAGACAGGCCAAAGGCCTTCTCACCTCTTATCACCACATCAAAAGACGGATGGCCCGCTTCGTCAAAGCTTATGTTATCGGCTGTGTAATCGGGGATCTTTTTAGAAGGATCGTTTTTTCCGAAGGTTACGACATTGCAGGCAAGTCCTTCGGTAAAGTAATCCGTATCCTCTATCATGGAGTTTATGATGAGAGTTCCCTTTCCGGGAACAAGAGATGCAAATTTCCTGAAGGAGGATCTTATATCATCAAGATCTTTAAAGAAATCGAGATGGTCCTCTTCTACGTTCAGTATCAGTGCGATATCGGGGAAAAGATCAAGGAAGCTGTTGGTATACTCGCATGCCTCGGTAACGAAATAATCCCTTGCACCTATGCGGATGTTTCCACCTATCGAAGGGAGCATTCCCCCTACGGAAATGGTGGGATCCGTTCCGGCAGCCATGAGGATCTCGCTGATCATGGAGGTGGTCGTGGTCTTTCCGTGGGTTCCGCTTATTCCTACGGAAAGTCCGTAATTGCGCATGATCTGCCCGAGGAGCTGGGCTCTAGTGATACGGGGGATACCGAGTCTTTCGATCTCAAGGTATTCCGGATTGTCGGGTCTTATAGCCGCGGTCAGCACCGCAACATCCGTATCTCCTGAGATATTCTCAGCCTTTTGTCCGTAGAAGACCTTTATTCCCTCGGATTCAAGCTTATCCGTCACATCGGATCTGTCCCTGTCGGAACCTGATACGTCAAAGCCCTCGTTTTTCAGGATAAGAGCAAGTCCGCTCATGCTTATTCCGCCTATGCCGACGAAATACACCCTGCACGGCTTTGAAAAGTCTAAAGTATACATCATTGCCTCCGCATAATAACTGCTTCAAAAATATCAGTAGACATAATGTCTGTAATAAAGTATTATCTCATCTGTGTCAACAAGATATTATACCATTTATCTCCGGCACATGCACAAAACAGTCAGTTCGAAACCTTCCTGACTTAGTAACCGCAGTTACTTAAATCAAAACTAGAGGAAAAGAAAAATGAAAAAAAATGTTCTGCTCATGTCCCAGGGTGCGCTCATCGCCGCACTCTACACCGTGCTTACCGTCATCGCGGGTTCTTTAAACCTTGCAAACGGTGTCATCCAGGTAAGATTCTCGGAAGCTCTCACGATACTCCCGGCATTTACGCCCGCTGCCATTCCCGGCCTGACCATCGGATGCATCATCAGCAATATCCTGACAGGATGCCATCCCCTTGATGTCATATTCGGTTCCCTCGCTACCCTTCTGGGCGCCGCAGGAACCTGGTGTCTTACTCATTCGATCAGGGAAAAGGCTCATCCCTTCATCCCTTCAAAAAAGAGCATGTTCCTTGCTCCCATTCCGCCCATCGTATCAAACACCGTGATAGTCCCCTTCGTTCTTGCTTTTGTATATAAGTTCGAGGGCAGCCTTCCGTTCTTCATGCTGACCGTAGGCATCGGTGAGATATTGAGCTGCGGAGTTCTCGGACTCACCCTTTACAACGCGCTTTTTGC
>CAMNEB010000069.1 GCA_946536155.1 uncultured Lachnospiraceae bacterium | reverse complement strand
AGTACAGAAACAGCATATATTTTTTTATTTTTTCAGTCAATATATTCTGAAAATATACTTCATATCAGGTTAAATTCTGACAATAAATGGCAATCCGGCCTTAGAATGCGCATAAGGCGCAGGGTTAGGATTGAGATGAAATCCCAATGATGGTATGATACGGACAGCATGCGAAAAGCCGGATAAAGCAAAACAGGGCTTTCCGCAAGAAGGGGAGAAGAGCATGAAACTCACCGAGATCTATAAGAAAAAAGAAAACATCATATCATTCGAGATCTTTCCGCCCAAGGCGGCTGAGGAACTCGACAATATAGATGAGACTCTGGAGATACTCTGCGATCTTAAGCCGGATTATATCAGCGTCACTTTCGGCGCGGGCGGCAGTTCCAATAACAACAAGACGATCGCGATCTGCAGGAAGATAAGGGAGAAATATCATACCGAGGCCGTGGCGCATCTTACATGTCTCTGCTATGACAGGGACGAGATAGATACCTTCTGCAAAGAGCTTGAGGCAAACGGCATCGAGAATATCCTTGCTCTCAGAGGCGATGTGAATCCCAATGCCCCTTCCAAGGGAGTGTTTAATCACGCCTCGGACCTGATCACCTACATAAGGCCCAAGACGAATTTCTGTATCGCGGGTGCATGCTATCCCGAAAACCACCCGGATTCCCCGGACAGGATCGCGGAGATGTACGGCCTTCGCAAGAAGGTGGAAGCGGGCGCGGAGGTGCTCCTGAGCCAGCTGTTTTTTGACAATGATGATTTCTTCTCTTTTGTTGAGGATGCGAGGATCGCGGGGATCGAGGTCCCGATCACTCCGGGCATCATGCCCTGCCTTTCTGCCAAGACCATAAAGAGGATGGTCACGACATGCGGAGCAAAGCTTCCCGACAGATTCAGGAAGATCATAGAAAGATATGAGGACAACAAAGAAGCCCTTTTCGATGCGGGTCTTTACTATGCGGTCAGCCAGATAATAGACCTTCTTGCCTCCGGGACCGACGGTGTCCATATCTACACCATGAACAACCCCGCTGCGGCAAGACGCATCTGTGAGGGTATCAAAAATATAATATGATCAGCCGGGATTGTTTCTGTACTCTTTTATGTAATCGGTCGGAGACGATCCCTTTATCTTTTTAAACTGTCTGTTGAAATGTTCTATGCTCTCATAACCGCATATGGCGGCCGTTTCGGCTATGCCGGCATTGTGGTTTCTCAGAAGGTATGAGGCATATTCTATCCTGGAGATTATAAGATCCTTGGTCACGGGAACGCCGAAGAGTGCTTTGTAGACATGCTGAAAATATGAAATGCTCATATTCATCTCCGCCGCAAGCTCCGATACGTTACCGATCCTTGCGGCTTCTCCGCCCTGATATATCCTGCCTCTTAAGGCATTGAACCTGTTTCTGTAGGATTCGAGGGTTCCGGAGCGGAATTCTTTTTTCTGTTCTTCGCTACTATCCCTGAGGTCGCTTATCTTGTAGATAAGGAGCCTTGCAAGGGAATCGATTATGGCGTCGTGGTTTGCGCCTTTTTTTCTTACCTCCGCGGCAATGGTCTGCATTATCGAACCCGCTTCGGAGCTGTCGTATAATACGAGAGCTTTTGAAAATTCAAGCTTAAGATCCTTAAAAAGGGCTTCGAGCTCGCCACTTTCGTCGTCCAGATGTATCCAGTCATCGGTATAGGGGGCATCCTTGTAATAGAAGTGCTCGTGATCTTTGGGCCTGTAGAACAGAAAGCCCGGTCTGTCGACAAAGACCATCCTGTCCTCGTCGCCGTATTCGGCATAATAGAACGGGTTCCTGATGAAAATGATGCTGTACCACCTTATCCCGTCCGGCCTGTAGATCTCCCATCCGTTCTGATGATAGAAATTGTATCCTGCATATGGGATTTTGATCATAGTGCAACCCCCTTCCTGTTTAGATTCTCATTTAAAAAGCAGAAAAAGTCAAGTTTTAAGCACATAATATCATTGTATTAACCGCCCGTTGACTTAATATCATCTTATAGAAAAAAACAGAAGCAAAAACGGATGCTGATCGCCCTGAATGGGACCTGAGAGGTTTTTTTATGAAAGAAAAGAAAAATACTCCGGAATGGAAGATGGCCCTTAAATGGTTCTACCGCTATCTGGCCAGGTACAGATGGAAAGAAGGACTGGGACTTGTCCTTGTTACGCTCTGTTCGGCACTGACCATCGTAAATCCCAGGATAACCGGATTCATAGTAGATGACATCATAGGCGACGGCACGGGTATTGCCGAAAGGATGGGAGCCCTTCCTCTTGCGATAGCTCTCATGATAGGCTGCGCTCTTATGCGTGCCGTGCTCAAGCTCACCTCGCAGTGGCTCTTTGAGACCTGTTCCCAGGATATGCTCTACGATATGAGGGACGGAGTTTACAGAAGCCTGCTTCAGAAGGACTTTTCTTTCTATAACAGAAACAGGACGGGCGACCTCATGAGCCGCCAGACAGGCGATATGATGGCAATAAGGCATTTCGTGGCTTATGTCATCTATTCGATCTATGAGAACGTGCTCCTGTTTGTCATAGCACTGTTCATGATCTTTTCCGTTGACTGGAGGATCGGTCTTGCCATGATCACCGTGCTCCCCATCAGCGCATTCACCACATATCTTCAGTCAAAGAGCATAAAGCCCAAGTTCATGAAGATAAGGGAGCGTTTTTCATCCCTCAATGCCCTCGCGCAGGAGAACATCTCAGGAAACCGCGTTGTCAGGGCGTTTGCCAAGGAAGATTACGAACTTGAGAAGTTCGATAAGGAAAATGCGGCATACAGGGATTCTGAGCTGGATGCGGCAAAGGTCTGGACAAAATACGTTCCGATATTCGAAGTCCTCTCATCACTTCTCACCGTCATTTTGATGCTCGTCGGAGGAATAATGTGCATAAACGGCGAGATGACCCTGGGCAACATGGTCATGGTCAACTCCTATCTGTGGATGCTCAACATGCCTCTGAGGATGTTCGGATGGCTCATCAATGATTATCAGAGATTTACCACTTCCGTGGTCAAGATCTATACCACCGTTTCCGAAAAGCCCCAGATCACGAGCCCTGTTAATCCCAAGACGGGAGAGAAGATCCGCGGTGAGGTTGAGTTCAGGGATGTTTCCTACAACGTGGAGGGAGAACCGATACTTGATCATGTCTCGTTCCACGTAAAGCCAGGTGAGACCATCGGAATACTCGGCGCGACAGGCTCCGGCAAGACCACCATCATGAATCTCATCTGCAGGTTCTATGACGTTACCGAAGGATCCGTTCTGGTGGACGGAACGGACGTAAGGGATATGGAACTTCACAGACTGCGCGACAGCATCGGTCTTGCGATGCAGGATGTATTCCTTTTCTCAGATACCATTGAGGGAAATATCGCATACGGAGATCCGGACTGTACTCTCGAGCAGGTAAAGTGGGCAGCCAAAATGGCTGATGCCGACGGCTTCATAAATGAGATGACAGACGGATATGACACGGTTGTCGGTGAAAGAGGCATAGGCCTTTCCGGCGGACAGAAGCAGAGGATCGCCCTTGCCAGGGCAATACTCAAAAAGCCCGCCATCGTCATACTTGACGATACGACTTCCGCGGTTGATATGGAGACCGAAACCCAGATCCAGAAGGATCTTAAACTCCTTGAGAATGAAACGGTGTTTATCATTGCCCAGAGGATATCATCTCTCAGGGATGCCGATATGATCCTTGTTGTCGAAGGCGGAAGGATCATCCAGCAGGGAACCCATGACGAGCTGATCGCTCAGGAAGGGTATTACAAGACCGTATACGATCACCAGCTCGGAGATCTGAAGTCCAGAACCGCTTAATGTAACGGAGAATCATAATGGCAAGAAATAAGATAAATGAAGATGAAAATCTTGAAGAGTCCTTTGACCTTGAACAGCTCAAGCGTCTGGGACACTATGTAGGGCCTTTTAAGGGCAAGCTGGCGGCAGCGGTCGTGATAATGATCATTTCCAGTGCACTGTCGATGCTCATCCCGATCCTGATGAAAAACGTCATGGATGTCATTTCCGATAAGGTATATCATCAGAGCATTTCCGCGGATGATGCCATAAAAAAGATCGCTGTATATGCATTGCTGACATTTCTCATAACCGTTGTATGTGCGTTCATCACAAGGCTTAAGATAAAGCTCACATCCCAGGTGGGACAGGGCGTCATCTATAACCTGAGAAGAGAGCTGTTCATCCATCTGCAGGAACTTCCTTTTTCGTATTTTGACGATAAGCCTCACGGCAAGATACAGGTCAGGGTCGTAAACTACGTGAACAATCTCTCGGACCTTCTGTCCAACGGTATCGTAAATACCATCACCGATATCTTCTCGATGATATTCATAGTGGTCTTCATGCTTTATCTGAATGTGAAGTTCACGCTGATAGTCCTGTGCGGTATGCCGATACTCGCATTCGTGATCGTCTTTATCAAGAACAGACAGCACAAGGCATGGCAGCTGCAGTCCAACAAGCAGTCGAATCTCAATGCTTATATAGCGGAATCCGTAAACGGTATCAGGGTCACCCAGTCCTTTGTCAGAGAAGATTACAACACCGAGTATTTCAATACCCTGAACCGTGAGGCCAGAAGCTCCTGGCTGAACGCGGTCAAGTACAATTTCATCCTCTGGCCGATGATCAATAACATTAACGTCATCTCAGCATCCGTCATCTATATCCTCGGTATAGGCTGGCTGGCAAAGGGAAACGTTCTCATAACCGTCGGACTGCTCACCGCATTTACGGGATATGCCGCAAGATTCTGGCAGCCCATAATGACCCTCGCGAACTTTTACAACTCTCTTCTGACAGCAGTGTCATATCTTGAGAGGATATTCGAGACCATAGATGCGCCGGTCCTCGTAAAGGACAAAGAGGGTGCGGGCATCATGCCTCCAATAACGGGCGAGGTCGAGTACAGGGATGTAAGGTTTGCGTATGAGGACGGCGTTGAGATCCTTCACGGCGTGTCCTTCAAGGTAAAGCCCGGAGAGAGCTATGCGATAGTAGGTCCCACCGGTGCGGGCAAGACGACGATAGTGAACCTGATAAGCAGGTTCTACAATGTCTCCTCGGGACAGATCCTTATAGACGGTGTGAATATCGAGGATGTCACCATCAGATCCTTAAGAACCCAGATGGGTGTCATGATGCAGGATTCCTTCATATTCTCCGGAACCATCATGGACAATATCCGTTACGGCAACAAGGAAGCAAGTGACGAGGATGTCATAAGAGCTGCCAAGACCGTATGCGCCCACGATTTCATCATGTCTCTTGAGAAGGGATATGATACCGAGGTCAACGAGAGAGGCTCCAGGCTTTCAGCCGGACAAAGACAGCTCATATCCTTTGCCAGAGCGGTCCTTGCGGATCCCAAGATCCTCATTCTCGATGAAGCTACCGCGGCGATCGATACCGAGACGGAGATACTTCTCCAAAAGGGTCTTGCCGAGATGCTCAAAGGCCGTACCAGTTTTATAATCGCTCACAGGCTCTCAACAATCAGAAATGCAGACTGCATCATGTATGTGGACCACGGAATGATCGAAGAAAAGGGTACACATGAAGAACTGATGAAGATAGAGAACGGTAATTACAGACGTTTGTGTGAATCGCAGCTGAGTGCATTTAAGTGATCAACCCTCCTTTTTGTCGTCTGAAACGTATTTACTGCGGATCCATTCAAACATCTCATATCTGTTACCCATATCCCCCCAGGCGCTGACCACGCTCCATGGGGGGATATGTGCTTCTTCCCGGATATCTTTGCATTTGAAGGTATCCTGAAATGTATCGCTGAGAGCATTGTTCTTCCTGAAATATTTGTATATATGCGGCGTGTAGGCGGAATCGCCCGCACGTTTTTTATATCGTTCCAGATATCTGTCAAAGCTTTCTTTTTTCCTGGCCGTATCGAAAACATATAATTTGCCCGGTGCGCATGCCAGTATTATGGGATCCCTTTGTGTCTTCCTGCCTAAGGATCTTAGCAGGGAAGGGTATATGAGGAGCAGATCCCCCACTATCGGGTCCGCATTTATGATGAACCTCAGGTCCGAGCCCGCTCCCGCTTCATAGCCCGCACCGGCCTCTGCGGCCATGCCGGCAAGTGAAGCGGACATATCATAGTCACCGTTTCCCGAAGAGTGGTCTCCTTCATAATGTACTGCGGAAGAGCTTTTTCCTGCTTGTGCTGCGTAAGGGACTGTTACAGTGTGTCCGGTCTTAAGGTCGTATATATTTGCGGGGAATATGGAAAATGTATTGTCTTCGGCATTTTTTATGATGGTATAAAGATCCGTATTCCATCCGGCCGCCTCGCTTTTTCTTATGGGTTCGGCAAATCGTTCATCCCCCTGTATTACGAGCCTGCAGAGGGTAAGTGTGACGAACCTTAAGTTTTTTGCGACATATTCATGACGGGCAGGCATTGTATCCGTGCGCCTTGCGGCGGTGATGCACAGAGAGTCTTTTACCTTAAGGTAGCTTTCAGAGCCTTTGTACATTTCAAGCTCGCTGCGGGGTCCTTCGGTGAGAGGGGGCTTGCTAAGGCGTTTGTCTTTTCCCATTTTTTCATTCCTTTTCATATTCGCCCAGTGACTTGCGGGCTTTTTCATCGTCTTTATAGATGAGCAGAAAGAGCAGATATGTTATGAAACGTATTATTTCGGGTTTGAGCTTCGCCTTGGCCTGAAGGCATGCTTTGATGAGAGGATCGTCCGAGAGCGCGGGCCTGCCGAACAGGGTATTTGCGTCTATCGAAGGGCTGTAACGCAGCAGGATATAAAGCTGTCTTACGGTCATTCCGGCCTTTCCGCGTTCGATATTGGATATTTCCTGCTGTGATATCCCCAGGAGGCTGGCAAATTCTTCCTGGGTGTGATGGATGCCTTCTCTGGCTATGCGCAGGTTTTCTCCTATCTCCTCGTAATAAGGATCCTTGTCCCGGTGCTCGTCCGGGCTCCGTCCGAGACCTGCCTCCTTATGCCAGAAGCGCATGATATTTCTGCTGTTTTCGCGCCGCCATTCCTTGCGGCTGTGTTTTTGCTTTGATGGTACGAAAGTCATTTTTATCTCCTTATGAAGGACATAATATTGATTTTCTTTTACAGAATCTATGCACTAATATTTGTATTTTTGGGTTTAAATACAAAATTGGATTGTATTTTCTTTACCTGTTATAATCATTTTTGTCGGGAAAAACTTGTGAGGTGCGATAAATGATAGAAAAATACAATGCCTTCATTTCATACAGACATGCAACAGAGGACAGTAAAATTGCTTCGGAAATTCAGACTCAGCTTGAAAGATTTCGTATTCCGAAAGAAATCCGCAAAATGACAGGTGTAGGCAGGTTCGAAAGGATATTCCGTGACAAAGAGGAACTCCCGATAACCAGCGACCTTAACGATGATATCGACAGAGCCCTGGCAGAGAGCGACAATCTGATCGTCATCTGTTCTGTCAGGACAGGCGAATCCATATGGGTAAAAAAAGAAATAGAGACATTTCTCAAGACTCACGATAAGAAGCATGTTTTTACCGTGCTGGTGGACGGCGAGCCCGGAGACGTGATCCCGGAAGAGCTGCTTCACGATACGGTGACGAGGGTGCTTCCCGACGGTACCACCGAAACAAGAGAAGAAATGATCGAGCCCCTCAGCTGTGATTACCGTATAGGCATAAAGCAGGCCAGAAAGGTGGAACTTCCGAGGCTTGCGGCTTCTCTTCTGGGCTGTTCTTATGATGAACTGGTCAGGAGGAGGAGACAGTATCAGAGGAGAAGGATCGCCGCTCTCGGAAGCGTTGCCGCAATAATGGCCGCCGGCGCAGTGGGATATCTGAGCTGGAGTCTTATCCAGATACAGAAGAACTATAATCTTGCAGAGTTTAATTCCAGGCTGGCACAGGAAAACTATGCCCTTGCACAGGCCAATTATGAAACGGCTCAGAGCAATTACCTCGAATCTCTGAGCAATCAGTCCAGATATCTCGCATCCGAATCCGGAGATCTGCTCAGGGCCGGAGACCGTATCGGGGCGGTACAGCTGGCACTTGCCGCACTCCCTTCGGAAGGGAACGACAGGCCGGTCATCACCGAAGCGGAATTTGCCCTTGCAAGCGCGCTCGGAGCATATTCGAGTCCGGAAGACGGAGCGGTGGATCCTGTCTGGAAATATTCGACGGGACACGAGATAAAAAGATTCGTTCTGGACTATGAAAGAAAATATCTTGCGATCGTTGATCATGAAGGGAATCTCTGCATATGGAATATGCCGGAACGGAGCATCCTTAAGTCTTTCGGAGCGGACGAAAGCATGTGCAGGGACTGTATTTTCGATGATAAGGGACGATTGGCGGTCTGTTTTGATGACAGGATAGTCCTTTATGACAGTGATCTTGAAACCGCCATATGGAGTTATACGCTTGATGAAAGCTGGAGCGGTTCTAATCTGGAGCGGAAGCTGATGATCACCGGGGACTATTCGGAGATCATCTATGGCGCGTCAAAGGGATTCCTCATCTTTGATGAAGGAACCGGAGAACTCAAAGAACAGCACATATATAACGATGAGATCCCGGTAGAGCGGGAATGGTATGAATCCGTTTCCGTGGTGGATCTTTATGTGAGTCCGGATGGCAGATATATAGAAGCTGAGATCCTGTCGATGCTGGAAAATAAGCCTGTCTATTTCCTGAACAGGGAGACCGGGGTGTGGACCGCAACGGAGATGAACTTCGGGAATCCCGTGGTATCCCGTTATTTTGACGGGTTCGGAGTCCTTGTCACATATGAAGATGATATGTATACGAGCAGTCTGAGTCTGGGAACTTCACAGCTCCTTAAAGAAAAATACAGAAATGCCGTGATGATAGACCCTGATACGGGAAAGGTGCTTTGGCACTGCGGAGCTCCGCACTCCCTGGTCGGCCGCAGTGATGAGGTGGTGTCCGCGGATGTTGTGAACGATGACGGCGAGACCGTTAAGGCTGCGATCATTCTGTTTTCCAATAAATGTGTCTTCGCAGATGCCGCGACCGGGGATATCATCGCCGTCAGGGAACTGCCGGCAGCCTTTGTTGATGCGTATTTGAATACGTCCGGAAAAAAACTCATCACCCTGCTCAGAGACGGATCGTATGTATCCATCCGTCTGGACGATCCCCACGGTATGATGAGCTCGATACCTCTTTTTGCACCGGATGTGGACGGCACGGATATTTATACGTCAGATGAAGGATATAACTGTTTTCTCATAGAGTATGAGGACAGATATGTGATCGAATACGATTCGGTATTCTGCGATCGCGATCGTAAAGCGGCTGAGTCTGTTCCCGGGGATGTATCGGTTTACAGCTCCGGGCGTTCGGGTGACAGAGTACTCATACTCGGCGGTGATATGAATCTCTATTGTCTGGAAGCAGACGGGACTTTGGCCTGGAAGCAGCATCTCGAAGGTGATTTTCCGTTTGATGTCAGTCTGCTCGGCGCAGCGGAAAACGGAGATTTCTATCTGACGAATTCAAATGCTTTTGAAGGAGAGAGCTTATACGGGGACAGGGTGTTCTGTGTGGATGTGGAGACCGGAAATATGGAACGTATCACGGAACTTGATTCCGGCAATTCGGATTCCACCTGTTTAGTAAACGGTATTATTTATCAATTCAGGAATGAGGTCTCTGCAGGCTGTTATCTCATGAGCTATGATCCTTCCTCCGGGGAGACAAAGCGTATTGAACCGGACGAAGGCTTCATGCCGGATGCGTTCCGCCCCTCATTTGCGGTTTCACCGGACGGAAGATATTGTGCAGTTTATGAAACAAAGTCCGGCCTGAGCCTCATAAATATGGAGGACGGAAGCTTTAAAGAGGTATGTCCCTCCGGAGATATGTCTGTGTCATGGCATCCCGATTCCGATAAGTTTGTGGTATGTACCATAAACAGTGTAACGGTATATGATACGAGCGGATCCGAACTGCTCTCTGTCCGGACTGCAGATAATGAAGCGGTGGATGCGATGCTCGCGGATGATGTGCTCCTGGTCGTATATTCTTCGGGCGTGATGGTGAAATACAATGCTTCCGGTGAGATGATATCAAGTATTGATGTCGAACTTCTTGAATTGAAGGAAGCCCGTAATATAGATTTCGAGTTCTTCGGGAATGAACTGTTCCTTGTGGTGGATGCCGGGGTCAGCGGTTCGGCGGTGAACATTATAAATCTTGATGATTTCAGGCTCAGAAATTTCATAATGGGGTATCTGGAGTACGATCCGGAAAATGAAAGGTTTTTCACAAGGTCTGTTAATCCTCCCACGGCACAGTTCCCTGTCGGCGTTTTTGACAGAAAGAAAACAGAAGACCTCATCGCGATGGGAAATGAATTCCTTCGCGGTGAGGTCATGAGTGACGAGATGGCTATGAGATACGGTATCTGAAAGGGCGGCCCTTACGACTTTTTCTCTGCGGGTGCATAGGTGTCCTCAAAGAACTCTTTGCCTATTATGTATATGTCATCGGGATCGGTCGTCTTGAACGCAATGTAATCTCCGGGTTCACCCTTGAGATATTCGTTCTTGTGCCACTTGGTGAATACCTTGGTGGCCTTCCTTAAAGGCTTGGCCATTATGTGGTTCTGCCCTGTTGAGATGCACATGTGCGCGTGGGGGATGAGATCCACGGTTTCAAGTGTGGACAGGAGCTTCATCGTAGGTGAGTATTCGAGCGTAAGATCGTATTTGCCCCTGAGTTTTTTATAGTTCTTTTTGAATGTTGCCTG
>CAMNEB010000068.1 GCA_946536155.1 uncultured Lachnospiraceae bacterium | reverse complement strand
CGAGGCCTTATGTCAAGTTTGCATGATGGATTCTGTATGCGGATGAAGGGGCGCACGGCGTCCGGTGGACGCCGGCTTTGCGCCGACCGAGGAGCGCACCCCTGCGCTCCGAGATCCGAACCCACTGGATTCGTGGCGCGCTTCTGCGCGCAAAAAAGAAGCCATAGGCTTTTGCCTATGACTTCTTTTTTCTCTGCGGAAGATGGGACTCGAACCCACACGCTTTCGCACAAGAACCTAAATCTTGCATGTCTACCAATTCCATCACATCCGCAAACATTAACACTTTACAACAATTCAATCCAAAAAGCGATAACTTTTTCAGCTCTCCGAAGAAACCACCGATATGCCTTCAACCACCGCGGGAAGGAACTGCTGCTTTCTCGAAACTACGCCTCTTAAGAACGCTCTTTCCTCTCCCTCGGGGATATCTGTCTGGAATCCCGCTTTGAGAACTTCCTTTGCGCCCTCGCCTGCCCATATGACACCCGAGGATTCCGAAGGTATGAGCGTTACCATGAAGAAAGCCATGTCGAGTTTCTCTGACTTGATGAACTCCTCCATCGATGCCGCAGCCTTCTTCTCAGCCGTATCCGTCTCTTCCTTCATCATTGCATTGACCTGGGATATGCCGACGGAATAGCCTTCTATCGTAAACCTCTTGAAATCTCTCTTTAAGAGTTCGATACCCGTCTTGCCCTCAAAGTCGCTTCCCGCCTTGAACATCTCACGTGCGAATTCATCCTGCATGATACCCGCGATATGAGCGAGCTCATTGCCGCACTGGATGTCGGTTTCCGTACAGGTGGGACTCCTGTAAAGGAGCGTATCCGAAAGTATCGCGGCGCACAGAAGGCCTGCTATCTCCGGCTTCACCTCAACATGCGCTTCCTTATACATCAGATAGACTATGGTGGATGCGGAACCGAGGGGCTGATTCCTGAAAAATACGGGAGCTATGGTCTCCACCGCACTCAGCCTGTGATGATCTATGATCTCAAGTATCGAAGCGGATTCTATTCCCGTGACCGCCTGATTCTTCTCGTTATGGTCCATCAGGATCACCTGCTTGCGCTTTGCACCGAGGAGATTTCTGCGGGAGATCATTCCGACATACTCTCCCTTTTCATCCAGTACCGGGAAGTATCTGTGATGAGCCTGGGCCATGACAGGCCTGACATCATCGATGTAATCGCTCAGCTTAAAGGTCACAAGATCCTGTGACTTCATAAAGTACTTTACGGGTATGGCCTGATCGATAAGCCTTGATACGGAGAAAGCATCATATTTCGTAACTATGATCCTGACTCCCTTTTCGGAAGCTGTATTTCTGACCGCATCGGAGGGCCTTGTTCCGGAGCAGGTGATGAGACAGTCCGCTCCCGCTTCGAGACATTCCGCAGCATCCTCGGTACCGTCGGGAAGGATTACTATGTCCCCCGCGGATACACCTGCTGCGCCCTTCTGTGAAACAACGACCTTGCCCTTTTTGACCACGCCCTCAGCGCTGCCCGCAACCAGCGAGCCCTCAAGGGTTTCGATGATATTCGAATAAGGAGTGCCGGAAGCCGCCAGTATTCCGCTGTCGTCCGTATCCATGTAGGATTCCACTATATCGCCCAGAGTGATGAGTCCCTTTAACTCCGCACCCTCAGTGATGCACAGAGTAACGACCATCGCATCGTGCATCGTCTTCCACGCGTTCTTCAGCGACAAAAGAGGTGATGCCCCGGGAAGCCTGCGGATATCCATATCCATTACCTGGATCCTGATATCCTTGACATACTCAGGGGCCTTCACTCCGAATCTGCTGAGTACAAACTTCGTCTCATCATTTAAATGACCGCACCTGACTGCCCTGTAATCCCCGCCGGTAAGTCTCCTCTTAAGATCCGCATATCCTATCGCAGAACAGACGGCATCCGTATCCGGATTCTTATGGCCGATCACATATACAGGTCTGGACTGATCAATCTGCATGGCTTATCCTCGCAAAATCAAAATGATCATTTCTCAATAAAAGAAGGTGTGGGGCCGAAGTGACATGCGGGACTCTCGCCGCGGGCACTCCTGACCATGATCCTCATAAGGACCGCACCCGGATCGCAGGCATAGATCCTGATGCTGTTTTCACCCTTTTTACCGTTAACGGTAAAGGACTTTTTCTTCTCATGTACAAGAACAACACCGCACCACTCTCCGCAGCCGTTCTCGCCGGCTCTGTAATTGTCGCCGACCATGTTGATCTTCCTGATGTCCCCGCCGTTGAACGAAACACCGAATGCGGAGAAGGTATCCTTAAAGATGGGACCTCCGGGTGCAGCCGAAAGCGCTATCTCATACTCTCCCTCTTCGGGCAGATATACGCTGTAGTCCGCAAAAGGAAGATCCGCATAATCTTCTCTTCCGAAATCCGTGGGTGTTGCTCTGAGCGCAGAATCATATTTTCCGTAGGGAGCAAATACCTTAAAGCTTCCGGCATTTCCGGTCCCAAGCTTCGTATAAGCTCCTGCCTCTATAGCGCATACCAGAGGCACGCCGCCCTTAGGCATAGAAATCTCTCCCGGAAGAACGGGCACATAATTTGCCGCACTCTTTTCCTCTTCAGCAAAGTTCCTTGCTGCGACTTTTATAAAAATATTTCCCCTGCCGGATGATACATGCACAGTGGCGGTCACGTTATCGCTTCCCGCAGCTTCCGCTGCCTTTGCAAGGAGCGCTGCATCTGCAGATACTCCGACATAAACGACCGCGCCGTTTTTATCTTCTTCGGGAACTTCACCCATAGCTGCGGCTCCCTTAAGAGATCCGCTCTGCGCGGAAAAAACTATCCAGTCCGCATCAGATTCAACTTTCCACTCCGCATCATTCCTGCAGCAGTTCTCGATCCTGATCCTGCCCTCTTTGCCGGGGATAAGGAGATCCGTCATCAGAAGCTCGCGCCTCGTCCAGTCTCCTCCCATGGTATATCCGGGAAGTCCCTGTACGCTCACGCATACTCTGTCATTTGCGCAGGGCGTGACATAGGTCCTTAAAGGAAGCCTGTGCTCTTCTTCATTCCAGTGAACAAATCCGATGTGCTCGGACTGCATCATGCCGTTCCACTTTCCGTTACCGAGGGCATTGTACTCACCGCAGAGCTTCTCATCGAGCTCTATGAGTTTTCCAATCTCATCAGCAAAATAATCTGCCGAAGGACATCCGGCCTCAGCAAGGGCCTTGTTAAATCCGCTGAAGATCTGCATCGTAAGAACATTCATGGATGCCTTTGCAGGGAAATAAACGAGCTGATAGAAAGCATCTTCTTTCTTCCCGCCCTTAAATCCTTCAAATGCCCCATCTGCTGCCGCACTTACCTTAGCTGCTTTTGCAAGCATTTTGCGTGCTTCATCAAAGTAGAAAGGACTGTAGACATCGGGAGAAATGGTCTCGGGACGTCTTACGGAATTGATGCGGGTATAATCCTCGAGGATACCGCATATCTTCGCAGCAGACTCGCTGCTCTCCCCCGCAAACTGTCCGGAAACCCAGTCAGAAGTGTAGGAAGCATATTCTCCGCTCCACTTTTCATAATCGTATGCAAGATCCATGAAGTAGTTAAGAGGGAATTCGACAGGCTTGATATCTCCGACATTCACGATCCACAGATCCCTGACGCCGCATTCATAAGCCTGGCCCATCTGCTCAGCGATCCTGGGGATATAGGTGCTGTTGACCCACTCATAGGATACGGGACCGCCGTGATAATCCAGATGATAATACATTCCGAATCCGCCGTTGTGGTCACGGTCAAATGCGGGAGGAAGGAGCCTCATGTTTCCGTGGTTGTCATCGGAAAGAAGGATGATGGTTCCGTCAAGTCCTTCCCATGCCCTGAGGCCTTCATTCTGCTCATCGCCGTAATAGAACTTCTCAACCTCTTTGTATACGGCAAATACCTTTGTGACATCAGAAGCCCTGTCGCCGTACACTTCTTTTATCAGATCATCCTGTGTCGTAATGACATCCTTGAGATAATTGATATTGTCCAGAGTGGTGCACTCTCTTCCGAGCATCTCGGAATCCGCTTCACCTCTCATTCCGACGGTGATGATATTTTCAAAAGGAGCATTCCTGTTAAGACCGTCCCTCCAGAAATTGATCAGACCTTCACGGTTGCGGTTAAAGTTCCAGTCATTTCCGTATACGGAATCGGGTCCCTTTACATGCGAGAATTCCTCACCCTGTCTCATGCAGGGTTCATGGTGTGAGGTTCCCATCACAACGCCGTATTCATCCGCAAGTCTTGCGTTCTCTATACCGGGGCCGTCATCCGAAAAACATGAAGACCACATCGCAGGCCACATATAGTTGCCGTGCATACGGAGCAGGAGCTCGAACACCCTGTCATATACGCCGGCATTAAATCCGCCGAAAAGCTTATTGGTCCAGTTGCCGAAGGAAGGAAATTCATCATTGATGAAAAAGCCTCTGTATCTGATCGAAGGCTCCCTGCTGACGCAGTTCTCCGCTTCGGTGATGACCACCGACTCCTTCTCTTCGGGAAGAACATCCGCAAACCACACCCAGGGGCTCACTCCGAGGATCTCCGAAATATGGAAAAGACCGTATATCGTACCTCTCTTATCGCTTCCCGCGATGATCACGGTATCCGCTCCGTTCACGTTTGCCACGGTAAAAAGATATACCTCTCTCTTTCCGCGGACAGCCGACAGATCTATGATCCCAGCCTTTTCAAAACAGTCGATGACTGCGGACTTTCCGATACATCCGGCATAGATCCTGTCCGCAGAAACATCCGTTACGGAGAATGAAGCGCCTGCCGTCCCAAGCGGCTCAGCCGATCCGAAGACCAGCTTAAGATCTCCCACAACCTTGTCCGCAACCCTCTTTACTCCGGGCCAGTCGTTTTCATCCACGCAGATAACGGTATTTTTTCTGATTGTAAAATTCATATTTTTTCCTCTTATATGTGAGTTTATAAAGGTCCCTGCAGATAAAATCTTATCATATAAAAAGCGGCGCAAACAAGGCACATATCACTTCTCATACACCTTAAAAACAGACATAAAAACAAGACATTTATTAATCTATGCTTACCATAATGATCCGGGCATTTATCTATCTCGTACCGCCGCAAAAATGCACTCCATTAATTATTCTCTGCTTACCTCAAAATGCGGCATGAGCTCCAGCTTGTGGAGGTTGAGGACATGCATCCTGTCGATCTTCTTTCGGATTTCCTCGTCTTCGCAGATACCGGTGGCTATATACTTATCGAGGACTGCGTAGGTAAAACCAATCTTGTCCTCATCGCTCATTCCGCTGAGTCCGTCCGAAGGAGTCTTGTGGACCAGATCTGCGGGAAGCCCGAGATAGTCGCCTATCTGCAGGACCTCTTCAACGGTAAAGCCCGCAAGAAGGGAAACATCGCCTGCGGCATCGCCGAATTTGGTACTGTAGCCGATATAGTCCTCGGACCTGTTGCAGGTGTTGATGACTCTTCCGCCCTCCTTAAGGCCCTGTGCCACAGCATAAAGGGTGGTCATCCTGACCCTGGGCGGGATGTTTATCTTAGTATCCTTTGTCACCTCGGAGCCTGCTTCCTCGAGAGCCTTCTTAAGAGCGGCCACGGTTTCTCCGATGTTGACGACTCTGTGCTCTATTCCGAGGAACTCTACGACCGCTTCCGAATCACTGATATCCGGCTGGACTCCGTCGGGCATCAGGACTCCGACGACTCTTTCCTTACCGAGAGCACGGACGAGGAGTGCCGCGGTGATGCAGGAATCCTTTCCTCCCGATATGCCCAGGACCGCTTTGCAGCCCCTGCCGTTTTTTTCAAAATAATCCCTGGTCCATTCAGTCAGTTCGTTTACCGTCTTTTCAACATTTGTAAGCATGCCGAGACTCCTTTATAAAAACATATCCTTATTCGTGTTTCATTCTCCAGTCGATGCAGCGCTTCAGATAATCCACGTAATCGGGATTCTTGCACATTCCCTTGCCCTCCGAATCGGAGATCTTGGCAACATCCTGTCCGTTGCATTCGGTGGTCTTCATTACGATATTCAGAGCCGGAACATCGGTATCATTGGCAACATAGGTTCCGATACCGAATGCGACCTTTGCCCTTCCTTCAAAGTGAGCATGGATGTTGTGAGCCTTCTCAAAATCAAGGGAATCCGAGAACAGCAGCGTCTTGGTCCTTGCATCGATGCCCAGCTTCTCGTAATGACGGATCATCTTCTCGCCCCACTTGATGGGATCGCCGCTGTCCTGTCTGACGCCCGAGAAAAGAGTTGCATAGGTGAGCTGGAAATCCTTGAGGAAGCAGTCTGTGGTGATGGCATCAGTAAGAGCGGTTCCGTTCAGCACGCCGTACTCCTTGACCCATGCATCCAGCGCATACCAGTTTGAATATGCCGGATTGTGCTTGTGATTGCCCTGGCCGACACACATGATCCATTCGTGTGCCATGGTTCCCACGGGCTTAAGTCCGAATTTTCTGGCAAGATATACATTCGATGTTCCGACAAAGAAAGATCCGTCAAGCTTAGCCTTTGCAAGCTCCGATACCGCAAGCTCCTGGGCCTCTGCGGAGAGCCTTCTTCTGATACCGAACTCAGAGAATGCGCCGATCTTCCAGGTTCCGTCTTCAAGCTTTTTGATCTTGTCACGCAGACGCTCCTTGAAACTCTCGAGAAGCCTGTCGTAATCATAGCCCATACGGAAATAAACACCGTTTACTATGGCAAGAGTCGGTATCTCATACATGGAGGTATTGAGCCAGGTTCCCTTTGTCTCTATGGTAAGTCCGCAGGGAGACTTTACACCGATCTCAAAATCCTCATATCTGGGGTGCCAGAGCCTTAAGAAATCAACATAGGATTTCCGGAACCATGTGATGTTTCCCAGATATTCAAGCTCATCCTCCTTGAATTTAAGATCACAGTAGAGCTTTATCTGACGCTTTATCTCCTCTACCATTTCGCGTGTAAAGCGGACATCAGCATTTCTGCATTTAAAAGTCCAGGTGGTGGTGTAGCTGGGGAACTGATGATAGATAGCCTGTCCCATCGAAAATTTGTAGAGATCTGTTTCAAGCAGACTGTTGATGATCTGTTCCATGCTGTCTCCTTTCATGCGCCTTGTTTTTCAAAGGCAAACCGGTTAATAAATCATGTTACTTCAGATTATATCGTATAATCCTCTCTCACGGATATAGTCATATGTTCCTTTGGGGATCAGATCCCGGTACTTTTCCGGATCCTCCCTGATCATCGTCGAGGAGATATCCCTGCCCCGGAACTTTGAGATCCATATCCGTGCATATTCTTTTTCTTCCAGCTCTTTTTTGCGGGCGAGGATCTCATCAATATCATCATCACCTCTGGGGATGACCGCGAGAGTCACGGAGGATAATATCTCCCTGTAGCGGTGCCACTTGTCTATCTCAAAGAGCAGATCACTGCCGCACAAAAACCATATCTTCAGGTGTCCGTAATCCGTACCTTCGGGAACACCGTGTTCCCGGAAATACCCGATGGTATCTATCGAGTAGCTCGGTGTATCCTTATCCGTTTCATATGTCGAGATCTTCCAGGGGATGTCCAGATCACGGAGCCCCGCTCTTGTCATCTCAATGCGGTCAGCTGCCGGACTGACCTTCTTTCCGACATTTTCCTTAAAGTACGGATGTCCCGCAGGGATGACGTAGATCAGGTCGGGTCCGGTCTCTTCATAGAAGTTCTTTAGGAGCTCGTAATGGCCCATATGAAAAGGATCGAATGTCCCGCCGAATAATGCTATATTGTAGATCCTGCTTATCTCCAAGGTTCTTCACCCTTTCCCGTTACGTGTATCTGACAGGTTTCCATTGCCCTGACCGCCGTATCATGGCTTTCGGGAGTCACGCCGGCACTGCAGGATGCATCAACATATATCGGGATATCGGGGCAGAACGCCTTGATAAGGAGCGCATTACTTATGACACATATGTCGGTGCAGAGTCCGAAGAGCTCAACTCCGTCGTATCCGCCTTCGGCAAGTTTCTCCGCGACGATCCTGCCCAGGTCCCTGCTTCCGAAGGTCTCCTTGTCGATGATGAGTGCATCACCCGCAAGCTCTGCAAGTGCCGCTGTGATCTGCCATCCGTCGGTACCCTTTATGCAGTGGGGAACCGGGAGATTCCTGCCCTCTTCGGTGTTCATATAGTTTTCAAAGTGAGTATCCCTCGTAAAGATCACGGTATCCCCCTCTGCCTTTGCAGCCTTTATCTTCTCTGCGCAGCGGTCAACGATCTTCACAGCCTCGGCAGAGCCGAGAGCCCCGTCAATGAAATCCTTCTGCATATCTACTGCTACAATGATCTTTTTAGCCATAATGATATCCTCCACAGTTTTTTACCCAAGTATCTGCATGTAGTTGATCTTGTTAACGATGCACCAGAGCTCTATCGTATTGCTCAGATTCTCATAATCCGCATATGTCACCTTGTTCTCATGATCGTTCTTTCCGAAATTGTATTTTGTTTTTTCTCCGCTTTTGTTGATGACGATCATGTCCCTGGTCAGGATATCGTAACTTGCTGGGACCATCAGGATATTCAAAATGCTGCCGGCACTGAGAGTCTTATCACCGATCGTGATCGAGTACTCGTCAACATAAATGCGGTCCGGTATAGACCGTATTTTTCTGTATGCAATAAACGCAGGTATCGCTTCGGTAAAAAGAAGAACAAAAGCACCTATCCAGGCGAAGATGAATGCGGTGAAGAATCCGGCAGAATCCTCCTTTGTCACAAAATAATATCCGCTCATGCCGAGTGCTATCACAAATAAGGCTATCGTGACCGAAGCTCTGATGACCATCTTCTTTTTATTTGCCTTGATTATCCTGTCGTCCGGAATGAGAAATTCTCGGCCTGTCTTAAAATACTCTGCAGATGCATTCATATCATGGGATTTGGTAAATCTGGTCTGTCCCAGATATGTTACCAGTTCCGCAAAAGAATTCCTGGACAGATTGTTCGCATTTATCCTGCGCTGCTTACCCGAGGGCTCCTGTATTCTGATCTCCCGGGATGTGCCTACATAGATCCCGTTTAAATAATGCCTTTCAACATTTGATCCCATAAAAGCAGAGAAAGGATATTTCGTTACTTTCCTGCCCCTTGTGATCTCGAAGCCGTCGTTAAGGATCTTCAGATGATCTTCCTTTACAAATATGATGCAGAGAACAGCTCCGATAACTGCCGTCAGGACGCCGATAACAACGCATGTGACCGTGTTATCTGCAATGCCGATGATCCCGTTTGCCAAAAACATCCCACCGATGAATCCGCACATAAATGCCAGAACAGATGTAATAAGTTTGTTGCTCGATACACGAAATTTTTTATTTTCCATTCCCTCATATCTCCTGCTTAAGTGTGTATTCTTTGCTGGTCCTTCCGCCTTTGATACAGGATCTGCGCTCAGTTCCGGTCTCAGTAAGTTTTTCGCTCACCATGTCACGGAAACTTTTCTTATAAAGCGGACGGTTTAATATCGCTTCATATACTGCCTGCAGCTCCGGCAGAGTGAAGGTCCTGTTAACGAGACAGAATGCCTGGTTGCTGTAAAGGATCTGCTCCCTCAGCTTCTTCATCGCCTCTATCAGGATCTCAACATGGTCGAAGGCCAGCGCCTCATCACTCTTAAGCTCGGGAATGAAGTTCTCATACTTTACGGCTCCGTTGGAAAAGGTCTCCTTTTTAAGACTGTACTCTATGGAAACTCCCTTTTCTTCATTCGACAATTCTATGGACGAATCGGTGAACTTAAGATCGAACCAGGCCGCATCTTCGGCGTCATCGCATCCCTTAACCTCATCAAGTTCGGGGACAAGGGCCAGGTAGGCGATGCTCATGACCCACGTTCTCGGATCTCTCCCGGGTTTGGTGAAGGTATAGACCTGATCCAGATAGATGCCTTTAAGTCCGGTCTCCTCCTCAAGTTCTCTCGCAGCCGCCTGATACGCCGTTTCATTCTCCTCTATAAAGCCTCCCGGCAGTGCCCAGCAATCAATGAACGGATGATTGCCTCTCTTGATGAGAAGAAGCTTTAATCCCGAATGATCTTCATTCATCCCCAGGATAAGTATGTCTGCGGTAACCGAAGGTCTCTTATAATTACCGGGATCGTATCTTTCCAGAAACTGCTTTTCAGTGAGTCCATCCTTGTTCTTTCTGTTTGATCTTTTTACAGTTTTCGTGTTCATCATCCTCTCTCAACTGTGTGATCCATTCATGTGCCGGCGTCACTTCCACATCCTGCATGGTATCTGTCAGCGCCCCCAAGTTAAGTATTGCTTTAATACTTATCTTAAAAACATTATACACGTTTTAAGTATTATTGCAATACTTATTTTTAACTGCACTAAAAACCCGTCAGCACCATACTGCAGTCCATATCTGCACGGGTGTTGACGGGTATAAATTCAAAAAAGCTCAGATATGCATTTGGCAAGAAGAGCTTCGCAGCCCTCCAGGATCTGTTTGTATACTCCGCTGAAATCACCGGTATACCATGGATCGTCGATATCCTCGGGATGCGCAGTGAAGTCCATGAGAAGATGAACCTTCCCCTCCGGATCACCGCCCAGGATCCTGTTCATATAACTCAGGTTCAGATTCTCCATTCCGATGATATAGTCATACCTGTCATAATCGGAACGGTTCATCTGCCTTGCTCTCTTCAGTCCCAGTCCCAGTTCATTACCCGGAACTCCGATCCCATGCCTTGCCAGTTCCGCCTTAGCGGGTGGATATACCGGATTACCTATTTCTTCCGTGCTGGTCGCAGCAGAGGCTATCTCAAAGCGGTCAGACAGTCCTCTCTTTTCAACCAGATCCTTCATTACAAATTCTGCCATCGGGGAACGGCAGATGTTGCCCCAGCAGA
>CAMNEB010000067.1 GCA_946536155.1 uncultured Lachnospiraceae bacterium | reverse complement strand
CAGTGCATGGTCACCTTCAACATGTCCAGATCTGCTTCTTATTATGAGTCCGGTATCGGAAGAGGAATGGGATTCAGAGACTCCTGCCAGGATCTCCTCGGATTCGTACACCTCATTCCCGACAGAGCACGTGAGAGGATCATCGATATTGCTTCGACCCAGTTCCTTGACGGACGTGCATATCATCAGTACCAGCCTCTTACCAAGAAGGGTAATTCGGACATCGGATCGGGATTCGGTGACGATCCCCTCTGGCTCATCGCAGGTACCAGCGCATATATCAGAGAGACCGGAGATGCAACCATTCTCGATGAGATGGTTCCTTTCGACAATGATATGTCCGTTGCAGAGACTCTTATGGAGCATCTCCGCAGATCCTTCAATTATGTCGATACACACAGAGGACCTCACAGACTTCCTCTTATCGGAAGAGCAGACTGGAATGACTGCCTGAACCTCAACTGCCATTCGGTTCAGCCCGGAGAATCATTCCAGACCTTCGGCCCCAGCGAAGGACCCGTTGCCGAATCGATCTTCATCGGCGGAATGTTCGTAAAGTACGGCAATGAATATGCCGATATCTGTGACCTTAAGGGACTTACCGATGAGGCTGCAAAGGTCAGGGCATCCGTTGCCGAGATGAATGAGCTCCTTCTGGATTCTAATGCTGGATGGGACGGAGAGTGGTTCGTAAGAGCATATGATTCTTACGGCAACAAGGTAGGAAGCAAGGAGTGCGAAGAGGGCAAGATCTTCATCGAGCCTCAGGGCTTCTGCGTACTTGCAGGTGTCGGTGTTGAATCCGGCCAGGCCAAACAGGCTCTTGATTCCGTCAAGAAGCATCTTGATACCAAGTACGGCATTATGATACTTCAGCCCGCATATACCGTTTATCACGAAGAACTTGGTGAGGTTTCCTCATATCCGCCCGGATACAAGGAGAATGCAGGAATCTTCTGCCACAACAATCCCTGGGTTTCCATCGCCGAGACCGTTATCGGAAGAGGCGACAGAGCATTTGAAGTTTACAAGAAGACCTGCCCCGCATACACCGAGGAGATCAGCGAGATCCACAGGACCGAGCCTTATATCTACTGTCAGATGGTAGCAGGTGCGGATGCCAAGTTCCACGGCGAAGGCAAGAACAGCTGGCTCACAGGTACCGCTGCATGGACCTTCGTAAATATCTCCCAGTACATACTCGGAGTTTATCCCACTCTCAAAGGACTTTCAGTAGATCCCTGCGTACCCGCCGATTTCGGTGATTTCAATGTAAAGAGGATCTACAGGGGCGTAGAGTATGACATAAGCGTCAGACAGAACGGTGTCCAGAAGGGTGTTAAGGAACTCATCGTTGACGGTGAGAAGGTTGAAGGCACAGTCATTCCTTTCGATCCTTCAAAGAAGAGTGTCAAAGTTGAGGTCGTTATGGGCTAATCCTCCTTTAAGTGGCCTGTTTTAAGTTCGCTCCGGCAGTAGCGGGCCGGGAGCATACGCAAGTCCCCGTCATGCAGATAAATGCATCAGTCATTTGATCTGCCGGACGGGGATTTTACGTAATGAACCGGCGGGAAGGGGAAAGAGGATCATTTTAGAATAAATTCACTTTTCGGTTCGAAAGATTTCCTTTAAAATATCCGATATAAGAAATAATGAGGGAGATCATATGACACTTCAGCAAATGAAATATGTGATAGAGATTGCCGAGCGCGGTTCGATGAACGAGGCTGCAAAGAGTCTTTTCATGTCACAGCCCAGCCTGTCAGCCACTATCAAAGATCTTGAGGATGAACTCGGTATTACGATCTTTCAGAGAAGCAACAGAGGCATAGAGCTGACTACGGAAGGAAGTGAATTTCTCGGATATGTCCGTCAGATCCTCGACCAGTATTCTCTGATGGAGGACCACTATCACGGACGTGCCGAACAAGGCAAGGAGTTCTACGTCTCCGCCCAGCATTATACATTTGCGGTTGAGGCTTTCTCCAATGCCGTACTTAAGGCGGGAATAGATGAATATGATTTCGCGATCTATGAGACAAGGACCCATGAGATCATATCCAATGTAAAGAACAACCGCAGCGAACTTGGGATCCTTTACCTGAATGATTTTAACGAAAAAATCCTGCTGAACGATCTCAAGGAAAACAGCCTTGTGTTCACGGAACTGTTCTCATGCGATACATATGTTTATCTGAGTGCAAATCATCCGCTTGCCAAAAAGAAGGAGATCTCCTTTAAGGAGCTTGACGATTATCCGTGCCTGTCTTTTGACCAGGGTGAGAAGAATTCATTCTACTACGCGGAAGAAGTGCTCAGCACATACCCTTATAAGAAACTGATCCATGTCAATGACCGCGCAACGGCGCTCAATATGATGACACTGCTGAACGCCTATACTCTCTGCAGCGGCGTCATATGCAAGAAGCTGAACGGAACGGGATATGCCGCCGTCAGACTTGAAAGTGATGAGAAGATGCGTATCGGATATATAAAGAGGAGCGATGCAAAGCTTACCGATATCGCGAAGATCTTTATAAAGGAAATGAAGAAGTACGGAAAATGATCATTAGACAAGCGGCAAAGGAAGATATACCGGAACTGGAGAGGATCCTTTATCAGGTTCACGATGTGCATGCCTGCGGGAGACCGGACCTTTTTATGAAAGGACAAAAGAAATATTCCGGGGAAGAGCTTGAGCAGATCATTGAAAAGGACGAAGCGGTCATTTTCGTCTGCGAGGATGAAGGAGCGGTCTGCGGTTATGTGTTCTGCTTTGACAGGACGTTTCCCGGGAATGCTTCCATGTATCCCGATAAAATGCTCTATATAGACGATCTCTGTGTGGATGAAAAATGCAGAGGAAAAAACATAGGGCGTGCCCTTTGCGAGCATGTAAAAGAATATGCTTCGGAATGCGGCTATGACCGCATAACACTGAATGTGTGGGAGATCAATCCCGGTGCAAGAAGCTTTTACGATGAACTGGGTTTTTCGCCTCTTAAGACAACAATGGAAATGAAACTCTGATATTCCGGCTGTCTGTGGCAAAAGGAGTTTATATGAAGAGGTATTATGATTCCGGTGGCGATAAGAAGCAGGGAAAGACCGATTTAAGAAAATTCCTGAAGATTGAGGAGGTTCCCAAGAGCGCATATGTGCTGCTCGTGCTCCTGTATTGCGTCTCTACGCTGACGCTCTCAAGGTGTGCGCGGAGTCAGGAGATGATAGAACTTATGGGGGTGACCCTCCCTCTCTCTGTTTTTACCGGTGTTTTTTCTTCTCTCGGCAATATCTGCCTTCTGATCCTTACCGTTCTTTACAAAAAGACCGGTTTCATAACAGCGCTCGCCCTCATCGCATTTCAGCTGCCGATGATGTTCGTCAATATTTTTGTCAGGCATTTCGTAGCGAGTATCCCCGGCATTTTTGCGAATCTGATGACGATCATTGCCCTGATCATCATATACGTCAATAACCGCAGGACCCGTAAATTCCAGGAAAGAGTCCAGACTCAGGCAGTTGTCGATGCTCTTACGGGGCTTCCGAACAGGTTTGCGTTCAGCGAGCTCATCAGGGAATTTGTAAGGCGCAGGACAAAATTTGCCGTTGTTTCGATAGATCTGAACAATTTCAAGAGCATCAACGACACATATGGCAATAAGGTGGGGGACAAGGTACTTATCGAAGTGGGACAGAGGTGGAAGGAATTGTCCGAATCCGGCAAAACGGGAACCGAGGATCTGGTGGCAAGACTCGGAGGGGATGAATATGCTCTTATCATCCTCGGATATCTGAACGAAGCAGAGCTCCTCAAGACTATTTCCAAATACAAGGAAGAACTTGAAAAGGTGCTGACTGTGGATGATTTCGATTATTACCTCACCGCCAGCTTCGGATATGCGGAATATCCTTTTGACGATGACAGCAGCGATACACTTTTCAATTGCGCGGATGCTGCCATGCATGCCGTAAAACATGGTAATATATCAAACGGTATTGTCAAGTATAATCCTGAAATGATGAATCAGGAGCATGAACTGGAGATCGAGAGAAAGCTCCGTTACGCTCTTGATAATGACGGAATAGAATTTAATCTTCAGCCCCAGTATGATATTGAGCACAAGCTCAGAGGTTTTGAAGCTCTTGCAAGGCTGAGGGATACCGACGGACAGATGATCCCGCCGGCAGTTTTTATACCGGTGGCCGAGAAGGTCGGTCTGATCGATCAGGTAGACATCAGAGTGTTCAGGAAGTCTGCGACATTTCTGGGGAATCTTCTCAAGGGAACAGGCAGCGATATCACGTTGAGTGTTAATATCTCGGTCAAGCATCTCATGAAGAAGAATTTCCTGGAAGAGATAAGGGATATCATGAACAGCAACGGAATGGCTCCGGAGAATCTTGAGATTGAGATCACGGAGTCCATTATGATCGATTCCAAGGCAGCGTTTGCCTGCATAGAGGAGATCAAAAGGATGGGAATTAAGGTGGCGATAGACGATTTCGGAACCGGATATTCCTCACTCAGCTATCTTAACAAGCTTCCCGCCGATCTGCTCAAGATAGATAAGTCGTTCATAGACGATATGAACTCCAGCGAATCCTCCAAACAGTATGTCGCATCCATCATCTCCATAGGACATATCATGAAGCTGAAGGTCATCTCCGAAGGAGTTGAGTCCCCGGACCAGCTTGATGTGCTGAAACAAATCGGCTGCGATTATATTCAGGGCTTTATCTGGGGCAGACCTCTTCCCGCAGAAGAGGTTGAAAAATTGATCGCAGGCGCGTAAAATCAAGTAATCTGAAAAGGAGATCTCGATCTGTAATATATATGAACCGCAGACCCCCCGTGTCTGCGGTTTTTATGTGCAATAAAAAGGAATTATTACCATGGAAAAAGATCAGAAAACCAAAGTAAACAAAGATAATAACTCAGCAATGCTCAAGGTGGCGACGTTCATAGTGGACAGAAGGAACCTGTTTTTCCTTCTTATAGGCATTGCTCTGATATTCTGCGCCATTTCTTCCAAGTGGGTGAAGGTAGAAAACGATCTGGCGGCATATCTTCCGGATACATCGGAGACGAGCCGGGGACTAAGCCTGATGGATGAACAGTTTATCACATACGGCAGCGCGAAGCTCATGGTGGCGAATATCACGTATGAGGAGGCAGATCATATATGTGATGAGATAGAAAGCCGTGAGGACGTCACCATGGTCTCATTTGGTGACGGATCGGATCACTACAATGATTTTTCCGCACTGTATGAGATCACATTTGTTTATCCTGAGGATGATGAAAGGTGCCTGAAAGGGCTTGAAGAGATCAAACAGTCTCTCGAGGGTTATGACATTTATGTCAGCACTTCCATGGGTGATCAGGCAGCGGAGATAATAGATCAGGAGATGAAGGTGGTTTCCGCACTGGTAGTAGTGGTCGTGCTTTCGGTGCTTATTTTTACCTCTTCTACCTATGCCGAGGTGCCCGTGCTTCTTCTTACATTCGGGGCTTCTGCCGTTCTTGCGGCCGGAACCAATTTTTTTCTGGGAACGATATCTTTTGTATCCGATTCGGTCACGATCGTGCTTCAGCTGGCCCTGTCTGTGGACTACGCCATAATATTCTGTAACAGGTACAAGGAAGAGCATCAGAGTCTGGATATAAGAGAAGCGGATATAGTAGCGCTTTCCAAATCCATTCCGGAGATCTGTTCAAGCTCGCTTACCACTGTGGGCGGACTTATAGCAATGATGTTCATGCAGTACGGAATAGGCAAGGATATGGCAATCTGTCTGATCAAGGCAATATTCTTCTCCCTCCTGTCCGTATTCCTGTTCATGCCGGGGCTGATCATGGTGTTCGGCAAAGCAATGGATAAGACCAGGCATAAAAGCTTTATACCGGAAATATCCTTTGTGGGCAGATTTGATTATTTCACAAGATTTATCATCCCCCCGGCATTTGTGGCCCTCGTTATCGCAGCATTTATCCTGTCAGGAAAATGTCCGTATGTATACGGCTATTCCAAGATTGAGACACCGGTGAAGAATGAAACCCAGATAGCCGACGAAATGATAAGATCCGCATTCGGAGATTCAAATTTTGTCGCACTTGTTGTTCCCGCCGGAAGCTATGAAAAAGAATCCCAGCTTATGAAGAGGCTTGAGGAAAGGGATGAAGTGGACAGATGCCAGGGCCTTGCAAATACCGAGGCCATGGATGGATATATGCTTACCGATGCATTGAGTGCAAGAGAATTTTCAGAGCTCTTCAATGTGGATTACGAAGTTTCTGAACTTTTGTATATGGCATATGCCATTAATGATGAGAACTATGCCAAGATCATAAACGGTTTTTCGGGATACAGGATACCTCTCCTTGATATCGTAATGTTCTTGTATGATGAAGTTGAGGAAGGATACGTGACTTTGGATGAAGATCTGACCGACACTCTGAAGGATGCCAATGCCCGTATGCAGATGGCAAAGGACCAGCTGCAGGGAGAGGATTACAGCAGGATCCTTGTTTATCTGAATCTTCCGGAGGAAGGGGATGAGACCTTCGCCTTTCTGGACGAGATGCATGAGATAGCCGGTGAGTATTATGACGGAAGCGACAATATAACCGTAGTCGGTGAGCCTACAAGCCAGTACGATCTTATGAAGACTTTCTCACGCGACAACAAAGTGGTAAGTATAGTTTCGATACTGGCCGTGCTCGCCGTTCTGCTGTTTACCTTCCTGTCTGCGGGAATGCCGGTTCTTCTGATCATCGTGATACAGGGAGCGATATGGATCAATTTCTCTTTCCCGACTCTTCAGCATACCTATCTGTTCTTCATGGGATATCTGATAGTCAGCTCCATACAGATGGGAGCTAATATCGATTATGCCATAGTCATATCAGGCAGATATACGGAACTCAGAAAGATAATGGACAAGAAGCAGGCTGTGGTGGAGACACTTAATTTTGCATTTCCCACCATAATAACATCCGGCTCTATGATGGTGCTTTCGGGAGTTGCGATCGGAAGGCTTTCGTCAGATGCCACCATCTGCGGTATAGGGCAGTGCCTCGGGAGAGGAACCACCATCTCCATAATACTGGTTATGTTCGTGCTGCCCCAGATATTGATGGTCGGTGAGAAGATAATCGAGAGAACCTCCTTTGAGGTATCTGTTCCCATCAAGCTCGACAGAGGCTTCGGAACGGTCCGGGTGGACGGCTTTGTGAGAGGGCAGATAAACGGAACCGTGGTAGGAGAAATGCATGCGCTTGTCAGGGGTGAAGTTGCTGCGGTGGTTACAATGGGCAGCTTACAGCAGATCGATCCCGGTGCAGATCCAGAAACGGATGCGCATCATCTTATCTCCGGGGAGGTGAGTGAAAATGAGGACTGATATATTGAAAAAGATCACAACCGGTCTTATGACGACGGCATTGCTTACGGTTTCGGTTTTGGAAGGATTCACGCCGCTGCCGGCCGGTAATATGCCGTTTACGGTGTCCGCGGAAGAAAATGCCTCGGATGATGAGGGAAGCGCTGCGGGAGCCGGATCCCGGGTGGCGGATATTTCGGAAGAGGATCTGCTGCTTAAGGGCTACGAGAAGGTAAGCATATACAATGCAAGAGATTTTGTCAGACTGTCCGAAAACTGTCATTACGAGAACTGGTCACGTGATAAATACGTGGTTCTTTGCAATGACATATCGCTTTCCGATTCGGATTTTACATCCATACCGATCTTTTCCGGTTTTTTTGACGGAAACGGATATAAGATAACGGGATATGAATACAGCGGCACCGGGTATGTGACCGGATTTTTCAGGTATGTTGCCGAAAGCGCGGTTGTAAGAGATCTTGATATCGAAGTGGATGTATCCGCCCCGGATGGATATGTTACGGGAGGGATCGCCGGAATAAACAGCGGGATCATAAGCGGTTGCAGCATTTCCGGAAAGCTGTCGGGGGACACTGTTATCGGAGGTGTTTCGGGAATCAATACCGGAACGGGACTGATCTCGGATTGTGAAAACCTGGTATCCGTTTCGGGGTATTACTATATCGGAGGTATAACCGGACGAAACTACGGAACAGTTCGTGACTGCGTTAATCACGGAAGTATCAATTCTTCTCCTGCGTGGGTTTCCGGAAATGATGAGAAGCAGATCGATATAATAACTGAGATAACTGATGAAACAAGCCTTACATCTTATCAGTCCGGAGTGGATATCGGCGGTATAGCAGGGTTCTCGGCAGGACTTGTGATCAGCTGCAGAAATGACGCGACTGTCGGTTACGAAAGAGTCGGTTATAATTCCGGAGGAATATGCGGAAGGCAGACAGGTATTATTTTCTCCTGTACAAATACCGGAAAAGTGTACGGAAAAAAAGATGTGGGCGGTATAGTGGGCCAGCAGGAGCCGTACATTGAAATTGACAGAACAAAATCCGTTTCCGATTCGATCGCAAGTATCCACTACCTGTCCGTAAAAATGGCGGATGAAATGTCCGGAGCGGGTCCTGAGATAGAGGATGCCGTCAGAAATCTTCAGGCCGCGTCCGGAAAAGCTCTGGATGACGCCGATTCCATGACGGGTCATGCAAGCGATTACAGTATCCCGGGAGACCGGGACTGGGCCGGAATAATAGAAAAAAGAGCGGAGGATGCGGGGAGAGCGGCAGCAGATTCGGTCAGGGCTGATTACTCATATATCCATGACCGGATAGATGCAGAAGTCTCCGACCTTCCGGGCGCGTACGAAGAACTGATGGATCTTCTTGAGAATCCCGATGCCGGAAAGGATATCGGGGAAAAAGCTCTGGACGAAGCGGATTCTGTAGCGGAGGAAGCGGAGGAAAAGATAGAAAGAGACAGAGCGGAGGCTCGTTCCGAATTCAACAGCTCGGTAAACGGGAAGATAGACAAATGGAATTCAGGGCTCGAAAGACTGGATGAGAATGCTGAGCTCTTAAGTGATGATCTGGACAGCATAAGGATTGCCGGGGATAAACTGATCGATGTTGCCGGATCCTATTCCTCTGTTTTGTCAAATGATCTTGAAGCGATCGGTGACAGTATCGGACGTACATATGATCTGGTGAACGATCTTCTCAACGGAGTTGAGGAGGAGGGTATGGATTATCTGTTCTCGGATATTTCAGAAATGGATGATCCGGATATGACTGACAGCAGGACGATCTCCTGTACCAATTACGGATCGGTATGCGGAGATATAAATGTCGGAGGAGTTGCGGGATGTCTGGCCGCAGATACCGAGAACCTGGAGAACAATGTAATGATATCCTTCAAGCTCAAACACGGAGAGGGATATGCGGTTTCCAGCATCATATTCGATTCGGAAAATAACGGCCTTGTAAATATGAGAACTGATTGCGGAGGAGGTATAGCCGGAAGGATCGATCAGGGAAGTATTCGCTCCTGCAGGGGTTATGGCGCCGTGTACACGGAAAACGGCGATGAACTGGGCGGAGTGACAGGACATTCCGAAGGGAGCATCATAGCTTCATATGCATTATGCACTCTTTCGGGCGGTGAAACGATGGGCGGAATAGCCGGATATGCAGAGTCGGCGAAATCATGTATATCCATGCCGGTGTTTGCCGATGCGGACGGAAACTGCGGTGCGATAGCCGGACAGGTTCTCAGGGAAGACGGGACAGAGTGTATAGCGGCCCGTGATTTCAGATCCAATTACTATGTGTCGGATGACTATTACGGGATCGATGACATCAGCTATGACGATATTGCCGAATGTGTGGATTATGATACTCTGATGGGAATGGATAATGTTCCTGAAGCATTCCGTGATCTGAAGGTTGTCTTTGTTTCGGACGGAACCGTTCTGAAGGAGATACATGCTTCTTACGGAGATGACATTGGAGACCTTGAATTCCCGGAATTGCCCGCAGCCGACGGAAAATACGGTGTATGGCCCGATATGACCGGAGAAAAGGTATGCGGCAACATGATGATAGAGGCGGAATATCAGTCTCACATCGCAGTGCTCAGATCCGGAGCGGAATATGAAGGCACCGGGAAGCCGCTTGCCCTTCTCCAGGGTGAATTTCTGTCATCGGATATACTGGGGGCATTTCCCATAAGCGGAGATTTTGAAACCGATGACGGAAGCGCGTATACCGATGTTACAATGGTAAGGGTCGATTTCGTCGGAGACACTGTTCCGGAACCGTCGGAATGCAGGCTCAGACTGTATTCGCCGTATGATGAATACAAGCTCTGGAAGCTTGACGGTGATAAGTGGACAGAGGTGCCGTATGTACGCAGCGGAAGTTATTCCGAGATCGTACCTGACGGCTTTGGGATCACCTATGCCATTACCCAGAGCCCCAGCGAAAAACTCAAGCATATGGGATATGCGGCAATAGCTGTGGTTGCAGTGCTCTTTGCAGTCTTCATGCTCAGACAGTTCAGGAATATGGGCAGGAAGACACATAAAAAGCAGAAGCAAACGGCGGAGCGGTAGTTTTTAAGGTTGCTAAAGAAACTCCATAGTTATAAAATATAAAGACAAGCATTTTTTGCTTGTCTTTTTTGTAGTTTTAAAGCGAATTCCTGCCGGTAGCAGGACGCATGAAAGGAGAAAAAAGTATTATGGATCAGGAAATGTTTTTAAGTCTTTACCGTCACTCAATAGCCCACGTTCTGGCTAAAGCAGTCATCGAGATCTTCGGAAAAGAGAATGTGCAGTATGCAATAGGACCTCAGATCTCCGACGGCTGTTATTACGATTTCGTCCTTCCCCGTGCGGTCACGGAAGAAGACTATGATGTTATCGAGCAGAAAATGAACGAGATCATCAAGAGAAAGGAAGACTGGAGAAGAGAAGAGATCTCCAAGACCGATGCTCTTGATATGTTCAGGGATCAGAAATTCAAGACCGAGATCATAAACGATCTTCCCGAAGATGAGAAACTCACGGTTTATTATACCGGTGATGATTATGTGGATCTGTGCCGCGGACCTCATGTAGAGAACTCCAGAGAGCTCATGGGCGTTGCCTTCAAGGTAAGAAGCGCCTCGGCAGCATACTGGAGAGGAGACCAGAAGAGGGACGTAATGCAGAGGATCTATGTATATG
>CAMNEB010000066.1 GCA_946536155.1 uncultured Lachnospiraceae bacterium | reverse complement strand
AAAAAAATGGAAAACAGGACGTATATCTGCTAAAATGTACGAGTGTTGAAAACCCAAAAAAGGAGGGATGATCATGCAGACTGAAGGCTATGAATACGTTGAGAGAAAACGCTGGGTATTTTTCGGACTTCCCTGGACCTTTACCGTATATCGTCTGAAGGATGATATGCTCAATATCAAAAAAGGTTTTTTCAAGATAGTCCAGGATGACTGCTATATGTATAAGATCGTTGACGTCAAGCTCACCAGGACCCTCGGAGAGAGGATCTTCGGTCTCGGCACCATCACCTGCTATACAGGCGATACCACCGACAAAGAGCTTGTTCTGAATCATATAAAAAAATCTGAGGAGATAAAGAATTACCTTCTCAAGACTTCCGAGGAGGCAAGGATCAAGAGACGTACCGTCAATATGCTGGATATCGGCGCAGGAGATATGGACGATATTGATGACGTTTCTTTCCACTAATCTGTAGAAAATGATCGATCAGGAAAAAATACGGGAAGCCGCAAGGCTGATAATTGAAGCGATCGGAGAAGATCCTTCCAGAGAGGGACTTGTGAACACACCGGACAGGATAGGCCGCATGTATGAGGAGATAATGGCGGGCTATTCGCAAAAGCCGGAGGATGTTCTGAGCACATTCTTCACCGTATCAAAGAACGAACCTGTCATTGAAAAGGATATAAGCTTCTATTCGATGTGCGAGCATCATATGCTTCCGTTTTTCGGAAAGGCGCATATCGCCTATATTCCGGACGGCAGAGTCGTGGGCATAAGCAAACTCGCAAGATGCGTTGAGATCTACGCAAGGCGCCTTCAGATCCAGGAAAACATGACCGCTCAGATCGCGGATGCGCTGATGGGTGCCATCTCTCCCAAAGGAGTGCTGGTGATGCTCGAGGCTGAGCATACCTGCATGACCATGAGAGGAGTCAAAAAGCCGGGATCCAAGACCGTTACTATCGCATCAAGAGGCGTTTTTGAAGAAGATCCGTCTCTTCAGGACAGATTCTTAAATCTCATGAGGTCCGGAGACTGATACGATGGATATTTCCAATTTCGGTGACAGCAAGAGAACTTATATAATGGGAATACTCAACGTGACTCCGGATTCTTTTTCGGACGGCGGGAGATACGAGAGCCTGCAGGCTGCGCTCCGCCATGCCGAGAAGATGGTCTCGGAGGGGGTTGATATAATCGATGTCGGAGGCGAGTCCACAAGACCGGGATATGTGCCGGTTGATGCGGCCGAAGAGATATCGAGAGTGGTCCCCACCATAAGAGAACTCAAGAAGTATTTCAATATCCCCATTTCGGTGGATACATATAAATCCCAGGTTGCCAGAAAAGCGCTTGAAGCAGGTGCCGATATCGTAAATGATATCTGGGGCTTCAGACAGGATCCCATGATGGCGCAGGTCGTATCTGACAGCGGTGCCATGTGCGTACTGACACATAACAGCGACGATACCTATTACGGCGACCTTATAAGGGATGTGGCAAGAGAACTTGGCGAATCGGTCAGGATAGCTCTTGCGGCAGGCGTCCGTAAAGACAGGATCATCATCGATCCCGGAATAGGCTTCGGAAAGACTTATGAACAGAACATGGAGATACTCAGGCATCTCAAAGATTTCTGCAGCATGGGCTATCCCTGCCTCATAGGAGCCAGCCGTAAATCTGTCATCTTCAAGACTCTCAACATCAAACCCATCGAAGCCGATGCGGCAACAACGGCCATATCTGTGCTCTCGGCCCAGGCGGGAGCAAGGTTTGTCAGAGTCCACAATGTAAAAGACAATCTGGATGCCATTCGAATGACGGAAGGTATTATGTATGGAACAGCGGAGTAAGGAAGATTATTCCATCATCAGAATAAAGGATCTGAAAGTATTCGCACACCACGGGGTGTTTGATGAAGAGACCGAGAACGGTCAGGAGTTCTTCATAAGTGTCGATGCATATCAGGACACTACGCCCGCTGCCGTGCTGGACGATCTTGCACTCACCACCGATTACGGTGAGATGTGCAGATTCATCGATGCTTTCGTAAGGGATAATACCTACAAGCTGATAGAGACCGTTGCAGAGGAGCTTGGAAGAAGCCTGCTCATGAAGTACCGCCTTTTGTCCGGCGTTACGGTGGAGGTCAAAAAGCCTCAGGCTCCCATAGGACTTCCATTGGACTATGTATCTGTCGTAAGGAGCATGAACAGGCACAGAGTTTTCTTAAGCCTCGGATCCAATATGGGCGATAAAGCGGAGCATCTGAGGAAAGCCATTGAAGAGCTCGATGAAGAGCCCGCAACGAATGTCGTGAAGGTTTCTGCGGTGACGGAGACCAAGCCCTACGGATACAAGGAACAGGATAATTTCTTAAACTGCGCGGTGGAGGTCTCGACGCTCCTTTCCCCCAAGGATCTTCTTACTTTTACCCAGGGAATAGAGCAGAGACACGGAAGAGAGCGCAAGATCCACTGGGGTCCAAGGACTCTCGATATAGACATAGTTTTTTACGACGATCTGACCTACGGAGACAGTGATCTGCAGATACCCCATATCGATATGCAGAACAGATATTTTGTATTAAAGCCTCTGTCGGAGATAGATCCCGGTTACAGACATCCGGTCCTTAACCGTACCGTGATGCAGCTTCTCATGGACCTTGAAGAGAAGATCTCCGAGACCTGATCAGGGGTTCTCGGGGATCTTGATCCTGAGCATGTAATGGGCGCATAGTCCGGTAAAGCACCCTGTAAGGATACCGGAGAGTGCAAGGTGCGGAGCGTAGAAAAATACAGCTCCCGATCCCATGATGAGAGATGCCGTGACGAGCTGTCCCGCATTGTGGAACAGTCCTCCGAAGGCACCCGTAATGCAAAGCTTTCTGCCTTTTAACAGAAGATCGCACAGTATCTCGATACCAAGTGCCGCTGCGCCTCCTATGAGCGAATAGATGAGGGATGTAGCATTCCCGAACAGAAAAAATGATATAAGTATCCTAACAAGCAGGACCGCACCTGCTTCTTTTTTGCCGAAAACCCTGAGACAGTAAAGTGTTATGATGTTGGAAAGACCGGGCTTTATGCCGGGCACCGGCAGGAGCGGAGGTATGAGGCTCTCGATCGCATAGACCGCAAGAGAGAGTGCACTCATAAGGCCGAGGATGACTGTCTTTTTTGTCCTGTTCTCAATATGTCTGGGCATCGACAGATCCCTCCTTTTCTCCGTTTATTACGACTATGAGCCTGTTGGGGAGACAGACCAGAGGAACACCGGGAGTACTGACGACACCCTGTGATATGCATATCCTTCCCCTGCAGTCCGAATCGATGATACAGACTCCGGCTTCTGCGATCCTTATCGTGTTGTGAGGTTCATCTGTCAGGGCGACCCCTTCGGAAACTCTCGGAGGGCGGTCCGCAGTTCCCGGAAAAACCGTCAGGATCATTTCTCCGGAAAGGCCTGTCATATCTATGGTCTTTACAGTCTGACCTCCCGAGATGACCGTGACGCTCTTTGCTTTTTCTTTACCCGGTATGAGGATAAGGGCAAGGGAGATCACGGCCGTGAGGATAAGGACGGCCGTAAGGATAAACTCAGCAGATTTTTGAGACTTTATACGCATAACGGTATTTTATTACCGGTCAGGCCGGTTGTCGATATTTAAAGCACATGAAGAGATTTTTGAAAACAATATGCATATCACTTGCAGCGCTTCTGCTTTGCTCCTGCGCCCGGAATGAGGCATACAGTGCAAATGCGATCCTGATGGATACTGTCTTTGGGATAACTGTGTACGGAGGAGAGGGTACGGTATCAGATCTTATCGAAGCCGGAGAAGAGCTTGATACGAAGATCCTCTCGAGATTTTCTGAGGATTCCCTTTTGTATGCCGTAAACAGCGGAGATGAGGGGAGACTTTCGGGAAGCTTTTGCGGCAGAGAATTTGACTTGGGGCGCGTCTTATCTGACTGCGAAGAGATTCGGATAAAGTCGGGAGGCGCTTTCGATGTGAGGATAGGTGCATTGTCCGATCTGTGGAATATAGATGCTGCGGCAAACGGAGACAGTGAGTTTACGGTCCCCTCTGCGGAGGAGATCTCTGAAGCGCTTGAAGATAAGAGCATCACAGATCTCGGAGCCGTCGGAAAAGGGATCTATCTTGATGAAGCGCTTTTGCTCCTTGAAGAGGAAGATGCAACAGGCGCTGTTATAAGTGCGGGAGGGAGCATACTTTTATACGGCTCAAAATATGACGGTTCCCCTTTCAGAGTGGGGATAAGGGATCCCTTTGAAGGTCGGTGCGACGGGGCAGGTGCTTTCGGAGACAGCTATGCTGCGATAGAAACCACGAAGACTGTCTTTATATCAACCTCCGGAAGCTATGAAAGATATGCCGTAGAATCAGGCGTCAGATACCATCATATACTCGATCCTTCGACCGGGTATCCCGCCTGGATCACGGAATACACATCGGGAAAGGTCTGCCCGGTATCAGTTACTGTGCTCGCAGGGAGCGGATTTTTATCGGATGCTCTCTCGACGGCACTGTTTGTGATGGGACCCGAAGAGGGAATGGCGCTTGCCGGGGAGTATGACGCTGATGTCATATACATAATGAGTGATGGTCAACTTATCGTCTCACGTGGTATAATCGAAAAGGAGCCCGGCAGTAATATTTTTCTTTACTGAGGTTTTTGATGAATGAAGATATCCTGAAAAAAATATATGATGCGACCCCTCCCGACGAGGAGCTTGATTCTCTGGCTGATTTTTTCAAGGTCTTCGGGGATAATACGAGACTCAAGATCCTGATAGCACTGTGGCAGAGCGAGCTCTGCGTGCAGGATATAGCCGATGCGCTTTCCATGACACAGTCCGCCATATCCCATCAGTTAAAAGGACTCAAACAGCAGGATCTTGTAAAGACCAGGCGCTCCGGAAAGACGATCTATTACTCCTTAGCGGACGATCATATACTTACGATACTTTCAATGGGAATAGAGCATATAGAGGAATGAGAGATCATTCCTCTTATTTTTTGTCCATGAGGACCTCGAGAGCGGCCTGAAGAGCGGAATTAACGGGTTCATAAGAATCCGAACCGTAGGCCGTGTGATAAAGGGATGTCTGGTTCCAGAAATCCTTGAAATAGACATATTCACTCGTCATCGAGATGGAATTGTAATTGCCGCGTGCGAGCACCGTCATGCTGCTTCCGTCCGTGCGCATAAAGCGTATCGAGGGATTGTCCCCCATGGTCTGATAATAGATATATCCGTTGTGGACATTGAAGCTCTCGACTCTGTCGGTTGTGAGGATCTCAACCTTATCTCCGGAGAGAAGGTAACGCCTTAGCTGATATCCTTCCGAGGGGACCATGTAATAGATATATCCTTCATAGAGCACGGGATTCCATACATCTCCTTCGAGTATGAGAGTCGAATCTCCGGAAATGGTGTCATACCGCATCAGATTGTGGTCAGAGACGATGTTGTTGTAATAGATCGAATTGCCGGATGCGCATGAAGGATTGATGCCTATGAGGGCAAGAACCTCCTCGCCGCTTCCGTCCGTGTTCATGGAGAAAAGATAGGGACCGTCATGCTCTTTGTCCGCGGTGCCCTCCATATAGAGGGTGTTGCCTATCAGCTGCGCCCTTACGACAACGCTTCTCGTAAGGCTGTAGCCCTTACTTCCGTCGCTGCGGGATCTGATGTAGGAGAGCGGGACTCTGACGCCTCCGAGACCGGTGGCTCCGGAACTTCCGGCCTGAAAATAATAAATATATCCTCCTGCCGCATTTATGCTGGATGCTACCGCGGTGGAGATCTTCCTGCAGTCGGTCTCGTCGGAATTCATGGAATAAAGAGCGCCGCCGTCATACGGATTGGAAAAAAATACGCGCCCGTCCGATTCGCAGATGATGCCGCCGTTATTGAGATTTCCCGCAAGGTTTCCCGTTGTTCCCTCGGGATTATCCGGTATTTTTTCACCGCGGGAAAAGAAGATGGTTATTATGGTCAGAACGGCAAAAACAGGCACTATCACTAACAGTGCCTTGACCAGGGTTTTTCTGTTTGCTTTTTTAGTATCTTTTGCCATTTTTTCCCCTCACCGGTTTAATATGATTGTAAACTCGGAAGGGCTGTTTTACAAGTGCCTTAAAGGGGCACAGACATTGTAAAATCTGAATTTTCGGAGTAAAATAGATTGAATATTTTTGATCATATATCCGGAGAAAAAAATGGAACTTGGCGATATAAGAAAACAGCTTGATGAATGTGACAGCGAGATAGTAAGGCTGTATGAAAAGAGAATGAAACTTTCGGAGCAGGTTGCCTGTGCAAAGCTTGAATCCGGAAAGGCGGTACTTGATAAGGACAGGGAGAGGGAGAAGCTTGCAAAAGTGGCTTCCATGTGCTCCGACGGACTTAATGAGGACGGCGTGAAGGAACTGTTCTCCTTTCTCATGAGCATGAGCCGGAAGCTTCAGTACAGGAAGCTTTCCGAGGGCGGAAGACATATAAACATCCCCTTCATACCCGTTGACGATATCAGGGAAGGATCACCCAGAGTGGTGTTCCAGGGAGATGAGGGAGCATATTCACAGCTCGCGATGAAGAAATACTTCGGCGACGATGTGGCATCAATCCATGTGCCCACATTCCGCGCCGCAATGAGTGCGATAGACGAGGGGAGCGCAGACTATGCGGTGCTTCCGATAGAGAACTCAACGGCCGGGATCGTAAGCGAGATCTATGACCTTCTTGCGGAGTATGAGAATTATATAATCGGTGAACAGGTGCTCAAGATAGAGCACTGCCTCATGGGAGTAAAAGGGGCAAAGGAGTCCGATATCAGGACTGTTTTTTCACATCCCCAGTCCCTTATGCAGTCAGCAAGATTTCTCGAAAAGCATGACTGGAAACAGATATCCATGCCGAACAACGCCTTTGCCGCGAGCAAGGTTTCAGCAGAGAAGGACATCACCCAGGCTGCCATAGCAAGCTCACTTGCTGCGGAGATCTACGGACTTGATATTCTCGAAAGAGGAGTCAATTCCGAGGAGAACAATTCCACCAGGTTCATAATCGTAACAGGGCAGAAGGTTTATATGAAAAATGCGGGCAAGATAAGCATATGCTTTGAGGTGCCCCATGAGAGCGGATCTTTGTACCACTGCCTTGGCAATTTTATTTACAACGGACTTAACATTTCCAAGATCGAATCGCGTCCCATCGAGGGAAGAGCCTGGGAGTACAGATTTTTCCTCGATTTTGTAGGCAATCTTTCGGATCCTTCCGTCAGATGCGCACTTACCGGACTCCGTGAAGAAGCAAGACATTTAAGAGTGTTGGGGAATTATTGATATGGTACATACATTTGCAGCCATAGATGTGGGAAGTTTCGAGCTCACCATGAAGATCTTCGAATACGGTGGCAGGAAGCAGATGAAGGAGATCGACTGCCTTGTCACCGGTCTTTCACTCGGTGCGGATACATACGCAACGGGCAAGATCTCGGGAGAAAAGGTGGAGGAGCTCTGCAGGGTGCTGTCGCATTTTGCATCCGTCATGCGTTCCTACAAGGTCGAAAGCTACAGAGCGTACGGTACCAGTGCGATCAGGGAGACGGAAAACTCCGAGATCCTCCTTGATCTGATAGAGACAAGAACGGGCATCCACATTGATACCCTTTCCAATTCCGAGCAGAGATTCCTGGATTACAAATCCATAGCGGGCGCAGGAGATGTTTTCTATAACGCGATACAGGACAGTGCCGCGATACTCGATATCGGCGGAGGCAGCATACAGATATCGCTCTTTGACGAGGATTCCCTTGTGAGCACCCAGAACCTGCGTCTCGGCGTTCTGAGGATAAGGGAGAGAGTCGAGGGACTGGGCGCAGATCCTTACAGGATGAGACTTCTCGAAGAAGAACTCATCGATGCACAGCTCCTTACCTACAAGAAGCTTTTCTTAAACCGTCCCGTCAAAAATCTCATAGTCATGGATGACTATATCAGCAACTGCATCATGCTCAGGGCATCCCGCAACAAGAACGGATGTCTTTCCAGGAAGGAATTCGAAGAGCTCCTTGCGGATCTTTCGGCAAGGGGAACTTTTGAGACCGCAAGGAAGATCGGGGTTCCCGAAGAGAAGGTGCCGCTCCTGCGCATCTCGGGACTTCTGGTAAAGAGCCTCTGCAATATCTTAAAGAGCGAGATGATCTACGCTCCCGGCGTTACGCTCTCGGACGGTATCGCATATGAATTCGCCGAGGACAACGGGATCATCAAGCCGGATCATGATTTTGAAAAAGACATAACGGCATGCGCCCTCAATATCAGCAGAAGATACAACGGCTCGAGGATGAGGGCCGATACCCTGAGACAGATCTCGGGCACCATATTCGATGCGATGAAGAAGATAAGCGGTCTGAGCAAGAGAGACAAGCTCTATCTGGATATAGCTTCGATCCTTCATGACTGCGGAAAATACATTGCAATGACGGATATCGGAGAAAGGTCCTATGACATCATCATGGCAACGGAGATCATTGGTCTTTCCCACAGGGAGAGGGAGATCGTCGCAAATGTCGTAAGATTCAATCATTCCGCATTTGTCTACTCGGGCTTTGAAGGATATGAGTCTTCACTCGGCAAAGAAGGTTATATAAAGGTTGCCAAGCTGACCGCCATGCTGAGGCTCGCAAACAGCCTTGACAGAAGCCACAAGCAAAAGCTTAAGGAGATGAAGGCATCGGTATCGGAAGGCGAGCTCCTTCTTAAGGTGGACACGGCGCAGACCTTCCTCCTGGAGGAGGCATTCTTCCCGGAGGCTGCAGACTTTTTTGAAGAGATATATTCCGTAAGACCCGTAATGGTGAGAAATCCCGGCAGATAAGGAGTCATATGGCTGCAAAGAAAAACATAGATTTCAGAGATCCGAAATATTATACCAACAGAGAACTGAGCTGGATCGAATTTGACAGACGCATTCTCTCCGAGGCAAGGGACAAGAGCACCCCTCTTTTTGAGAGGCTTAAATTCCTTGCGATAGTTTCATCCAATCTCGATGAGTTTGTCATGGTAAGAGTGGGCTCGCTTTTTGATATGGATCAGGCAGGGTACGACAAGCCCGATATCGCAGGCCTTACTCCCGCGGAGCAGTTAAAACTCATAAGCGACAGCCTGCATACTCTTGTATATGACCAGTACAAAGCTCTCAGGACGGAGATCCTTCCCGAACTGAAGGAGAACGGCCTCGAGCTTGTAAGGAGCCATGAATCCATGACCGCTGCCGAATGCAGATTTGCGGATGAGTATTTCAGGACGATGGTATATCCGGTACTTACTCCCATGGCCGTCGATTCATCAAGGCCCTTCCCTCTTATCCTGAACAAGTCCCTTAATATCGGCGCCATGGTCAGGAAAAAAGGCGGAAGCGGAGAACTGGAATTTGCCACGGTCCAGGTTCCTTCGGTCCTTCCCAGAGTGATACTCCTTCCTTCGTCGGGAGGCAGACAGAGACTCATCCTTCTCGAAGAGATAATCGAGAGGAATATGAGAGCACTTTTCTTAAATTACGACATCATCTGTTCCCATCCCTACAGGATCACCAGGAACGGAGACATGACCATAGAAGAGGATGATGCCGAGGACCTGTTAAAGGAGATAGAAAGATCCGTAAAAGCAAGACAGCGCGGTGAGGCCCTGAGACTCGAGATCGAGCACAAGGCAGATAAAAAGCTCATAAGCTTCTTGAAAAAACAGCTGGACCTTGAAGACCACGAGGTCTTCCCGATCGACGGACCTCTCGACCTGACCGCTCTCTTTAAGGTCAGCTCGATACAGGGTTACGACCATCTGAAGAACCCTCCCTTTACCCCGGCACCCGTTCCGGAGCTTCCGGAAGGCTGTGATATTTTTTCAAGGATCAGAAAAGGAGATGTCCTTCTTTTCCATCCCTATCAGTCGTTCCAGCCGGTCGTTGACTTCATCAGGAAAGCGGCACAGGATCCCGATGTACTTGCGATAAAGCAGACTCTCTACAGAGTCAGCGGCAATTCGCCCATCATCGCGGCTCTTGCTCAGGCTGCGGAGAACGGAAAACAGGTAACGGTCCTTGTAGAGCTCAAAGCCCGTTTTGACGAGGAGCACAATATCGTCTGGGCGAGGATGCTGGAGAAGGCGGGATGCCATGTAATATACGGACTTGTGGGACTTAAGACCCATTCCAAGATAACCCTTGTCGTAAGGCATGAGGACGAGGGCATCAGGAGATATGTCCATCTGGGAACCGGCAATTACAACGATGCCACTGCAAGGATATATACGGATGTCGGACTCCTTACCTGCAGGGAGGAGATAGGCGAGGACGCCACTGCTGTCTTCAATATGCTCAGCGGCTACTCGGAGCCTAAGGCATGGAACATGCTGATACTTGCTCCCCTCTGGCTCAAGGACAGATTCATATACATGATAGACCGTGAAAGACAGATCGCCATGAGCGGCAAGGAGGGCAGGATCGTCGCCAAGATGAATTCCCTCTCCGATCCCGATATCATAGAGGCTCTCTACAGGGCATCGGCAGCAGGCGTCAAGATCGAACTCATCGTCAGGGGCATATGCTGTCTCAAGACCGGAATAAAGGGCGTGAGCGAAAACATCTCCGTCAGATCCATAACCGGAAATTTCCTCGAGCATGCGAGGATATTCTGGTTCAAGAATGACGAGAATCCCGAGGTTTACTGCGGAAGCGCGGACTGGATGCCCAGAAATCTCGACAAGAGAGTCGAGATAGTCTTCCCGGTTACGGATGATGCTCTCAAGGCAAGGCTCATCCATATACTCGAAACAGAGCTTATGGACAACAGGAGAGCCAATATACTGCAGCCCCTCGGTTGTAATTATGTGAAGGAAGGACTGCACCGCAGGAAAGCGGTGGACTCGCAGCTGATCGCCATCAGGGAAGCGCAGGACGCGGCCAGGAAGGCAAGTCCCAAGAAGACCTCCGAAAGCAGGGTGTTCATTCCCAAGTCCAAGCCCTCCAGAAACTGACAAAACGCGATACAGGGACGTTTCCCTTGTCACATTCAAGTGGGCAGGCGGGTCCTGCCGCCGGTATAAAATGCTTCCTTCCTCGCG
>CAMNEB010000065.1 GCA_946536155.1 uncultured Lachnospiraceae bacterium | reverse complement strand
ATCAGCACCCAGCACCTGATGGCATTTCCCGTCCACATGGCCGAAAGGACCGAATATCCCTGTGCATAGAAGACTGTATCCGTTGCAAATACAAATGCGACAGCGGCGATGACAAGAAGGGACCTCTTCATAAGGGCATCCTTATCATCTCTGAAAACGGATCCCGAAAGGGAGATAAATGCAAAGAGCCCCGAGACGAACCAGAAACAGGGCATGATATGAAGTACCACCAGCGAAGGCCTTGTCGAGAAAGCATCCGACAGGACCGCATAGAGTCCGGGAAGGCAGAGCATCATATGCTTCATGGGAACGCCCTCTCTGTAGGGAAGTCCCGTCAGAGGGTCCAGTGAGAACATCCTCTCACCGTTCATGAAGGAGACCGTGGTCTCAAGGATCTCATCGCCGTATGAATCAAGCCTGAAGCCCCCGGCAATCATGACTGATACGGCGATGCTCAAAAGTGACGCGATCGTCAGAAATACGAATGCGCTGCGTGCGGGTTTTTGTTTTTCTTTTTTCTCCTTAGAGGTCTTTCCGCTCATGACCTTAAGGATCACGAAGGCAAAATAGCATACGGTGAAAACTCCGATTGAGGTAAAGCCCAGGAGTTTTTTCTCGGATGCGAGCATTCCGTCACGGAAAAGAGTAAGGAAATGGGCTGCAAAAGAAAGACAGATCAGGAAGAGACTTCCTGCCGTAAAAGAAGAGAAAAAATCACCCCTCTTCCCGGAAAACATGCCTGACAGAAGACAGATCGTCCTTCCGGAAAAAAAAGTGATCATTATCAAAAACAGAACAAGGAGAACCGTTTTAAACATTTGAAAATTCCCTATCAGAAGCAGTTTTTCTCGTTCTTAAGATAGAGCGGGCGCTTTTTGACTTCAAGATATGCCTTGGCGATATACTGGCCGAGGATACCGGTGCAGAAGAACTGAACGCCGCTGACAAATACTATGATGGTAACGGTGCTGGCCCAGCCTGCAACGGGGTCGCCGAACACAAGCCTTCTGACGATGATGAAGATCACCATCAGGAAAGCGACTATACAGAAAAAGATACCGATGAGTGAACTCAGCACAAGGGGCTTCGTCGAAAAAGCGGTGATGCCTTCGAGGGAATAGATGACCAGTCCCCAGAAGCTCCACTTGGTCTTGCCTGCGCTGCGGTCGACATTTTCATAATCGATCCACTTGGTCTCAAAGCCGACCCATCCGAATATGCCCTTGGTGAAGCGGTTGTATTCGGTCATGGCAAGGACGGCATCCACGAACTGTCTGGTCATGAGCCTGTAATCCCTTGCTCCGTCCATGATCTCGGTGTCGGACATCTTCTTCATCAGCTTGTAAAAACGCCTTGCAAAGAAGCTCCTGATAACGGGCTCACCTTTTCTGGTGACCCTTCTGGTAGCGACCGAATCATATCCCTCATCGATATAGCCGAACATCTCCTCAAGGAGTGAGGGGGGATCCTGAAGATCGGCGTCCATGATCACGGTGTAATCGGAGTCCGATGCGGACAGTCCCGCATACATCGCAGCTTCCTTGCCGAAATTCCTTGAAAAGGAAATAAGGTGCACCCTCTCATCACGCTCATGGAGAGCCCTTACGGCAGCTACAGTTCCGTCGTCCGAACCGTCGTCTATGAACAGGACCTTAAGCCCTATGCCGCGCTTTTCGAGGAATGATGTATTTGCTATCAGTTCATCATAAAAAAGAGGTATTGCCTCCTCCTCATTCTTACATGGAACTATAACAGTCAATTCTGACATCTCTTCCTCCGCTCTTACAAAAACGGCGAAGCCCGCCGGCTTCGCCGTAAAAATGCACTGCCTTTACTTACTCTCCGAGTCCGCCTTCAACTACGGCAACAAGTGCCTCGAGTGCTTTCTGTTCGTCTTCGCCTTCGCAGACAAATTCGATCTCGTCGCCGCACTTGATGCATGCGCCAAGAACGCTGAGAACAGACTTGGCATTTGCCGTATTGTCATCACCGAATCTGAAAGTGATCAGTGATTTATATTGCATTGCTTCCTTGCAAAGAATCCCGGCAGGTCTCAAATGGAGACCTGTGGGGTTTTTAATCAATACCTTCTGTGATACCATCCTCGTACCCTCTCAAAATCAATATACAAAAGCGCGGATCAGACACTGATCATCCGTTTCCCCCGTGCCTTTTCACGCAAATACATGATATCAGATATGATCGTTTTTTTCAACGATTACTGATGCCTGTCAGAACATAGTTTCCTGTATCAGAGCGGCCAGTTTTTCAGCCTCTTCTTTGATGACAGTGGGATCCTTTCCTTCGATCATGACCCTGACAAGGGGCTCTGTTCCGGAAGGTCTTATGAGTACTCTTCCCTCACCCGCAAATTTCTCCTCAACAGCCCTGATCGCATCTGCGATCTCGGGATACTCCATGTAGCTGTCTTTCTTATGATTTGCCACCTTGGCGCCCACGAGAGCCTGGGGAAGGACCTCCATGACCGTGGCGAGTTCGGAGAGTTTCTTACCCGAATCGACCATAACCTTCAAAAGGTGGAGTGCGGAGAGAAGTCCGTCACCCGTTGTGTTTTCCTCAAGGAAAATGATATGTCCCGACTGCTCGCCGCCGAGGGAAGCTCCGATCTCTTTCATCCTCTCGAGTACGTAGCGGTCTCCGACTGCGGTCCTTTCGAGCTTTATGCCGTTTTTGTCACAGCAGAGAGAGAATCCGAGATTGCTCATGACTGTTGCGACGATGGTATCGCCCTTAAGGGTTCCGTTCTTCTTCATATCGCATCCGACGATGGCCATTATCTGGTCGCCGTCCACGACATTTCCGTTCTCGTCCACCGCAAGGAGTCTGTCGGCATCTCCGTCAAAAGCAAGCCCCACATCGGCTTTTTCAAACACGACCCTCGCCCTTAACTCATCCATGTGAGTGGATCCGCATCCCGCATTGATGTTGGTCCCGTCGGGATGATCGTGAATCGCGATGACGGTAGCTCCTGCGCTCTTTAACGCCTCAACGGAGGTGTAATAGGATGCACCCTCAGCACAGTCGACCACGATCCTGAGGGCAGAGAGGTCTACGGGAACGCTCCTTACGGAGTGATTGATATACTCTTCCCTTGCATCGGTCCTTATCTTGATCTTGCCGACTCCGGGTCCGATGGGGAACTGAATGTCCTCCATATTCCTGCGGATCTGGTCCTCTATCTCGTCTTCGAGAGCATCGGGGAGCTTGAATCCGTTTCCGTCAAAAAATTTGATGCCGTTGAATTCAACAGGGTTATGTGATGCGGAGATCACAACGCCCGCATCCATGCGGTATTTACGTGTAAGATATGCAACAGCGGGGGTCGGCATGATCCCGACATAAACACAGTTTGCACCGACGCTGCATGCTCCCGCCATGAGTGCATTCGCAAGCATGTCGCCGGATATCCTGGTGTCGCATCCGACCATTATGGTGGGCTTATGGGAACGCTCCCTTGTGAGCACATAAGCACCCGCCTGGCCAAGTTTCATTGCAAGGTCCGGGGTGAGTTCTTCGTTTGCCACGCCCCTGACGCCGTCAGTTCCGAACATTCTGGACATTTCGTTCTCCTATCAAAGATCTCAGGTATCTGCCTTCAAAGGCATCAGTCATCATCTTCCTCTTCATTCTCGGCGAGGAGTACAACCTTCACCATTACGGGCTCGGCTTTTACATGTTCACTGAGATCAAATCTCACGGGGATGCTTATTACGTCTCCGTCCGCAAAATCGTTTCCGTAAACGGCTGTGATATATGAATACACCTCGACTGTACCTTTTATCGAAGCGGAAGTGATGGCATTGAGTTCATTGGACAGTCCGCTTATCTTCACGGAGACTTCCTCGCCTTCAAGGATCTTAGCCTCGTATCCTTCGGGAAGATCGGTGAGTTCTATGGATCCTTCGGGAACATTTACGGTCTTCTCCGCGATCCTCTCGATGTATGCCGTAACGGTGGCCTCATCATCGAAATCGGGATCTTCGAAGGTCACTCCTCCGGGCAGATAATCCGACAGATGGAAGGTTCCCTCTATATTGCCCTTTGCAGATTCTATATCCAGAGGATCGGTGATCTCTATCCTCGGTATGGTATTGAGGACACTGGTATCGCCTGCGATGGTGACGACCTCGGGATCGATATAGATATCTCCGGTAAACATATAGCCCGCTGCGGGTTCTCCCATTACTGCTCCATATACGGGAACCACCTTGGTGGAGAGCACCGTGACGGTGGTGGTCACATAATCGGTCTGCTTGGAGATATGATCGCTGCCTACCCTGAGACCGTTGGAATCATAGAGAGTGATCTCCATGTCCGCGGAGATGGTCTTCATGGCATCGTCGAGATCTATGGTGACCTGAGCGTAGGCTACCCTGTCAACATCGGACTTGGGTCCGGAAACTTCGAGCCTGTTCCTGTCGAGGGATACCTTGCCGAGAACGCAGCCTTCTCCGACCGCTCCGACCGTACGGTATGTTATGTTGACATATTTGCTCGCTCTGTCCTCTACATGGAGAAGGAGCAGATCGTGGTCGCCTTCAATACTCTCCGCCCTGTCAAGGGAATAGGAAATGGGAACCGAACCGTCGTCCCGTATCTCGGAAAGATTGGCGACCGCAGTGATATCCGATGCGGTGATGGAACGGATGACCGATTCCGGTGCTTTTACGGTGACCCTTGCTGTGTCGCTGTGGTCAAGGATCTGATAGACCTTGCCCTGGGATTCGAGGGCATCCGCATTTGTAAGAATGACACGGACATTGTTGAAAGAAACCGTTCCGACGGGATTGTTTATACGTGCCACAACGACCCAGATCACAAAAGCAAGAACAAGTGAAAGGATCTTGAGCCACAGATTGTTGGTAACCGATGCACCGAGGCGTTTCAACAGTTTCATGATCTTCTGCGCCTCCTTTTTCTGCCCTGCTGGTTTTCCTCATCCTCGGAATCGGATGAACCGAGATTTGAGGTAAGGAACTGAGTGAGTGCTTCTTCGGAGAGATTTCTCTGAAGCTTTCCTTCGTAAGCGGCAGATATCCTTCCGGTCTCCTCGGAGACTATGACAACCACTGCATCGGATTCCTCGGACATGCCGAGACCCGCTCTGTGTCTTGTTCCGAGTTCCTTGCTGATGGTCTGGGATTCTGTGTTGTGAAGGTAACAGGTAGCCGCCGATATGCGGTTATGCCTGATGGTAACGGCACCGTCGTGGAGCGGTGTGTTTTTCTCGAAGATATTGATGAGGAGCTGGCTGGTGATGTCGGCATCAAGCCTGATACCGGTCTCATCTATACGCTCCAGGGATTCTTTTTTCTCAATGACGATAAGCGCTCCGGTCATAGCCCTGGACATCTGTGAGCACGCCCTTACGAGCTCCCTGATGCTTTCATCCGAGAGTATGCTGTCATTGTTCTGGTTGCCCAGATCCAGTATGCTTCCGAAGATGTTGCTCTTGCCCAGCGCTTCGAGAGCTTTTCTGAGTTCGGGCTGGAGCACCACGATGATGGCGATGACGGCAAACTGAAGGATGTTGCCGGACAGCCACAGTATGGTATCCATGTGGAAGAGGTAGGCAAGGAGCACAAATACCAGAATGACCAGAAGGCCCTTTAAAAGGAACCATGCCCTGGTATTGTGTATCCACTTCATGATGAAATACAAAAGCACCGCGACGATGATTATCTCGACATAGTCCTGCCAGTCGATCGTCCCGATGTATGTAAACATACTGTTTATATAATCTTTTATCTCACTGATGATCTGCATAAACTATCTGAACCGGCACATGCCGGTGATCCTGCTTTTTGTGAGGGTGAAGATCAATACTCTTCGTCCTCGTAATATTCTTCTTCCTCTTCAGGCTGCTCTCTGCGCACCCTACTCTGATAGGAGCTTCCGTGGGATCTGTTGATGTTCTTGACCCTGCGCTCGGGAGCCGCGACCGTCATCTTGGGAACGGCCTTGACGTAGTAATAATACTCGTCGTCTTCAAACTGCACTCTCTCGGTTCGGTTGTAGTCGACACAGAACCTGAAGAATTCAATGACCTTGCCGACCGCAAATGCGAGGATACATCCGAGGATTACTCCGGGGACGGAAAGACCCGCATTGTACTTGACACCGCCGATGAGGACGATCAGAAGACAGAGGAATGCGCCGCCGCCCATCGCTATGGTCCAGCAGTGCTCGATGGGAAGACGTCTGACTATGTAGACGACTATGGTAACAACGGCAAATGCGATGATGAGAACGAGCATCTGCTTATTGCCGAGAAGCGAATCGATTATGAGCCTGATCTGCGCCATGATATCCGAAAGGTCGCCGGAAACATTGGCAGCATTCATGGTAACAACGTGAAGTGTGTAATAGACCAGTATTCCGCAGATGACACTGAGTGCGGATGCGGGGCCTCCCACAAGTCCCATGACAACGGGGATCACATAGGGCACATGCATCACAAAGAGGATCGGGGTGATGACTATGCAGAGTGATTCGGAGGGAGTGAATCTGAGATACAGAAGGTATATCAGCATGAAAATAACGGCAACGACGATCGCAACCTCGGGTGAGAGTGCGAAGACATGTGCCATGGAGAAAAGTGCTCCGAACAGAAGGATCGCTCCGGAAGGAAGGAACGAACATGCAAGGGCAACGATGAGTACGATGCCGGTGTTGTCAATCTTAGTCATGTAACCGAGCTTTGAATTGATCAAAAGCAACGTAACAAGCGCCAGGAGGAACTTCAAAACCGGAATGACAAAAATGTCATATTTTGAAAAAAACAACCTGATATTATCTCTGATTTCCAAAAGCTGTGTCATAACATTTCCTTACTGTTTATCATACATCCGCTTGAGAACTTTGAGATTCCTGTAGTATCTCTTAAGCTTCCTGCGAGATATGTTGTAGCGTATGGTACAGACCACATAGGTTATCAGGACGTATATCCCGGTAAACCATGCATACTTCTTCAGGATGTCCCTTACAAAAGCAAGAATGTCCATATCATACATATTGCTCATGAATACATCGAAATTATAATAGATGTACAGAGCAAGTATCAGTGCAAAGGAAAGAGTGGCACAGACAAGTGCCTTTAGAATTCCCACCGCGATATAGTCGCCCTTGAAGAACCTGACTATATTTATATGCTTTTTTCCCTCTCCGGCTTCATATGAAGCCATTCTGGTCATGAGTATGACCCTGTCTCTGTTGAGCATATCTAACGCGGAAAAACCGCTCTCCTTACAGAAAATGATCTTGCAACACAATACACCTGTCACGACTGCTGCCCTTTCGGGAGGATCTGTTTCCTTCCATCAGGCTGTCTGACAGGTGACATGTCCGTATCTATGAAGGCTGCATCAGAAATATCTCATCTTCGGACCATGGCCCGGATTTCCGTTCTGACCCGCATTCTTCGCAGCATTTTCCTTGATGATCCCGTTAAAGGAATTGGTCATGCTGCTCCTGCACTTGTCGCAGAACCTTCCGGATCTGATGGGTGCTCCGCAGCACTCGCAATTGAGCATCAGAGGAGAATCTGCCGTAACCTCAAGCCTGTCGTCCCTGAGCCATTGACGGATCTGTGCGGGATCGACATCGCAGGCCTCAGACACTTCGCCGATACCCACATTGGTGTGTTCCCTGATGTACTGCTTTACTTCCTGGAATTTGGCTTCCAGAGCCTGTCTGCAGACAGGGCACAGAGAAGGACCGGTGATGTAATTGAACAGTTTGCCGCAATTTCTGCAATTCCGAACATTCATGCTCTTCACCCCTTCCGCTAAATACCCGCTCCCGAGGCCAGCGTAACGCCGTAAACCTTAAGAGCTCCCGCTTCCAGTAATACCTTTGAACAGGCATCCAAAGTGGCGCCCGTTGTATAAATATCGTCAACCAATAATATACATCTAGATTTTACTACATTTGGGTCTGCCATAAAAGCATTTTTCAAATTATTTTGCCTCTCGGAGGGCGACAAAAGCTTCATCGGACGCGTGTTTTTCACCCTTTTTAAGGCATATGCGGAATGGGGGATGTCCGTTATGGCAGAAAGCCCCTCTGCATAGTCCAGGGCCTGGTTATATCCGCGCTTTAACTCCCTTTCGGCAGAAAGAGGCACGGGCACTATCATATCGGGCTCCGCCCTGTATATATAGCCGCCCAGGATCCGGACCGTCATATCCGCGTAAAGTGACGCATATTCCCTTCTTCCCAGGTATTTGAACCTGTATATCGAGGCGCTTATGCCCTCATAGACAAAAACGCTCCTGTTTCTGACAAAATAGTGCTTTACCCGTCCGCAGTCGGAGCATATCCCGGTGTCGGTCTCAAGCTTCTTGCCGCATTTTTCACACCAGGGGTCCGTCACGGGCTTAAGAGCAGGCAGGCATTCCGGGCATATATCCGCATAAAAGGGCTTCACCGGCAGGTCACAGACGGGGCACCTTGCGGGATAGATGAGGCGCAGCGCCTTATCTGCCGTTTGCCTGCACAAGCCTTTCCGCAAAAGAAGAGTATCTGTCATTTCCACCTCTCGTATCCGTCATACGGTAAACTGTTTCGGAGCTTCCAAGGAGTATCACGCAGGATCTTGCCCTGGTAACACCTGTGTAAAGGAGATTTCTGTAGACCAGAGGCTCCGGAGGATCGAGCAGCGGGATTATCACGGCAGGGTATTCGCTTCCCTGGGATTTGTGTATCGTCATGGAGTAGGACAGGTCGAGTTCGTCAAGCTCCGAAAAAGGATATGTCGCAACCCTTCCGTCATCAAAAATAACGGTTATGGCTCTTGCTCCCTCATCGATCTTCCTGATCCTGCCCAGGTCTCCGTTAAAGACTCCCATGCCGCTCGTCGACAGAGATTCGAACCTTTCGTCCGTCTTCCACTCGAGCTTGTAGTCATTCTTTGTCTGCATGACCTTGTCGCCTTCGCGGAAAAGAGTATCCCCGTACATGTACTCTTTTTTATCCATGGATGCCGGATTGAGCACATGCTGGAGAAAGCGGTTCAGCTCCACAGCTCCGAGGGCTCCTTTTTTCATGGGAGTCAGCACCTGGATATCCATGGCATCGCAGTTAAGATACCCCGGAAGTTTTTCCGAGATCATCCAGCCGATGGTCTGCCTGATGACGGATGCGTCAGTTCTCTCAAGGAAAATAAAATCCCTTATATTCGATGAAAGGGTGATATGCTCTCCCTTATCTATCTTGTGGGCATTTATGACTATGCTGCCCGCCTCGTCCTGACGGAAGATCTTCTCAAGCCTGACCATGGGAAAAAATGAGCATGAGCAGATATCACTCAGGACATTTCCGGGCCCTACACTGGGAAGCTGTGATGCATCACCCACAAGTATCAGTCTGGACGATACGGGAACCGCCGATAAAAGTGCCTTGAACAGCATGATATCCACCATGGACATCTCATCGATTATTATCACGTCAGCTTCGAGAGGGTCCTCGGCATTTTTCTGGAAAACAGCGGTCTGCGCGGTCTCTCCGCCCATCACAGCAACGCCCAGAAGTCTGTGGATGGTGGTGGCTTCATAACCCGTAGCCTCCGTCATCCTCTTGGCCGCTCTTCCCGTGGGCGCAGCAAGGACCACTTCAAGTCCCTGCTCCACGAAATACTCGATGATCATGTTTATGGTGGTGGTCTTTCCGGTACCCGGGCCGCCGGTAAGAATGAACAGTCCGTTCTTGACGCACTCCCTCACAGCTCTTATCTGCAGGTCATCCGTCTTCATACCGCCGTTTTCGGCTATCCTGCGGACTTCCCTGTCGATCTTGTCATCAAGTCCGGGAAGGTCGCTTATCATGGGAATATTTTTTTCACAGAGCATCCTTGCACAGGACAGCTCCGCAAAATAATATGCGGGAAGGTAGATCCTGTCCCCGTCCCTTTTAAGCTTGCCAGCGTGAAGCATCTCTTCCAGGGCATATCCCAGTTCTCCGTGCTCGGGTCCCAGGAGTTCCGCAGTCCTTTCCAGAAGCTCCTCTGCAGGAAGGTAGCAGTGGCCGTCCGTCTGCGCTTCAGAGAGCGCATACATTATGCCCGCCATGCTCCTGTCTATGCTGCAGGGATCCATACCCTGTTTTTCCGCGATGGCATCCGCAGTCTTAAATCCTATGCCCCTTATATCCTCCGCCAGCTTATAGGGATTGGTCCTGATGACCCCCACATATCCCGGACCGTAGGAATCATATATCCTGACCGCCATGGACTGGGAAATACCGAGAGCACTCATGGAGACCATGGCGTCCCTTAAGTCCTTCTTTTCCTCCATGGCTGCTGCGATCTCCATGGCCTTGCGCCTGCTTATTCCCTTTATCTCCGCAAGTCTTTCCGGCTCTTCTTCTATTATCCTGAAGGTGTCGTCTCCGAACCTGCTGACAATCCTGGAAGCAAGCTTCTCCCCGACCCCGGTTACCGCGCCGGATGCAAGATACCTCTCCATGCCTTCCGAATCCGCGGGCGGCACGATCCTGTAGGATGATACTTTAAACTGTATGCCGAACCTGGGGTGATCCACATATTCACCCGAAGCTTCTATGGTGTCGCCCTTTGAGACATCGGGCATATTTCCGACAAAGGTGTCATCGGAACCGTCGCACAGGACGGAAAGCGCCTTGTAGCCGTTTTCGGCATTTTCAAAAAGGACCTTTTCGACATAGCCCTTTACAGTGGTTTGTTCGTTCAGAAAATCCAATATAAATTACCTCATTTGAGAAAAACTCGCGGGATGCACAGGCATTCCGCGAGGAAGATACAGATATGACAGATGATCCGGAAAAAAGAATTTCTGCGGATGTCTTACTTCTCGTCATCCCTTTTGATATAAGCGATCTGATCGGCAGGGATGGAATTTTCATCCATGCCGTAATTTCTCCTGAGCTGTTCGTAGAGCTGCTGCGCAAGCCCGAGGCCGTTTGAATCGGTGGACTGTTTTGCCAGCTCCTGAATGGTCTGACCCCTGAAATAATCGACGAGATTCTCGGTGGATGCGTCCTTTCCTTCATCATTTCTCATGATGGTCTTGTCCATGTTCTTGAAGACCTGCTCGAGAAGGTAGCTCTCAAACTGTTTGCAGACATCGAGCAGCTCGTCATCATCCTTCGCATTCTCCGCCCTGTTCGAGAGGGAGCTTGCAA
>CAMNEB010000064.1 GCA_946536155.1 uncultured Lachnospiraceae bacterium | reverse complement strand
GTTTCTTCCGGCATTTCCCAGGCAGTCCTTTAAGGAAAGAACAACCGGAATGGGAAGGGGAGTTTTTTCAAAGGGAAAGAAATTCCTCCTGAAATTATGTGCGGATATGCCGCCTCTTAACGCATCAAGCACGGGTATCTTCTTAAGAGGTGCGCTGATGGATGCGGAAAGAAGAACAGCAATGATAAGAAGCGCACAGATGACGCTGATGCCTGTCAGCGGGTTAAAACCGCATGTCCATTCAAGACCGAGTATCATGGTGATCACCACAGCAAAATACCTGAAGGTCACGACAGCAGCGATGACGCCAAGGGCCGATCCTGTAAGGGTAACAAGAAGTATCTGCAATGACATGGAAAGTCTCAGCTCCGTCACGGTATATCCGCAGGCTTCAAGGATCCCCGTATTTTTCATGCTCCTTGCGATAAAGTTCCTGATGCTGAAGGATATGACGACAAGTGATATCACGAGAATGATGATCGCGAAGATAAGTATCACTGCCATGAATACCATGGGCATGAACTGTGCGCCGCCACGCATCACCTGCCAGTTGACGAGCAGGGGCTCGGGTACGATGATCCCGGGGTTTGCTGCTTTGGCTTCTTCAAGAGAGGCTTTGTAAACTGCGGATATCTCTCCCTCAAGATCATCTGTATTGTATGAAAGATCGGCGCATCTTCCTTTATAGATATGCCCCTTAACTGCAACGCCCGGGTGGTCCTTAGAAAAGGCATCCATCATCTCACGTGATACTACTGTAGAATATACGGTGATATTGATGGAGCTGCTGAAATAGGGATCCTGGATATAGCCCGCAACGTTCAGGTCATATATCTCATCGTCCATTCTGATCTGCATGCATGAACCGATGGGGTATTTTCCTTCGAGGAAAAGAGGAAGGAGTATATCGCTTTTGCCGAAGGAGGTCACAGGCATCTCTATGTTCATCAGATCCTTGGTCTCGCCGTAGCTTTCAAATAAAAACTGATACTGTCCGAATTCCTCCTCGCCCTTTAAGCGGTGCTCGGCAATGGCGTTGACGAAGGGAGTCTTTTCATACTCTGCGATGTGCTCATTTTCCCTGAAGGCTTTTTCTGCCGCATTCTCATCCATCTCAATCCCGGTGGCATAGAGCATTACATGGGCGCCGTTTACGGATTCAAACCGGTCGTCCACTACTTTTCCCATACCGAGAAGGGCTGAAGCACAGTCGAATATAAGGAATGCGGACAGGAAGGTGAGGATCATGAAGGTGATCATGTCGCCCTTTTGTCTCTTGATGTTGTTCCTTGCTATCATGAATAATCTGTACATTTTACCACCCCATCTCCTGAAGGAAGTCCTTGAGTTTCCTGTGTCTTTCCAGTGCTCTTTCTCTTTCGGGATTTAAATCATCCTTATAGTCTCCCGCATATTCTCCGAGTTCGCATTCATCGGATATCACTCCGTCTGCCAGATATATGACCCTGTTTCCGCGCTCCGCAGCCTTGATCGTATGGGTTACCATCACGATGCTCTGTCCGGAAGTGTTCAGCTCACTGAGGATATCAAGTACGTTTTCGGTATTCTGTGAATTCAGTGCACCGGTGGGCTCGTCCGCAAAAAGAATTTCCGGATCGTTGATGACGCCTCTTACAACCGCGACTCTCTGCTGCTGGCCTCCGGAAAGCTGTGCGGGAAACTTTCTTGAATCCGCTTCCGATATCTCCACTCTCTTAAGAAGTCCCTTGGCCTTTTCAGCCAGTTCCTTCCTGTTTTTATTCTTAAGAAGGCCGCTTATCATGACATTGTCCAGAGCGCTCATGCTGTCATTCAGGTAATTCTGCTGGAAGACAAATCCCGCATGGTTTCTTCTGAAAAGTGCCAGCTTATCATTGCTGTATTTCGATATGTCGGTCGCTTCACCGTCATCGCCAAGATAGTAATTGACGGATCCCAGTGAAGGTCTGTCCATCCCTGAGAGAGAGTAGAGAAGGGTGCTCTTTCCGGATCCGGAGTTTCCCATGATGACGGTGAAGTCGCCCTTGTATATCCTGAGGTTCAGATTTTTGAGTACATGCTGCTGTACCGATTCGTTTGAAAATGTCTTTGACAGTTCCTTTGCCTGTAAGATCATCTGTTTTTCCATTATATTTCTCCTTGCTTTTGTTTCCTTTGATGATACGAATATACTCCCGGGATCATTAACAAGTCTTGAGCTGTACCTTGTCAGTTTCTTAACTGTTTCTTAATTGTAAAAAAATTTTTTTACCCGTTGACAGGTGGGACAATGGCATGTTAGATTACTTTTGCACAAGCAAATAGCACACAAGCAAATATCATGAGCAGAAAAAAAGATTACGATACACTAAAACTGAATAACCAGGTATGCTTTCCGCTTTATGCATGCACCAAGGAACTGGTCAAACAGTACACTCCTTATCTTAAGAAGCTGAACCTCACATATACCCAGTACATCGTCATGATGGTGATGTGGGAGAAGGAATGCGTTTCATCAAGAGAGCTGGCGGAGTGCCTCCACCTTGATTACGGAACACTGACTCCTGTGCTGAAGAGACTTGAGACCGCAGGATATCTCACCAGGAAAAGAGATCCCATGGATGAAAGGCTTCTGATCCTTGAGATCACGGATGAAGGATCCCGCCTTAAGGAAAAGGCGGTTGACATCCCTCCCTGCATAGCGGGATGCATGGGACTTTCCGAGGAGGAATTCAGGACACTTTATATACTGACCTACAAGGCACTTGCCAACATGGAAAACAGAGGATCTTCAGACGGTTTTGAACAGAGATAAAGGAGGAAGCAAGATGATCTACGATTACAAAGTACAGACAGGTAAGGGCGATATGCTGGATCTTGCGGATATGAAGGGTAAAGTCATCATGGTGGTGAATACCGCTACCGGATGCGGCTTCACGCCTCAGTATGCTCCCATCGAGCAGCTTTACAAAGATTATCATGATAAGGGACTGGAGATCCTTGATATCCCCTGCAATCAGTTCGGAGGACAGGCTCCGGGTACCGATGATGAGATTCACGAGTTCTGCACTCTTCATTTCAATACCACATTCCCTCAGATGAAGAAATCGGATGTAAACGGTGAGAATGAGCTTCCCCTTTATACTTATCTTAAGTCTGAGAAAGGCTTCGAGGGTTTTGACGATCACGAACTTAAGCCCCTGCTTGAGAAGATGTTTTCGGATGCTGATCCCGACTGGGCTTCAAAGTCTGATATCAAATGGAATTTCACCAAATTCGTGATCGACCGTAACGGAAATGTAGTTGCCAGATTCGAGCCCACTGCAGATATGGCAAAGGTTGAAGAGTGCATCAAAGCTCTGCTTTAAAACCGGGTAAACGAACAATCCCGTTAGGATATGAGGAATATAAAATGAGCGTATATGATTTTACCGTAAAGGATAATAAGGGAAATGATGTTTCCCTCTCTGAGTACAGAGGCAAGGTCCTTCTCATAGTGAATACCGCGACCAAGTGCGGACTTACTCCCCAGTATGACGGACTTGAGGCTCTCTATGAGAAATATCATGACAGAGGATTTGAGATCCTTGATTTTCCCTGCAACCAGTTTGCTTTCCAGGCACCCGGAAGTGCAGAGGAGATCAATTCCTTCTGTACATTAAAGTTCGGTACAAAGTTCCCGAGATTTGATAAAATAAAGGTGAACGGCAAGGATGCAGATCCTCTCTATAAGTATCTCAAAGAGCAGAAGCCGGGACGTATATCCTGGAATTTCGCAAAGTTCCTTATAGACAGAGAGGGGAATGTTGCCGGGAGATTCGAGCCCACCGACAAGCCCGAGACTCTGGAGGCAAGCATCGAGAAGCAGCTGGCATAAATTTATCAGGAGGTTCATGAATATGGAAGTAGTAGAAAGAGTTGCACAGTTTTTGGAAGAAGCCGGAACATATTATCTGGCAACCGTTGAAGGAGATCAGCCCAGGGTACGTCCCTTCGGAACAGTTCTTGTATCCGGAGGAAAGCTCTATATCCAGACCGGTAAGGTCAAGCCCGTTTCAAAGCAGATCGCAGCAAATCCGAAGGTAGAAATCTCTGCGTTCAAGGATGGTACATGGATCCGCATTGCAGGCGAACTCGCTGAAGACGATTCCAGGGATGTAAGGGTTGCAATGCTGGAGAAGATGCCCTCTCTTAAGGGCATGTACAGTGCGGATGATGGCAATATGCAGATGCTGTATTTCAAAAAAGCAACAGCTACCTTCAGCTCATTTACCGCGGCTCCCGAGACAGTGGAATTCTGATAAGGAGAAATGCAATGACTGATAAGGAAGCAATCCTCGCAAGACATGCAGTAAGGAATTATACCGGCAAAACTATTGAGCCGGAGAAAGTATCCCTTATCCGGAGGAAGATAGAGGAGCTTAATTCGGAGGGCGGCCTGAATCTGCAGCTTATTGAGGATGCCGGAAAGACATACAATAAGCTGATGAACATGGCAATGGGACTCGGCTCTGCTCCCAGTGTGATCGCATGTGTGGGAAAAGATGCTCCGGATCTTGATGAGAGAGTCGGATATTACGGTGAGAAACTGGTCCTGTTTCTGCAGCAGATCGGACTTAACACCTGCTGGGCGGGAACCTTCAACAGGAAAAACATCGGTGCTGAAGTTGCAGACGGAGAAAGACTTGTGATATCCATAGCTCTCGGATACGGTAAGGACTCCGGGAGAGAGAGAAAGTCCAAGACTCCCGATCAGGTTACGGAAGGAAGGGCTGACAGACCCGAATGGTTCGAAGAGGGTATCAGAATGGCTCTCCTCGCACCTACCGCCATCAATCAGCAGAAATTTGTGATCAGATTAAATGACGATGATACCGTCGATTTTATCGATAAGGGCGGCATTTACAGCAAGGTCGATCTCGGCATAGTCAAGTGCCACTTTGAGATCGGATCCGGCATTAAGATCAATGTCTGATAGGAACGTTTTTTTATGCGGATGATCTGAGAAAATATGCAATGAATAAAAAAGGTGACTGCGGTCACTTTTTTTATTGGATAAAAAAATGTAATTTATACTCAGCAACCCGGTGGAATGGTGATAGGGAGCGTGTGTAAAATGATCGGAACTTCAGGTTTATCCGCTTGGAAGTACATAAAAAATAATAAGAAAGCAGCCGGAACGGTCATGATGGCTGTGGCTCTTGTCTTCACCGGCATATACGTCATATATGTGCTGCTCATGACATCGGTTGAAAGCTTCGGCCCCGTTGTTCACAGAATGCCCTCAAAACTGGCATTTGTATACCTCGGAGGGGATCCTGAGTTTCAGGCAGGGCTTATAGATGACCTTAAGACCTGCCCTGGGGTCAGGGATGCGTACTTTACCCAGGTGATCATGGCCACATACCGGGCTGTGGTGGGACAGCTGAATTATGAAGTCCCCTTGATGGACACAGATAAGATCCCGGTATTTCTGGATCATATGGATGCGGAACTTATCGATGGAAGGCTGCCGGAAGGGGACGGAGAGATGCTGGTGGATTCCGTGATCATGAGAAACATGAACCTGCAGACCGGAGGATGGTTCATGGAGGGGGATTACGGTAAGACCTTCAGGATCGTAGGAGTGATCGAATCCCCGTATATGGTATCCGCAGGAACTCCCATGGGATTTACAAATACCGGCTGGTATACGGTCATCGAAAAAGATGAGAGCCTTTGGGATTTCACCGGACTGCTGGAAAGTCTGGGGTATGAGATAAAGGGCAATGACACTGTCATTGACGGTCCGGCCTATGAGGAGTTTTATGAAGATTCTGTGGTGGATGTCATAGATAATGTTCTTGATGTCATATTTCTTCTGGTGATGATCTTTCTCGCCGTGACCGTGATCATCGCATATGTGTCGTTCATGAGGAGCAGAGTATCGGAATACTGTCTTTATGCCTCAATAGGCTATTCGGCTTTTTCGATATACGGAATGCTCATGAGAGAGATGATCATCATCTTTGCTGCAGGATCCGTCATCGGAACTGTGATGGGCCTGATCGGAAGCGCGGTCTTTAAAGAATTCCTGATAGTACCCATGGGACTTATCTGCAGAGTTTTCTATCCCGCACAGATCGTGAGGATCCTTGCAGTATACATTCTGATCATCGGGATCCTTCAGATCCCCGCGCTCATAGGTATTAATTCCATCAAGACGATAGACGCCATTGAAGACTGACCGGAGGAAGCCATGTTTGAAGTTAAGAATCTCTGTATGATATACGATCCTGATACCGATGAAAAAATGTATGCCTTAAAAGGGCTTGATCTGACACTTCCGGACAAAGGGCTGATAGGTATCATAGGTCCCTCGGGAAGCGGAAAGAGCACACTGATGTACTGCCTGTCAACACTTAAGCAGCCGACAGAGGGCAGCATCATATATAACGGTACCGAACTCACCGGGATCTCTATGCCGGAAAAAGAAAGAGTCAGGCGGGAGGAGTTCGGATTCATATTCCAGAAGCATTATCTGGTTCCCTATATGGGAGCTGTGGATAACGTGATCGTTGCCGGCGATCAGAAGAGCAGGGGGCTTGAAAGAAAAGCTGAGGAACTGCTCCTTGATCTTGGGATCAAGGAAAAAGAGTTTGGCAAGAAGCCGGCCAGACTGTCGGGAGGCCAGTGTCAGAGAGTCGCCATTGCAAGGGCAATGATGAATGACCCGCGGGTTATCTTTGCTGATGAGCCGACGGCGTCCCTGGATCACGACAACGCATTTCATGTAATGGATGTGCTTAAGAAATATTCGGAGGAAAGGCTGGTCCTTGTGGTGACACATGATAAGAGCATTTTGAAAAACAGTGACCGTATCATCGAGATGTGGGACGGAGAGATAGGCACTCCGGAAAACGGAGCGGATAAATGAAGAGACCACTGAGCGCATTTTATTACATAAAAGAAAACAGGAGCCGTGGGGCAGTGCTGGTGGTCCTGCTGTTTCTTACGACGCTGTTCTATCTGGCGGGAAATTATATAGACAGTGTGGGATATTACTGGGAGAAGGCGGTAGACTACGATGACCGCATCTGTCTTGTCGGAGCCCTTTCCGCCGATGAGGATCAGAGGGATTACAAAGAGTTCATCAAACTGCTCGAAGAGGATGATTCCCTGATCGTAATGCCAAGGTCGGGAAGAGGCTTTTCCGGACTTGAGTGGAAATGCACCATGGGTTTCGAAATGGGATCCTATTCTTTTGCCTTCAACAGTCCGGAGGATATGAAAACAGCCTTTGACAGACTTGGTATCGAGGCTGACCTGAGTGATACGGGCGACAGATGCGTTGTAATGTCCTCCGCACTGGCCCGTCAGTACGGACTGGAGGCAGGATCGGTGCTTGACTCTTCCGTGAACGGGTCGATCCCCGGCAGCTACAGGGTTTCTGCACTGACAGAGGATGACAGTTATGTTCTGTTCTATGTGCATGAAGATACCAACCTCACCAGGGCAAATATCATGTCTGATACGCTGAGCGGAGATGAACTGAGAAGGTATCTTGAGGAAAAACGCGGAGATCTCAGGGTATTCATCCCGGAATGCCTCAGAGATACGATCGCCGCGCAGCTCGATCCGTTCTTCAGAATATTCATATTCACTATGTTCGTGCTGTCTGTGATACATGCGACAACGATAAATGCCGTGCTCGCCGGGCACTTCATAAAGAGGAGATATGAATTCGGAATATACAGGGCAATGGGAATGTCGCGTAAGGATGTGTTCAAAAAGGTGGCATCCGAGATCTGTCTGGCGGATCTGATAGCGGTATTATGCGGCGCTGTATTTAATCTGCTGCTGACTTTCATGCTCAACGAACTGGTCTATATACCGACGGGAGAGTATCTTCCGTATTTTTCGACAGCGGGGCTTTCCGGGTTTATCTTATCCAATCTTACGGTCGTGATACCTGTGATCCTGATACGGAGCAGTTCCATGTGCAGGGCCGATGTCACTGACTTCTGATCTTTACTGTTTAATGAGGAGTATCATAATGAAAAATGTTTTGAGATTCACAGGTAAATTTCTGCTCTGCGGAGCTGTTCTGCTCTTTATCCCCGTCAACATGTATCTAATTAACATCAATGAACTTTTTGCTTTTTTGTTTTCCGTATGCTGGATAGTGTTCTGGGCGTTTATCATAAGGGAGAAGAAAAAGGCACTTAACGTAATAATGGGCATCTGGGCGGTGGTCCTTGTTGTCCTGATGTTTGCAGCAACCGAGCTTAATGCCTATTGGAACACGCAGATCAGAAGGATCGGCGGCTTCAGGGATTCACTTGAAGGAAATACCGTTCTCACAAGATCCCAGGCCCTGGAAGATTATGATTTTGCGATGAAGTATCTTAACAGGATACATCCGCTTGCTTACGGCGGACTTCCTGAGGATGTTTCGGAAAGAGCGGCGCAGGTAAGAGATGATATCAAAAACAGAGACGGGATCACTGTCAGGGAACTTGCCATAGAGCTGGAGCAGATCTTTTCCATGCTGGGTGACGGTCATACACATGTGGATGAAAATATTCCGGACAGACATTATATGAAATATATCTACGCGCACAATACAGGAGGATATACTCTTGCCGGCATAAACGGTATTTCTCTGGAAGATCTGTTTGAACAATGCAGGAACAGGCTCAGCTATGAAACGGTAAGCTACGGAATGAAAAATCTGAAGGCATATTGTTCGACTCTGGAGGGGCTGGATTTTATAGGTGTGGATATAAACTCGCCGGTAACATATAATTATGTATCGGAAGACGGGGAAAAGGATGATGTTACTGTCACCGCAGAGGATTTCCTCTCCACGGCTGAGTATATTGACTACATCAAAGAGACCACGGGAGATGATCTTTCTGAGAAAGAGGAGAAGGATTTCGTTTACTATGATATAGATGAAGATCTCAGTCTGGCCGTGCTCACTGTTGACTCCTGTGATTATAATTCATTCTACAGAAAGACTCTGAAGGAAATGTTTGATGAGGTCGATGAGAAGGGAATCTCCACTGTCATCGTAGATCTTAGGAATAACGGCGGCGGGAGTTCTATGGTAGCGGACGAATTCATACATTATCTGGATGTTCCCTCATACAGGACGTGGGCATCGGATGTGAGATATAATTTTTTTGTGGTTCCCTATAAGTCTTCGGTCATGTCAAATAACAGAAAGGGGCCGGGATTCTCAGGTGATGTGTATATCCTGACATCCGTCTTTACTTACAGTGCTGCGATGGATTTTGCGATGCTCATACAGGATAACGGACTCGGGACCATAGTCGGTGAACCCAGCGGAAATCTTCCCCACAGCTACGGAGATGTTGCCTGCTTCTCACTTCCGAATTCCGGTCTGTATATGCAGGTGTCAAGAAAGACCTGGTACAGGGTCGATACTTCAAAGGAATATCTGCCCGTGATCCCGGATATTGAATGTGATCCGGCAGAGGCTCTTGAGACGGTAGAAGAGATGCTCAGATGATAAGAACTCTTTTATGTGATTCGATCATATGTATGATAACGCTCGCCGCGGTGCTCCAAAGCGGAAGTCCCTTCCGCTTTGCTGCCTGCTGCGGGCTTTTGCTGGTCGCTGTGACAGCGGATCATATAGCGGGAAACAGGGTGAAGCCTCTGTTTTATATCCGTTTTTTTCTTACCGTCATATTTGCGGTGATGTGCGGACACTGGTATGCGTTTTTGCTGTTCGTTCTTCTTCCGGTCATAGATCGCAGGGCTCTGGTCCCGATGACCGGACTCAGCTATGTACTGTATATGACTGTTGCGGATGTGGCCGAAGGCAGGTTCTCCGCACATATGACTGCAGTACATATATTGGAACTGATGATAATGACAGCCATGTCATTTATTATACTGATGATTTTTTCACTGATCGATAAGAGGGAAGAAGAAAAAAGATCGGAAGAAGATAAACTCATAAAGAGCAGCCTTCAGAGCATGAAGGAGATACGCAAAAACAGGGAACTCCTTGAACAGAGCTATTACATTGACAAGAATGCCAGACTGATCGAAAGAGAGAACATAAGCCGCAACATACATAACAGTGTGGGACATTCCATCACTGCGGCGATAATGACTCTCGATGCCGCGGATACTCTTTTTGACAAAAAGCCCGAGGAAGCCCGCAGAAGGATGAACGAGGCCGGCGAGAGGATAAGGGGGAGCCTTGAATCCATAAGGAGCGCGGTGAGGGCTCTGGATGCCGATGCCGAAGATATATCGGTAAGAGATATGATATGCTATATGGACAATATCCTGAATGAATTCATGATGGATACGGAGAGACAATGCGACCGGAAATATGACCTTTATTCCGAATCGCTCATGCTTCCGGCAGAGCATGTGGAATTTCTGTGCGGTGCTCTGAGCGAATTCCTTACAAACGGCGTCAGGCACGGAGGCGCCACGCATTTTACCGTGATACTTTCTGCTGATTCGTCACATATCAGGCTCGAGACCATTGACAACGGCAGGAATGATTTTTCCGAAGATAACCGCGATGAGAGGATACGTAACGGCTTCGGCCTTAAGAAGCTTGCAGCCTATGCGGAGAGATGCGGCGGGAGCAGCAGTTTTTCCGGTGGTGACGGCTTCAGATCGGTCATAGAGCTTCCGGGTAAAAAGCTCTGATATGACGGTGCAGATATTGACTTTACGATCCTTTGGAAAGGGACGGATATGTACAGAATACTTCTTGTGGATGATGAGGATATGCTGCTGGACAGTCTCGAGGTGATCCTTGAGGCAAATGATATGGAGATATCCGGCAAGGCTCATGACGGCAAAGAGGCACTTGCTATACTTAAGACAAAGACCGCGGATCTGGCACTGGTGGATCTGAACATGAAGGGTATGGGAGGGATAGAACTCATAGGTCATATGAAGAGGATGTATCCCGGTGTGAGGATACTTGTCCTGACCACCTTTTACGATGACAAAAACATTACGAACGCCATAACGGGCGGAGCAGACGGATATCTTCTCAAGGACAGCGGAAAAGAGACGATCCTGAGCGCCATCGGTCAGATGATGAGCGGAGTGAGCGTCCTCGATCCCAAGGTCATGAAGGTACTGTCCGGGATGATGGTGAAGAACGATACCGCATCTCTTTATGATGAGATGTCATCCAGGGAAAGGGAGATAGCATCGCTCCTTGCC
>CAMNEB010000063.1 GCA_946536155.1 uncultured Lachnospiraceae bacterium | reverse complement strand
ATTTTGAAAAAAATGTTGACGTCAAACTGTAACAGGTGTATATATAACACATAAACAGTTACAGACACCTGCGGGAGGAAGGTAAATATGATCATATCTCAAACATCCGGAGTTCCGATCTATCAGCAGATCTCAGACAGTTTCCGGACGGACATTCTTGAGGGGCGGATCAAAGAAGGAGAGTATCTTCCCAGCATCAGAGGACTTGCCAAAGAGCTCAAGATAAGCGTCATCACCACCATGAAGGCGTATGAACTGCTTGAAGAGGAAGGGCTTGTGACGGCGGTGCAGGGAAAAGGATACGCGGTTAACGCCCAGGATGGCAACATGCTCAAGGAACAGCATATGCGGAAGGTTGAAGAGGGGCTGATGCAGGCGATACAGTCTGCAAGGATAGCGGGACTTTCCGAAAAAGAATTAATGGACACGCTGAGAATATTACTGACACTTAAGGAGAATTAAGATGGAATTTGCAAGTGCGATTCACGGAGAAGGAATAGTAAAAAAATATAAGGGCTTCGAGCTGAATATACCGGTCCTCGATGTTCCGAAGGGATTTGCCACGGCCCTCATCGGGGAGAACGGTGCGGGAAAATCCACGCTGCTGGATATCCTTGCGGGCATCAGACTTGATTACAGGGGATCTGTAAGATTCTTTGACAAGTATGATGACAGGGACAGGGAAAACAAGAAAGAGGTAAAGAACAGCATAGGGTATGAGGGCACCGGAAATTATTATCTTCCCATGTGGACCCTCAAGCAGGGAAGGGAAGTTCAGAAGCTTCTGTTTGATAATTTCAATGAGGAAAAATATATAAACCTCTGCAAGGCTCTTGCTGTTCCTGAGGATGATAACAAGAAGATATCCGATCTGTCAGACGGAAACAGTATGAAGCTCAAGCTTGCCGGGATATTTGCGAGAGATACAAAACTGCTGCTCATGGATGAGCCCGCATCTCCACTGGATCCTCTCATGAGGGATAAGCTCTGCGATATGATCCGCGGATATCTGGGGATCGAGGAAGGCGAGAGGAGCGTTCTTTTCTCCACCCATAATATTGCCGATATGGAAGCGGTCACCGATTATGCCATCATAGTCGAGAACGGCACGATAGTGGAACAGGGATTTGTTGAAGAACTCAAGGAAAAGTACATCCTTGTAAAGGGTGAGAAAAAGGACGAAGAGGCAGCAAGAAAGATCCTTTATTCCATATCCGTAAATAATTACGGCTTTGAAGGAATGTGTCTGGCGGATGATCTCGACGGACTTGCCGGACTGGAAGTGGTAAAGGAAACACCTACCCTTTCACAGATCTGCGTCGCCGTTATGAAGAATAATTCCAGACTCGCATCGGAAGTCACCGTATAAGGAGAACAGGCAGATAATGAAAAAACTGATCAAGTCATACAGGATATTTACGTCTGATCTGTACAGATACCTGGTGGTCGGACTCGGTACGGTCATTCTGGCCGTCATCGGAGTTGTGGCATCGTTTTTGCTGGGTCCGGTCTTTGGGATCATGTGTGTCATGGGCATATTCCTGTTTATGGATATGGGCTGCGATTTCTTTGTTTTTCAGGGCAATCTTGATAAGAAATTTGATTACGGGATCCTCAAGAACTCTCTCGGAGGATTTGATACCCTTAAGCGCGGTCTTATAGGTGATATGCTCAGAAGATTCCTGCAGCTTTCTCTGGTAACGGGTATCTATGGACTTGCCTCCGTAAAAAGAATCGTGGCAGACGGCATGTTTGAAGACGGATTTAAGTATGCAGGCTATCTTCTGGTGATGGTACTCACGGTATATACCGTCACCACATTTTGTCTGAATCTGACAAGGAGACATATCAATTATCAGGAAGGTATCCTTGCATATACTTTGTGTATGCTCTCCACCTCTGCATCACTGGTAGGGATCATGCAGATATATACAAACGGAAGCGGTGTATCGACCATACCCTGGATCATGACGATGGGAATACTTGCACTCCTTGCATCATATATCATATATGAACGTACCATACTCAGGTTTCTTGATACGTATGGGGAGAGGCAGCCCGGGAGATACGGAAGCGATGAGAAGAAGAAAGCATGGATATTTGCTGCGGTTGCCTTTGGAATAGATTTTCTGATGCTGCCGGCTATGTATATCGGCTACAGGCAGGGAGGAGATCTTTCGATATTCCTGGTGGCACAGATGATGTATCCCGCATGGGGTGTGGTGTTTGGCAAGCTCTTTTCCTACAATGAAGGAAAACTTCCCGTCGCAGCTTATGTCACGGTCTTTTTGACCGGTGCGGTGACACTGATACTTGCGACGTTGTCCGTAACATTCCCCATGACAACGTCCATGGCGGGGGTCGATATGGATGTATATTATCTGATCTCCAATTACATTCTTATACTGGCCAGCATCCTGTTTACCATATTTATGTGTGTAACAGGCAGGGAAAAACGTATCAATGCCGGATTTCAGTTTCCGAACGCCGGAAAGACCATGCTTTACGTTCTCCTGTTCGTAGTCCTGTATTTTGCAAGGGTGTTTATCCTGTATCTCTATGATGCGCTTACCACCGGAGACGCATCGGAGCTTGTTTCGGAATTCGTGAGGATGTTTGCTTCGGGAGAATCGCTGATCGCATGGATCACGGTACTGATAAATCTCCCCCTGACGTTCATCATGTTCTTCGGAGAGGAATACGGATGGAGATATTATCTTCAGCCCAGACTCCAGAAGAGATTCGGAAATCTTCCGGGAGTTCTGATCCTGGGAGTTCTGTGGGGAATATGGCATGCCGGTGCCGACTTTATGTATTACGCGGACAACAGCGGCCCTCAGATGCTGATCAATCAGGTGGTTACATGTATCAGCTTCGGTATCTTCTTTGGACTCGTATACATGAAGACGAAGAATATATGGTCAGTTGTGATACTGCATTTCCTGAATAACAACATGATCATGATCCTCAAAGGCGATTTCAGTACGGAGGCTCTTCAGGGCGGAGAATTATCATGGTCCCTTCTTCCGATGCAGATCGTTGCCATGGCAGTATTCTGGCTGTTTGCCTTTGCACCGTCATATATCAGACGAACAAAACAATCTTCTTTAACGGAGGCATAAAAATGAAAGAATTGATTCGCGCATATAAGATAGTCGGATACGGAATGTCGATAAAAAAGCAGCTTGCGTTTGCCGTCGGATTTGCAATACTTGGACTCATATTTGAGATCATAACAAGGGGCGGTAATATAATCGGAGCGTTTTATATAATCCTTTCGGGAATGTTTATATATCAGCTCATCATCTCCGTCGATGTATCTACCCTTGTACAGTCTTCGCCGTTCAAAAAGAGGATACAATGCACATATCCCGTCCTGGCAACAACTCCTTTCATATATGTGACGCTTGCGGTCCTGTCGGTCGTTCACTGGATCTTTGCGAAGACCGGAGGTCCCGAAACGGCTGCGCAGCAGGGGCAGATGATGTTTGTTTTGGGAACTCTTCTGTTCATTGTTATGGTATACTTTGGATGTACGTATAAATTTTTTGTCGTATCCATGATCCTGATGTGCGTTGGCATCTCCTTTTCCATGGGATTTTTATTCCATCTTGCGGAGATCATCAATATGAGTTTCGGTGTCAGCGTCATATATGCATTCGCAATGACAACCTTGGGATCTTTGCTCGCATACGTACTGTCAAATGCTCTGTATAAATATCCTCTTGATAAGCTTGCGTTCAGGGGAATGCTGAAAATGAACTGAAAGAACAAATGACATCTGCGATAAATACCAAAAACCTTTTTACTGATATATTTGCCGGGATGGTGGTCGGTCTGATCTCCATCCCGATATCTATGGGGTATGCGCAGATAGCGGGACTTCCCGCAGTTTACGGTCTTTACGGAAGCGTTTTTCCCGTCCTTGTCTATGCGCTTATAACGTCTTCTCATCATGCTGTCTTCGGAGTGGATGCCACTCCTGCGGCTCTGGCGGGCGGCTTTCTTGCGGAAATGGGAGTTACGGCTTTTTCGCAGGAAGCCCTGAAACTGGTTCCGGTAGTGGCACTTTTTGTTTCGGCGTGGCTTATATTTTTTTATCTGATAAAAGCCGGAAGGGTTGTCAGATATATCTCAGCTCCCGTAATGGGAGGATTTATCTCCGGAATAGGACTGACCATAATCCTCATGCAGATCCCGAAGCTTTTCGGAGGCGGCGCCGGATACGGAGAGATCTTTGATCTGATGCCTCATATCGCATCGCAGGCCGGATCATCCTTTCATCTTCTTTCGTTTGTACTCGGTCTTTTGACCATAATCCTCATAAATGTTTCAAAAAAGATAAATCCCAGATTTCCCATGTCCGTTATCCTGCTGATCCTGGGGGCTTTTCTTACCGGGGTGCTTCATACGGACAGGATGGGTGTCATGATACTCCCTGAGGTAAAGTCCGGTATACCGCTGCCTTCACTGCCTTCACTTGCCGCGGCAGCCGGTCATATACGTGAGACAGTGGTAATCTCGCTGACGATAGCTGTCGTCGTAATGGCACAGACTCTTCTGACCGCGAACAGTTTTGCGGGGAAATACGATGAAAGGATCGTGCCTGACAGAGAACTTCTGGCATACGGTCTTTCAAATCTGACCGGCGTTTTCTTCGGATGTCCTCCTCTTAACGGTTCGGTTTCAAGGACCGGACTGGGAGATCAGTACGGTGCAAAGTCGCAGCTGATGTCTGTTTCCGCCGTGGTCACGATGGCTCTTGTCCTTCTGTTCGGAACGGGTATCCTGACTCTGCTCCCCGTTCCCGTCCTTACCGGGATCGTGATATCGGCGCTTATGAGCATTCTTGATGTCAGGATGGCAAAGATGCTTTTTAAGACCGATAAGAGGGAATTCGGGATATTTATGGGTGCATTCTTCGGAGTGCTCATATTCGGGACTATTTACGGAGTCATCATCGGAGTGGTGCTTTCTTTTGCGGATGTGCTGATAAGGACGATATCGGTGCCCAGAGCGTATCTCGGTATAATCCCGGGACAGAATGTTTTCTATAATATGGCAAGATATCGTGAGTCGAGACCCGTTAAGAACACGCTGATCTACAGATTTTCAGGAAATCTGTGTTTTGCAAATATCGATACTCTTGAAAGCGATATAGAAGTCGTTGTCGAATCGGAAAAGGATACCGAAGAGCCCATAAGGATAATAGTCGTGGATGCCAGGGGCGTCGGGAGCATAGATTCCGTTTCCGCGGAACGCCTTTTGAAGATGTACAGGAAATATTCATCCCGTGGGATAAAATTCTACATAACGGAACATCCGGGGTTCATCAATGACAGTCTGAGGATGTACGGTGCCGGTGAACTGGTGACAAAAGGCGTTGTCAGAAGAACGATCACGCTGGCGCTCAGAGATGCGGGGCTCCACGCTCCGTATGATTATTCTGAAAGGCTCGACAGCAGTATCCTGTTCCCGGATCCCGGAAAAAGCGAGGGACAGATAAGGGGTGATTCGGAGATAGACAGCCGCAGAGCGGAGCTGGAATGGGCCTTTGGAGATTCGTACTATGATGAGATGAAAACTATCGCTTCCGAGTGGATGAGCATGATCATCGCGGAAAATGCTTCCGGTGAGACGGATATAATGAAAGCGGAGAGTAACAGGGAATTCGGAAGAGTGGGACTTTTTGATGAGGATGAGATATTGAAGATCCTGGATGGGATGCTGGATGAGAGTACAGAATTATCCGATAACGAAAGGTCGAAGATAAAAACCGCGATTGAGAACCGGAGATCCGAGATAGCGGAGCGCGTGCGGGCCATCAGGCTATAGTGGGCATAAGTGCATTGACATCGGTGAAGGAACCCGGTTTTGACGGGATTTAGATATTGTGATAATGTCATTTTTTGTCCGGGCAGGAAAAGATCTGTCCGGAAAAAATATAAGAGAGGGGATAAATATGAACGAAGAGATCAAAAAGGCCGCAGAAACAGCTGAGACTGCGGCGGAAACGACAGTACAAGCAGCTGAAACTGCAGCGGAGGCAATCGGAGAAGTCAGTGAAACTGTAGCGGAAACGGCCGGAGTGGTAAGTGAAGCTGCCTCGGCCGGCGCGGAGAAGCCTGAAGAGCAGAAAAAGCCTCCAAATAAATTCGTGCAGTATCTGCTTACCGGAATAGTCTCGACCTATGTCATGGCATTTTTTCTGATGATATACGGACAGGGGCTGGGAGCTTTCATAACATCCATAATAATGGAAGTTGCAGGGCTTAACACAGATGAGCATCCGGTTGCCCAGACAGCATATATGTACATTGCTTTTACGGGTATCTGGGTTGTTTACACGATACTGATCGTACTTCTCAGAAAGAAGTACGAATACGCCCGGAAGATATGTCATAAAGTGACAGGAAAGTCATTTGTTCTCGGAATAGCGGGATTTCTTATTGTCGGCGGAATGAACTTTATCTGCATCCTGGCTTCATGGTTAAACGGTGATATAGAGCTGTACTTCGACCGCTTTGAGCTCATGCCGCTGCTGTTCCTCCTGTTTGCGGTATTCGTACAGTCATCTGCTGAGGAACTGGTGTGCAGAGGTTTTGTCTACAGAAGAGTTGAGAGACGTTATCCTCATCCGGCTGTTTTCTTTTTGGCGAACTCACTGTTTTTTGCACTCCTTCATCTCGGAAATAACGGTGTGACACTTCTGTCGCTTTTGAACATCGCACTTACCGGAATTTTGTTCTCTATATCTGTATACTATACCGACAGTCTTGCGTTTGCTTTTGCCGGACATGCGGGATGGAATTATTGCCAGAGTATAGTATTCGGTCTTCCCAACAGCGGAAATGTATTCCCTTATTCGATGTTCAGACTTGATGCATCCACAGCAAGGGACAGCTTCTTCTACAATGTGGGATTCGGTGTCGAAGGCACATATTTTTCGGTGATCGTACTTGTTCTCGGATGCCTGCTCCTGTTTGGATATTATTTCCTTAAGACCCGTAAAAAGGCAGCCTGATGAAAGTTATTCTGGAAAAGGTGTCTTCGGACAGTGACGAAGGCGCAAGGATAAGAGCAAAAGAAATAACGGATGAGATAAGGGCAGCGGCGGATCTGCTGGAGGGACACGGGAAGAAGATACCCGTGACTCTTAAAGGTGAAGAGATGCCGACCGAGACTCTTATGATCTCGACCGATTCGATCTATTACTTTGAATCGGTGGACAAGAGAACCTATGCCTATACCAGGGATGAATGCTATGAGACAAAGTACAGGCTGTATGAACTCGAAGATATCCTGGGCAGCAATTATTTCAGATGTTCCAAAGCGCTTATCGTAAATATCCGCAAGATAAAAACGGTCAGGTCGGAGGTCGGCGGAAGGATGATGACAGAGCTCCTTAACGGAGAACACATCGTCATTTCCAGAAGTTATGTCAGGGATCTGAAGAGAAAGCTGGGGGTGTGACATGAACAAAGTTAAGATGATATTCAGTCAGACTCTTATGGTCTCCACCGCGATACTGTTCGGACTCGGGATCCAGCAGCTGATATTGTATCTGTCGGGCATCGGGGACGGGAAGATAACCTGGCAGTGGTATATTCCTCTGTCGATAGTCCTTACCGGTTTTTTAAGTTCGCTGCCTTCGCTGCTGCTGACCTGTGAATTCGGCGGTTCGAAAGTAAAAACCGTGATCGTGATCCTGCTTCATTTTCTGATGGTATTCGGAATAGTGAGCGGAAGCGGATACTTATTCGGATGGTATGTAAATTCCGGTGAATTTCTTTTGATAGCCGTTATGTATGTGATCATCTATTCCTTCGTGTGGGCTGCTACGGTCTGGCTCATGAGGAGCGATGACAACAAGATAAACAAAGCTCTGGATGAGATACGCGATCCCGAATGATCGCATAAACCGCATAAAAAAGAATAAAAAGTGCAACTTGGTTGGCTGTTTTTGCATGTCAGTCGGGTTGCACTTTTATTTTGTTTTCTTTTTTCATATCATCGGTTTCAGAGAAAACAAAGAGGCGAAAGCCGGATAAAACGGAGAAAGCTATGGATGCGATAAATGTCAGGGAACTTAGCAAGTCATATAAGGATGTAAAGGCGGTAAAGGGGATTTCCTTTGATGTTCACGAAGGAGAGTTCTTCGCCTTTCTCGGTGAAAACGGTGCGGGCAAATCCACCACGATAAATATCCTCAGCACGATACTTTCAAAAACATCCGGGGACGTGAAGGTCTTCGGACATGAGCTGGGAAAGGATGATAACGAGATAAGAGCTCTTACCGGAATAGTTTTTCAGAATTCCGTACTTGATGACAAATTAAGCGTCAGGGAAAACCTCTATACCAGGGGCTCCTATTACGGCTTCGGAAAAAAAGAAACGGACAGGAGACTTTCGGGGATCAGGGAGAGCTTTGAGCTGGATGAGATATGGAACAGGAGATACGAGAAATTATCCGGAGGTCAGAGAAGAAGAGTGGATATCGCAAGAGCCCTGATCCACAGTCCGAAGATCCTTTTCCTGGATGAGCCCACGACAGGCCTTGATCCTAAGTCACGCAGGATAGTATGGGATCATATCGATCACCTGAGAAAAGAAAAAAAGCTGACGATCTTCCTTACCACCCACTACATGGAAGAAACGGCCGAAGCGGATAACGTGGTGATCATGGATAAGGGCATGGTTATCGCAAACGGTTCGCCGTCAGAGCTTAAGAACAGGTATTCTTCGTCAAAACTGGTGTGGTATACGCATCGCTCGCAGGATGCGGAGGCGCTGCTTGGGAACATGCCTCATACATATGAATCGGATCATTACAATATAAGCTTCAAAGACAGTATCACGGAATTCTTATATGCAAACAGGAATGTGATAACGGATTATGAAGTGATAAAGGGGAGCATGGATGATGTGTTCCTTAATCTTACCGGAAGGGAGATGAGTGTATAAATGAAACAGTTTATGGGACTTACAAAGAGAAATCTGCTGGTATTTTTTAAAGATAAACAGTCTGTCGTTTTTTCACTCCTCACATCGATCATCGTATTTGTTCTGTATCTGCTTTTCCTTAAAGGAACATTTATAGATGCTTTTGACTCTGTGCTGGATACGAATGAATATCTGAAAACAGTGATAAAGGAGGATGATATAGAGGCGTTTGTGAATATGATGCTGCTCGTCGGAATGCTGGGCTCGGCTCTCATAACCGTTCCCTTTAACTGCCTTACCACCGTTGTCAGAGATAAGGAAAACAAGGTGGATTATGATATCTCCGCAACACCCGTTGCAAGATGGCAGATCGTCCTTTCTTATTTTGTCTCGGCTGCGCTTTCATCCTGCATCATGACCGGTATCCTTCTGACTGCCGGACTGATCATAAGTTCGCTCCAGGGAGGATTTTATCTTGATGCGGCGGATATCGCATTTGCGTATCTTGTTGTGATCATCGGTTCGATCTCATCGACCGCACTGTTTATGACATTCATGCTTTTTTTCAAAACATCCCAGGCTTCGGGGGCTTTCTTTGGAATGCTCTCCGCCGCTTCCGGTTTTGTCATCGGGGCATATATTCCTCTTTCACAGTTTTCCGAGGGGGTGAGGAGCTTCTGCAATCTTTTCCCCGCAACACATATCACCATCATGCTGAGGAATGCGCTCATGAACGGAGCACTGGAGAGAATGGATTCTTCCCTGGGAGGAATGGACGGCGGAGTGTTCGCAGAGAGTATCAGGGAATCGTTTACCTTCAGTCCATATATGTTCGGCAACGATCTTGTGATCTCATCCAGCATGATATATGTTCTTGCCATTGCTTTTATCAGCTGTCTGATGATGATCGCGATCTATTCGGGGAATTACAAGAAATGAAAGATTGAAAAGAAAAGACTTTCAAAAGAAAGCCCTGACTCATCCGGTCAGGGCTTTTAATGTTTCTATATATCTGAGGGTTATGGACGATGGCTTTACGGAAGCAGGAAGGATGTATCCGATCTCCATATGATCGTCCACAGCAAGAGGCTTGGCTATGATGTTGGGGCCGTTCAGTTCTTCGCTTATCACTCCGCTGCATATGGTGTAGCCGCTTAGACCGATGAGCATATTAAAAAGAGTTGCCCTGTCGCGAACGATTATCTCTTTGTCACTGTCGAGGGTGCTCAGGATCTCTTCCGAAAAATAGAAGGAATTGTGTTCTCCCTGTTCGTAGGAAAGGCGTGGATAGGGCTTTAGATCTTCTGGAGTGAGTTTTCTTTTTTTCGCAAGAGGGGAGGACTTGCCGATGAACACATGGGGCTTTGCGGTAAAGAGCGGCTCGAAGACCAGTCCGCTGTCACGGAGGGTTTTTCTGATGACGGTCTCATTGAAATTGTTGAGATACAGTACCCCGACTTCGCTCCGCAGATGCGATACGTCATCGATTATGTCATAGGTCTGGGTCTCTCTCATGTGGAATTCGTACTTTTCACCGCCGTATGTTTTCAGAAGCTTAACAAATGCTTCGACCGCAAAGGAATAGTGCTGGGAAGAAACACAAAACCTGACTTTACCGTGGGAAGAACCGGTATACCTTTCTTCGATGAGATTGGCCTGATCAAGAACCTGTCTTGCATAGCCGAGGAATTCTTCACCCTCCTTTGTAAGACTTATTCCTTTTTTGCCGCGGTTGAAAACTGTGATGCCGTATTCATTTTCCAGTTCCTGTATCGACGATGTCAGGGAAGGCTGGGCTATGTACAGCTTTCCTGCCGCTTCTGTGATGCTTCCCGTCTCTGCAACGGTGACGATGTAACGGAGTTGTTTGAGTGTCATGGCTATAGGCTCCTTTTATAACTGGTTATAGATTCAGACAATATTATTGTAATAACCATAGATAAAATCTATTTATATTATAAGCTTTTATGTATTTTACGTGCAATCATTTATCGCTCTATACTCGCCTTATGTTACATGAAATATCGATCGTTTGATCAGAGATTTACAGAGGAAGGCGGAGAATGATGAAAAAAGCGGTGACAGGTTTTCCAAGGATAGGCATAGGCAGAGAACTTAAATTTGCCACGGAAAAATATTTCAGAGGAGAGATCGGTGAAAAGGAGCTTTTTGAAACGGCATCCGGGATCAAGAGATACGGATGGAACGTTCAGAAAAAGGCGGGTATCGACTATATCTCCTCGGGTGATTTTTCTTTTTACGACGGAGTTCTCGATACGGCGGTGCTTTTGAACGTAATCCCTTCCAGATATAAGGAGCTCGGGCTTTCGACGCTTGATACATATTTTGCGATGGCCAGGGGCTATCAGGGCGAAAAGGGTAATGTCAGGGCACTTCCCATGAAGAAGTGGTTCAATACGAATTACCATTACAT
>CAMNEB010000062.1 GCA_946536155.1 uncultured Lachnospiraceae bacterium | reverse complement strand
CAGCGGAGGCAAAGCCCATCTCTATGCCGTGCTTCTCATAATGACTCTGAAGATTACGGTTATTTCTGAAGCGGTATACGACTGCTGCCTCTGCGGGAGCGGCATCAGTATCAGTTCCTGAAACTGTATCGCCTGCAGGATCGGACTCAGGTTCGGTAACGGGGGCTGTTTCGATAACATCCCCGGGATCGGACTCCGGTTCGGAAACAGGTTCTATATCGGGAGCTGCCGGGTCAGTGACAGCATCCGCATCTGAATCCGTGACAAGCGTAAGCCCCTGACCTTCCGGAGTCTCATATGCAACGGTTTCCGCCGCGGTCTGGGATGCACCGTCTCCCGATTGATCCAGTTCCCACTGGGCGGACTTCATCACGATCGTAAAAAATACAAAAGCAACTATAAGTGCAAGCAGTATCAGGTAGATCACTCTGGTGTTCTTATTCATCTTCTGTTCCTCTCAAAGACCATCTTCCCGTAATATCACTCGGGAAAAACTTCATTTTCTTCGGGTTCCCTGACCATATCGGCAAATTTCTCTTCACATGCGCCGTATTTCAGGAAATTCTCCCTTGCCTCTTTAAGACTGGGCCTGTTCGCTCCGCCCTCAAATTCCTCGTCTTCAAACTGCACCCTGTCCCTCTCCCAGAAGCAAACGGGGCAGATCGAATGATCGTCTTCATCGGGGGTTTCAAAGGTGTAATAGCCGCAGCAGGGACACTCGTACTTTTTGGTTTTTTCCTCTTTGGAAACAGTCAGGTCCGCAGAGGTGACGGGCACCACTTTTCTGAGATCCTCAAGCGGAAGTTCCACCTGATACCCGACCTTTCCCGCTGAAAAGATTATGGTGTCAAATCCTTCTGCACTCTCATGTATAAAGGTTGCAAACTGTTTTTTCATCCCTATGGGAGAACAGCCTCCGTGGACATAGCCGGTAAGGGGAAGGAGTTCCTTCTGAGGGATCATCTCGATGGATTTCTGAGATGCTGCCTGCGCGGCTTTCTTCAGATCCAGTTCCTCCGCCACGGGGACCATGAAAACGTAATGCTCTCCCTTTTTGGAAACCGTCACAAGGGTCTTGAAAACCTTTCTCTCATCCTCTCCGAGGATCCTTGCTATCTCAACTCCGTTGGTCGAAGGAGTATCGGCATAGCTGTGACAGGTATAGGATATCTTTTTTCCGTCGAGAAGACGCTGCACATTTGTTTTTTCTTCAGTATTTTTTTTCATTTTATTTCCGCCGGATGTATTTGAAATTCCGCATAGTATTTTACCATAAAACAGTCAGGGCAATAAAAAAAGACGGCGGACGATCCACCGTCTTTTTAAATCTTCAGTTATACGATCAAAGTGAAGAAGCGATAATAACTCCGAGAATGGAGTTGATAATGGTAAGAACAAGTCCGATGATGGAAAGGATCATTCCTACCATAGCCATCTTTCTCTTCTCACTCTTAAGGCTCTTAGCTCCGAGAACGATTCCTACGATCGTTACGGGATATCCGATAAGGGGAAGAAGCCATGCGATAAGGCTTATGATACCTAAAACAAGTGCTGCTGTTGCCATTTTATTTCCTCCTCAAGAAATACAGCGTTAATAAGTCATAGAATAAAATAGCAATCATTCAGGAGTATAACAACGCAAATATGCATATTTTTCAGGCAATTATTGCTAACTTATACGTTTAAGACTGAATTTCCGCACCTTTAACTCTTGGGAATATCAGCAGGATCTTGAACAGATCGCCGTCTATATCAAGCCTGAGTTTTCCGTTCATCAGTTCAACCAGACTCTGTGCGATGCTGAGTCCTAACCCGTTTCCTTCGGAGCCTCTGGAACTGTCGCCCCTGGCAAATCTCTCAAGAAGCTCATCGCTGGTCATGTTAAGAGGTTCCCTGGATGTATTTTTCATCTCGATGACCACATTATCGGTTCCGGCATTCAGATTGATATATGCTCTGGTCCCGGGCTGCGCATATTTGGAGATGTTGGTGAGGAGGTTGTCAAAGACTCTCTGAAGATGCTGGGGATCGGCCATTATATCTATCTGCTCATCGGGGATCCTGATCCTGAGATCGATCTGACTCGCTGCGAGTTTCTCCTCATACTCGCCTATGACCTGATGAAGGATGGTATTAACGTTATATACGTTCAGATCCGCCTTGAGATTCCCGGTTGATGCCTTGGATGCTTCAATGAGGTCCTCGAGGAGCTTCTTAAGCTTGACGGCCTGCCTGTCCAGTGTTTCAAGGTATTCCCTGTTTGCGGGCTCGTTCACGGGCTGTTCTTTTAAAAGCTCCACATAACTGATTATGGAAGTGAGCGGAGTCTTGATGTCATGGGATACATTGGATATGAGTTCCGTCTTGAACCTCTCGCTCTTCATTCTTGCCTCAACGGCTTTATCCAGTCCGTCACGCGCTGTGTTCATGCTGTTTCCGATGGTCTTGAAATCATAGAACATATGTGATGTATCTATGGGAGCGGAAAGATCTCCGGATGACATTCTCTTTGCTCCTTCCGCAAGACGCCTGAGCTGAAGGACGCATAAGATAAAAAGAGGAACCAGGACAATGGTCTGGAAAAACCATCCTAAAATGATCAGTTCATCATTTCCTTCGTTATATGTCATCCCCAATACTGTCACCTCGGCAAGAGTGCATACGGCGCAGATAAATATCGCTCTCCAGAAAAGGCCTACCCTGCCGTGCCACTGAACGGAGAGTACTTTCCATACTCTTTTTATCCATCCGAAAAAGCATCCGAGCCATTTCACAAGAAAGATGATGGCAAGTATTCCGAAAACGGCCGCTGCTATGATCGGAGCATATCTGAACTGAATAGCGGTGTCTATGAGCGGTGCCACCCTGGTAAAGAGATCGTCACGTGAAGTATCGAGCGGTGTCTTCACCTTGGCGATGAGATAGTAATCCTGTCCGTATACGGCATCCTCCACAGGATAGTTTTCAATGATCACACGCCAGTTATGAAGATCTACATCCCACGACAGGAGATCGTCACAAGGGGCGAAACCGACCATATTAAGCTGGGACCAGACTTTCACGGATCTTAAGTCATAAATGATCTCCTGATCGGACCATGACAATATGATGTCAATTCCCATGGAATCCGGTCCCCATCCATCCTTTGAGGAGTTGACCAGTTCCGCAACGGATTTTTCCGTTTCAACATCGTCCGCAAAATTAGCGGTTATGGGAAGATAATGATCACCGAAAATAATGCAGATCGTATCCGTATTCCATACATATACCACATCGGATATCGATAATGTCTCGGTCTGCCTGTTCGCATCATAGGCTCCGTAGTTGTTTATGTATGAATAGTTATTCCACAGACTGTCTATATTGTAGTTAAAAACGGAATACTCACCGAGAGTGGCACTGTATCTGTACAGTTCATTAACATTGCCGCTGAGATCCTCATCCGTAAGAGTACATACAAGGTATGATGATCTGTCCCGCAGGTTCACTGATGACGGATCATCCGTTGTATAGACTGCATAGCGGAAATTGCCGTCCTTCAGCTGGTCATATCTGAAATCGTCCTTATAATCCTCGAGAGCATACACCGCATAGCTCTGTAGCTCTCTTTCCTGGATATTTTTTTCAAACAGCTTTGTGCTGTCATACATTCCGTAGTCAACAAAACCTGCGCAAATCCCGGCGCAGCATATGGCCAGAGCAACAGTGATGACCAGCAGTATCAGCCAAAACCAGCCGCCGTGTTTTTTCCGGGCTGTCTTTTCAGCATTATCTTTTTTCATTGCTTGGTTCCTTTCTTCTGTTCGTCCAGGTAATAGCCCCTTCCCCATATCATCTTGATATATCTGGGCTCGGACGGATTTATCTCTATCTTCTCTCTCAGATGTCTGACATGTACGGCAACGATGCTCTCCGTTCCCATGCAATCGTCATTCCACACAGTCTTGTATATTTCGATCGGAGTAAAAACCTTCCCGGGATTTCTCATCAGGAACCGGAGGATATCATATTCCGTGCGGGTCAGCCTGACCGGCGCGCCGTCGAGCGTAACTTCCTTGCTCTTGTCATTCAGTCTTATTCCGCCGTGCACGAGTTCTTCTTCATTCTCTGCTGCCTTGGTATTTCCGCCGAGCAGCGTATAACGCCTCAGCTGTGAGCGTACCCTTGCCATGAGTTCAACCGGATTGAAGGGTTTAGTGACGTAGTCATCGGCGCCGATATTAAGGCCCAGTATCTTGTCTGTATCCTCACTCTTTGCGGTGAGCATTATGACGGGAACATTTGAGGTCTCTCTTATCTTAGAAAGGGCCTCCACTCCGTCCATAACGGGCATCATCACATCAAGCAGGACCAGATGGATCTTTTCTTCGTCCAGTCTTTCCAGAGCCTCCCTGCCGTTTCCCGCGGTGATGACGTTATAACCCTCCCCCTGCAGAAAGATCTTAATGGCATTTGAGATATCCTTGTCGTCATCGCATACGAGTACAGTCAGTTTTTCACCATTTCCTATGATTTGTCCGGTCATTTTTCCTCCAGTAATTCCTTTGTGATCACACGCTTATCATGACATAGATATTTTTAACATTCTATGTCCATGCGCTTTAAGATTTGTTTAATATATTTCAAACATTTCCGAGCAGCACTCTGTTCAGTTTTCTTTCGGCGATTATTTTCAGATCGTTCATGAGAGATATATCCGTGGCTTTATCAGTCATCTTATGCCTGGGAAAATATCTTGTTATATGAAGAGGGATATCGGGATCCACAGATGCGATCCACGCACTTTCTTTTTCCATATCCTCGCAGAGATCGCTGATGCCGGGAACTATGAGGGTCGTCAGTTCCACATGACATGATGCCGCCGAACTTTTTATGAATTCAAGGACCGACTTAAGATCTCCGCCAAGCTTTTCATAACCCGCTTCGGAGAAACACTTAAGGTCTATGTTCATCGCATCGATGAAAGGAAGTATCTCCGAAAGGATCTCCTGCTCTGCGAAGCCGTTTGTGACCAGGACATTTTTCATGCCCTTCTTCCGGATAAGCTCCGCAGTATCTCTTACGAATTCGTATCCCACAAGTGCCTCATTATATGTATATGCAACCCCTATATTTCCGGACGGGATCTCGTTTTCCGCTATCTCGCAGAGCCTTTCCGGAGTTATCCTGTACAGTTCCGGGATGTCATCTTCTCCACTTGCCGCGATCTCATGATTCTGACAGAAAGGACATTTAAGATTGCATCCGAAGCTCCCCACAGACAGGATCCTGCTGCCGGGATGAAAAAATGCCAGAGGCTTTTTCTCTATGGGATCAAGGGCGATGGACGTGAGTTTTCCGTAATTTGCGCATACCACGCTTCCGCCTTCGTTTTTCCTCGCGCGGCACAGTCCGTACATTCCCTCTTTAAGCCTGCAATGATGCGGGCATACCGGGCAGATTGCATCAGCACTCATCAGACTCTCCCCTCTAATCAGATGTCACCGTAGCATACTTGTCGTCATATATGCTGTCATACATGTCTTCATATACGTCCTCATACGTTTATTCATATATGTCTTCATACATGTTTTCATATGCGTCTTCATATATGTCTTCGCATATGTCGTTATACATGTCTTGTTACTTCAAATCTTGATAATCTGACATCAGTGTCATATATATCAATGCCCGCTTTCTGTTTTGCGATAGCTATCTGAAGCTCAATGCTGTCGACTCCGTCAAGATCCGGCAGGAGCAGGCCTCTCTTATATCCTTTTTCAACGATGACGCCGTACCTCTTTACATCAAGCTCTGACGGAGATGATATCCTCTCGGCCTCTCCGAGAACATCCACATTTATCTCGAGTTCTTTAAGCTCATCGGGACGTATCGCAGGGAATCTGGGATCTCTTGTTGATGCCGCTATTGCATTTGATACTATCTCTTTTGCAATGCTTTCGGTCGTGGGAGCTATTGTTCCTATGCAGCCTCTTAAGTCTCCGCCTTTGTGGATAGAGACGAAAGCTCCCGCTCTTTTTTCCTTCATATCATCCGTCAGTTCATCATCCGATGGAGAATAGATCTCCCCGCTGCGGATATAAAGATCTATCGTATTTTTTGCAAGCTGAACATATTTATCCATGATCGCCCTTTCACACATGATATATGCAGAATCCGTATCCCACTCCGAAGGTTGCCTCGTGGGACAGTTCTCTTGTTTCGACCTTAACTCCGTCAAATGCCCCGCCCATTATGGTAAAGGATCTGTGTCCGCATTCCATTGAGGCTTCAAGGAGAGATTCGTCAAATGATGTGAGTGAGCGGAAATCGCCCTTTCCCATAACTGACATGATCTTCTCATCATATACGGGCCCCTCGGGGGAAAAGCCGTAAGGGCCGTCCTCTTTCTGGCAGTGGCTGAGATCACCGCTTGCGACGAATACGGTTCTCCTTCCGCATTTATCTATCGCCTTTCTGATGGCCCTGCCGAATTCGTAATGGGTATTAAGATTCAGTCCCGAAAGACCGATCCTTATGAGCTTATAATCCGCATATCTTCTGTTTATAAAATACATCGGCACCAGGGTTCCGTGATCCAGCATGGGATCTGTCTCGCCCATTGTCCCTGCAGGGATGCCGCTGTCTTCACATGCAGCCCTTATCTCTCTTACCAGGTCCTCATCATAGGCCGTTTCAAAGGACACTCTGCCCGCGCCGAACCTTCTGAAATCCCCACGGGCGCCCCTTCCGGGAGATATGTGAAAATAATCCCTGTACATTACGGAATGTGGTGAAGTGAGCACTATGGTCTCCGGTTTAAGAGATGCTATGTCACGTGCGACTTCATCAAAGGAGTCCAGTGTCGCCTTTATCTTCTGCTCCTCGCCCCTGCCGATCTCAGTTACGGCAATGGGAGGATGGGGAACCATATAGCCTGCGATGAGTCCCATTTTTTTCTCCTTTCCTGAATCCGTCCGAATCGCTCTTTTGTATGTTTATATCATTATATGATAGTATGTTTTTGGGAGTTTTTCTCCTGAGCTATATGATACCATAACTCATCTGTCACGGAGGGCGATCATGAAAGAATACATAAAAGGCGCTAATCCTTACATGCCGCTGTGGGAACATGTTCCCGACGGCGAACCCAGAGTATTTGAATACAACGGAGAAAAGAGAGTCTATGTCTACGGATCCCACGATTCATGCAAAACCGAATACTGCGGATATGAATATGTGGTCTGGTCCGCTCCGGTCGATGACCTGACTGACTGGAAATACCACGGAGTCTCATACAGGGCCGTGAACGATTCAAGGCTCTTTGCTCCCGATGTGGTCAGGAAAGGGGATACTTTCTATCTGTATGCTGCGGAGAAATGCGGCAGTCTTGTACTTGTAGCAAGCTCAAAGACTCCCTGGGGACCTTTTGAAAAACCCGTAGAGACAAAGCTCGGCTTCGATCCCGGTGTCCTCGTAGACGATGACGGAAGAGTATATGCATTCTGGGGAGGCTGTGCCGCTCCCTGCTATATCGCGGAACTTGAAGATGATATGGCGACCATCAAGGAAGGCACTCTCGTAGAAAATCCCATGGGTCATTCCTCATGCCCCTGGAATCCCGTTGACGACGGACATATCTCCCTGAAGGATGCTTTTTTCGAAGCTTCCAGTCCCAGAAAAGTCCTCGGCAAATATGTCTACATCTATTCCAAGCGCTATGAGATACCCGTTCCCGAACTCGGTGTGTTTGAGCCCAACAACGGATTCCTTTCCTACAAGGTAAGCGATACTCCCTTCGGACCCTATGAAGACGGCGGAGACATCAGCTTCAACGGCGGAGAGATCCTCAAAGACTCAGACGGATGCGGGACCATGACTTACAGATGGGGCAACAACCACGGCTCCATCATGGAGGTAAACGGCAAGTGGTATGTCTTCTACCACAGGCAGACCGGCACCAACGAATTCTCCCGCCAGGCCATGCTCGAGCCCATAGACGTTGCTATGGGAAAAGACGGACGTCTTTACATCGGAGATGTACGATATCTGAGCGGTGAACCCGTTTCTTCCCGTCCCGTTGAGATGACCTCACAGGGTCCTCACATAAACGGTCTCGATGCGTACAAATGGATCTCTGCCGGATATGCATGCCATATACTCGGAAGCAGGAAATTTGCCAACATCCGTCCGGAGTATGAGCAGAGGGATGACCTTTCGACTCCCATAGTCGATATAACTTCGGGAACAACGGTTGGATTCAGATATCTCCAGTTTGGCTCAAATTCCCCGAAGACCGTCACCGTCGTCCTTGAAGAAGCTGCCTCGCTCAAGATCAAAGTAAGACTTGATGCATATAACGGCAGGATCATATCGGAGCTTGACTTTAACGGGGATTCAAAAGAGGTCACAGAAATCCTCAACACGGGCATCATCGGAAAGCATGCGGTGTATTTTGAATTTGTATCCGAAAACAGGGAAGAAAGCTATATATTTGACAGATTTACTTTCGACTGAGATATATAATTACATTTGATCCGGTGAACTTATGATCCGGATCGGTCAACGAATAAAAAATCCCGGCGGATGCGCACGGAGCGGCTTTGCTCTTTGCGTATCGCCGGGGAATTTTTTAGGGTTGTACATACCGGATCAGAATCCGAGATCGTCATTTACGAGGATCACATGGATCCTGTCTTTATGTCTTGAGAATCTGGTGATCAGGAACTGGCAGCAGATCGTATCAGGGGATTTGCAGTTGAAGCAGGATCCTGTTTTTGCGCAGGGCGTATTAAGACCGAAGCGCTGTGCATTGATGGGAGCCGCAACATTTCTGGCCCTCTTCATGGCGCCGTCCACATCGTCGCATACCTTGTTCATGCCCACGATGAAGACCACCTTCCTGGGACCCTGAGCGATGGCAGATACGCGGTTTGAATTGCCGTCGATATTTACCATGACGCCGTCTTCAGTTATCGCATTGGCGCTTGCAAGATAAACATCCGCATCATAAGCGGCGAGCATCGCAGCTCTTTTGTCTTCTGCCGCGTCTCTGTCGATAAAATCATAGTTTCCGTTTTTTACGGCATCCACAAGGCCTATCTCTCTTGCACTCATGCATCCGCCCATGGTAACGCTGCTCCCCTCGGGGATCAGCTCAAGTGCCTTCGCGAGTGCGTCCTCTTTGCCTGCGGCATAGTATCCGGACATATTCCTGGATTCAAGTCCTGCGATCACTTTTTTTGCCAGAAGTTCATTACGCTTAAAGATATTCTCGTTCATCATAGATTGAGTCCCTTATCCTCTTCACATCCGAGCACCAGGTTCATGCACTGGATAGCTGCACCGGATGCGCCCTTTCCAAGGTTGTCAAAACGGCTGGCTACAACGATGCGGTCATCATTTCCGGTAACAAGTATCTCATATCCGTCCCAGCCTGCCGCAGCATCCGAGAAGATCTCTCCGCCTGCTTCCACATCGGCTCCGAAGGGAAGGACCCTGATGAACTTCTCGTTTTTATAGTAATCTGCCAGGTAGTCCCTGATCTGCTCAGGGGTCTTCTTTACACATAAAAGATCGGTAAAAAGAGGGATCTGGACTATCATTCCGCTGTGGTAATTGGTGGTCATGGGGCAGAAAAGAGGCTCTCTTTCAAGGCCTGTTATCGCCTTCATCTCCTTAAGATGCTTGTGAGTCTGACCCCATGCGTACATCCTTGCGGAGTCGTATTTTGCATCGCGGCCTTCCTCTTCATATTTTCCGATGAGCTTCTTGCCGCCCCCGCTGTAACCCGATACGGCAAATACCGACACGGGGTAATCTGCGGGAAGTATATTTCCTTTTACAAGGGGATATGCAAGTCCGATAAATCCCGAAGCATAGCATCCGGGAACAGCTATGCGCTTTCCCTTTACGATTGCCTCTCTGTGCTCTGCAGACAGTTCGGGGAATCCGTATGCCCATCCTTCAGCCGTCCTGTGAGCGGTGGAAGTATCGAGGATAACGGTATCGGGGTTATCACAAAGTCCAACCGCCTCTATCGCAGCAGCATCGGGCAGGCATAAAAAAGTAATGTCCGATGCATTTATGAACTTCCTGATCTCCTCGGGATCCTTGCGCTTGTCGCTGTCGATCTTGAGAAGCTCGATATCGTCTCTTACCTGAAAGCGTTCAAATATCCTGAGTCCGGTGGTTCCTTCGCTTCCGTCTATAAATACTTTTGTCTTCATCTGATAACTCCTGTCCGAAAGGACTGACTGTCAGCCCTTGTCTTAATGCCTGTCTATGCCCTTGTCACGCGGCTTATTATACTTCACCTTTGGATATATGTCTATTGTGCGATCGAGGGAAGCACCTTCTGCTCTATGAATTCAACTCTGTCAAAGATCCGGGGCTTGAATGTACCCGTAATACCCACAGACACATCCGACTCCTTATTCACGTAGATGATATTCCCGCTGTCGCCGATTGCCGCGTAAACCTCTCTGTCATCATGTGGCCTGTACCATAAGTAGCCGTAGTTCATGAAGCCGAAGCGCTCGCCCAGTTTTATATGCGGTGCGGTCATCTCTTTTATGTACTCTTCAGATACGATCACCCTGCCGTTATACCTGCCGCCACCCAGCACCATGGCACCGATCACAGCCATATCCCTCGCAGACATGCATAATCCCCAGCCGGCAGTGACACTGCCCTTCGGATCGGTGTACCACTCATTTTTCCTGGGATTCTTATTCATAAAAAAATCAAACTGATCTTCTTTGGAACTGCCTCCGTGGGGGATACGTTTCGGCAGACCAAGCGGCTCAAAAAGTTTCCTGCCTGCGTAATCAATGCACTTTTCTCCGGTTGCCCGCTCTATGATCCCTGCCAGGATCTGAATGCCCAGCGTGGAATATCTGAATTCACCGGTTATCCCGTTCCGCCCTCCGAGATAGTCCAGCACCGCCAGTGTCCAGTCCTCAGACGTACACACCTTTTTCCACGGTTCCGACTTTCCTTTATATGGTGCCGTCATCGTGAGCAGGTGCCTGACCGTAACATCGAAGATCGTTTTCTCACCGCGCTTTACGGTGTAATCCGGAAAATAATCCATCACCTTCCGGTCGATGCTGTCTATACAGCCCTCATCCAGTGCTATTCCGGCAAGCAGTCCCATTACGCCCTTGGTCACGGAATTGACATTCATCGCATCCTCAGTCGAAAAGCCGTGCCAGCAGTCATCGTAAACGACGCAGCCGCCCTTTATCGCGTAGATCTGGCAGATGTTGCTCTCATTTCCGCTGCTCCGGGAAATAAGATCATGAAGTTGTTTGCAGTTCAATATAAAAGCCTCCTCTTAGGTAAGATTCGGACGTCCTAAGAAAAGGCTAATATGATTAAAAATTCTTTTCAAGAAAAATCTTAAATCATTTTTTAGAAAATGAGGCTATTACAGCAAAAGAGACTCCGTAAAACGGAGTCTCTTTGATGTAATTATCTCTTTGAGAACTGAGGAGCACGTCTTGCTTTCTTGAGACCGTACTTCTTTCTTTCCTTCATACGAGGATCTCTGGTGAGGAATCCTTCCTTCTTGAGAACAGGTCTGAAATCTGCATCTGCCTCAAGGAGCGCTCTTGAAATGCCGTGGCGTACAGCGCCTGCCTGGCCTGTGGTTCCGCCGCCCTTAACAGTGACGGTAACATCGAACTTGCCCTCGGTACCGGTAAGAGCGAGGGGCTGACGAACTATAGTCTTAAGGATCTCGGTTCCGAAATAGTCATCAAT
>CAMNEB010000061.1 GCA_946536155.1 uncultured Lachnospiraceae bacterium | reverse complement strand
ATGACAAATGCAAGGGCTCCTTTGTCATTGTCCTTGCCTGATGCTATCTGGGGGATTTCTTCTATGGTGGTATAGACAAGCGCTCCTCCCGCTGCTGCCATGATATAAGGCAGCGCACCGGGGGAAAGAACTATCACAACGACCGTGACTATTCCGAGAAGCGGTATCGGAACTCCCGAAACCACGCCCATCAGGAATGCTTTTCCGGTCCCTGCTCCCTTATCCTTTACAGGGAGAGACACGCATATCGCCTCAGGTATGTTCTGCAGGGACAGGGAAACAGCCAGCACCACCGCCGCGGTGGAGGATATCCATTCCGTCTCCATAAAATGTGCGGCGTATATGGCACCCAGAGTCAGGCCTTCGGGAATATGATGAATGACCTCCGTAAGCATGACTTTGATCTGCGGATCCAGACTGCTCTTCGGCCCTTCGGTGATGCCTGTATAGACATGTGTGTGGGGGATAAGCATATCAATGACGATCTGGATCAGGACTCCCGCAAGGAAACATACAGCCGCGGGAATGATCCCGTTATCAAAAGTAAGACTGAGTCCCCTGACCGCAGGCTCCATCATCCCCCATACAGCCATTGAGAACATGATACCGGAGCACCCTCCGGACAGAAATACCCTGAGGCCTTCGGAGATACTGTTTTTGCCCGAATAGATAACAGCGGATCCAAGGACCGTGCCAATGAGCGGAATGAGCATTCCGAATATGGTCTCCCCGTCAGAGAGAGTGTGTGACCTGTCAAGATATGAAATGAGCGAACGGAATCCGATGAACAAAAGGATGGTTCCTCCCATTATCTCGGAACCGGATTTATACCTGTCGCCGAACACACTTCCTATCCTTACGCCCGCTGCCGAAATGACAAAGGTAACACATGCGATCAAAACGGCCGCAAAGACGATATTGACAAGCCCGGGAGAATCAAATACCTTTACCGGCACCGCGACAAATGTGATACCGACCGCGAGCGCATCGATACTTGTGGCCACGGCCATCATCAGCATAGTCTTAACATCAAACCCAGGTTTTACTTCCTCATCGGGGGAAAGCGCCTCCCTGATCATATTACCCCCGATCAGGGACAGGAGAAGAAAAGCCAGCCACGGTGCGATGATGTTTATCAGTCTTTCGAATCTCGATCCTATCAGGTAACCGATAAAAGGCATCATTCCCTGGAATGATCCGAACCAGGCTCCGCATAACAGATATTCTTTTACCGTGACCTTTCCCGCCGACAATCCCTTGCATATGGATACTGCAAATGCATCCATGGCAAGTCCGACCGCCAGAAGGAACAATTCAAACAAACCCATCAGTCCGTCTCCCGAATAATGTTACCGCCATAACAGCGCAGTAAAAAAACATATCTGAGATTATATACTTTATTCAGGTGAAAATTCCAGTATTTCATCATCATCCGCGGCAGGGCTTTCATCCGCGTCCGGCATATAAGCCCTTATAGCCGCAATGATCCTGTCATACTCTTCCATCATTCCGGGGTGCTCCGCTTTAAGAGTTTCGGTATCCCCCGCAAGTGAAGCCTTCTCAAGCTTCATTGCGATACTCTGCAGGCTGCCCGCTCCTATGGTGGCGGAGGTGCTTTTAAGCGAATGCACATTTACGCTGTAATCCTTAAGATTCCCTTCTGCCAGATATCTGCCGAGCTTTTCTTTTTTCTCTCCGTAACTCCTCAGATACTCGAGCAGCATGGAATCGTAGAAGGTCTCATCGCCTCCGCAATATGCTATGCCCTTGCTCACATCTATGCCCGCATCAATAAGAGAAATCAGTTTTTCTTTGGAAAGCGGCTCTTCTTCGGGAAGTGGATCGTCTCCGAGGATCACCTTTTCGGGCGGAAGATATTTCTTCAGCACTCCTTCAAGCGCAGCGGAATTGATGGGTTTTGTCAGATAATCGTCAAATCCCATGGACAGGTATCTTTCCCTGGCACCGATAACTGCATCCGCGGTAAGACATATGACGGTAGTGTCAATATTCGGACCTTCTTTGTACTTCCTGAGTTCCCTGAGGGTTTCGGCTCCGTCCATCTCAGGCATTCTCTGGTCCATGAGTATGACATCGTATTTCTGCGAAAGAGCAAGCTCTATGGCCTCTTTTCCTCCGCCCGCGGTATCAATGGACATCTTGGTGTACTTGAGGAATTCCGTGGCTACGATCAGGTTCATCCTGGTATCGTCCACAATAAGGATACGTGCACCGGGTGCCCTGAAGCCTTTATGATCGTTGATCTTCTCTTCAATGCTCTTTTCGAATTTTTCTTTGAAATTGCCGACAGGCTCTGAAGACATCACGATCTGCGGGATGGTCACGGTAAAGGTCGAGCCCTTGCCGTAAACGCTGGTCACCTCGATCCTTCCGTTCATCATCTCAAGAAGTCTTTTGGTGATGGCAAGTCCTAAGCCGGTTCCTTCTTTGGTACTGTTTTTCTCAAGATCCACTCTCTCAAATTTGCCGAAGAGCTTTCCGATGTTTTCTTCCTTTATTCCTATGCCGGTATCGCTTACCGAGGCTGTAAGGTCGATCACGGTCCTGCCATCCTGATCTGTTCCGCCCTGCTTTCCCGTAAGCGTTAGGGTCACCTTTCCCTTATCCGTATATTTCACGGCATTGCCAAGGATGTTTATGAGGATCTGCCGCAGACGTATCACATCACCGTAGAGAGAATCCGGCAGGTTCTCATCTATTTCGGTCTCAAATATCAGATCCTTTTCCCTCGCCCTGAAATAGATCATATTGCTGATATCATTCAGAACGGAGCTCAGCTGATATCCGACCTCCACGATCTCCATCTTTCCTTCTTCAATCTTCGTAAAATCAAGTATGTCATTTATGATGGACAATAAAGAGCTGCCGGCGCTGTCGACATTTCCCGAATAATTCCTGATGTTCCTAAAAATATCGCGGTAGACCTCAGGATCCGAAACATTCAGGTTCTCAGCCCTTGTGGATTCCCTCAGTATCATCTCGTTCATACCGAGCACGGCATTTATGGGAGTCCTGATCTCATGCGAAGTATTGGCAAGGAAATCCGTCTTGGCTTCACTCGCCCTTCTTGCATCATCAAGAGCCTTATCCTGTTTTATCTTTGCCTTAACGACCTCGTACTGCGCCATACCGCACATGATGACATTCACAAGATACATCATGGGAAGGCGTGAATAATAAACATCGGGAAAAGCATAACCCATTTCGCGAAGGGGCGTGTTCATGTAAACCGCCATGATAACGAAAAAGACCATGCAGAAATATACACCGTAGAACAGATTGAAAAAGAAAAAGACAACAGGCGGGGCAAGGAAGAACAGAAAGATACTCGATCCGTTACTTCCGCCCGTATAAAGGAAGAAAAAGAAGGTGATCCAGTAAACGATGCACTGGATGTTCAGTGCAAGATGCATCAGCCAGCTTCGCCGCTTTTTTCCGAACTTGCAGATGCTCAGGTTAATAACAGCTATAGCTGTCATGACCGCGCAGAACAGTGCATAGTATCCGACGGTTTTTTCTCCGCGGAGAAAATTATCCACACTTAAGTATATACAGAAAGGAACGACGAACGAATATATTATTATGCTGAGTGTCATGTTGACATTCACATATCGCTCGTCTATTCGGAATCTTTTTTTCATAACTGCCCTTTCAGAGCTTTTTTGTTCCTGTACATCTCGGCATCCGCACGCCTGAAGACATCCTCGGTGCAGCTGTCGGAATCATATTTTGCCATACCGCCGGCTATGACCGGGCTGTCCGCATCATGATCTTCGGTATTCGATCTGCGGAGCTTATCCATGAGGGCATCTATATTCTCGTAATCGCTTCCCGTACATATCACGACAAATCCGTCCTCACCGCGACTGAAGACCTGACTGTTTTCAAAGATCCCGCATATCCTGTTGCATCCCTCGACTATCACCCGGTCTCCGTGCGCATGACCGTACATGTCATTTATAGATCTAAGATCATTGATGTCAAGTACCACGATGGCAAAAGGCTCTGCGGCCTTGTCTGCGATCGCCGCATCAAGCTGTCTTGCGGCTTCTGCATATGCTGTCCTGTTCTTCACACCGGTCAGAGGATCGAGTTCTGCCATGCTGCGGGCTTCCTCAAGATCGCTTGCTATCTTCTGCTCTCGTCTCACCTGGGCATCCACATCATTGACACCGAGTATGAGCTGTTCGACTCCCTCCTCGACCAGCTTGGCAGCTTTGAGATTCACATATCTGGGGCTTCCCGAGATCATAAGCCTGTAGCTCACGGAAAAGATACCGTTCTCTTCTATGGCTTTTAAGATGTTTTCCTTGCTGAATCTCATGAGGAACCGGTCCAGATCCTCGGGATATATCGCAAGTGATGCCTCCCTTTTGGCAGTATTGAAAAAATCATAGCCCGCCTTTGTAAGACCCAGCTCCCTGAAATCGCTTGAGGAATCAAATTCAAAGAACATATCCGTCACCGGATCTACGGTATAGAAGGCAATGTAATTACCGGACAGAGCACTCAGTCTGGAATAGATTATCTTCTCATTCTTGATGCGCTCCATTGCTTCCTGATGACGCACCTGCTCGTCAACATTGCTGATGCCGAGTATTATGTACCTGCTGTTTTTGCCGGCATATGTTGCCTTGATATTCACATATGCCAGTTTCCCGTCAACGAAAGCTCTGTGAAGATAAGTAAAAGAACCTTTTTCTTCTATGTCTGCAAGAACCTTTTCCTTTGTAAACAGATTGAGCAGTGCGGAAGCCTCTTCCTCCGGGATCAAGGTCAGGGCGGAATTGCGGAAATCCTCAAAGAAATCCTTACCGCGTCTCGACATGTTCATATCCTCATTAACCGGGTCTGCACTGAATTCAATATAATCATCCGTATCAAGATCGACCTGATACAGATACATGTAATCCGTAGAAAGAGTTCTTACGAGATTTCCGAAGGTGAGAACGTACAATTCATTTTCCACATCCATGATATCGAGCATCAGAACAGAGACCGCTCTTACTCCGGTCACCGGATTGGTCGCGATCCGCCTGAACATAAGATGGACCTTGGAATCCTCGCCGATCCTCTTGTCATCTATTATCTGACTGCCGCTTTCCGCGCAGTTTCTCAGCTGTTCCGTAAAGCCGCTGCCGTATTTAACGGAACACTCTTCGAAAGAAAGACTCCTGTAGGGATCTCTTATTCCGAGCTCATCTTCGATGAATCCCCTGTAGGACTTATTGCATCTTATAACGGAAACTTCTTCGGAGCCCACTTCAAAAATTGCGATCGGCATAGTATTGAAATAGTCCTCAAGGGTTTCGTCACCTGCTGCGGTGAGAGAAATATCATAGAGATTGACCCTTCCGATCATTGAATAATAATCGGATTCGAGAGGGTTCTCAAAACCTATCTGTCCCCCCGTCCTGTATCTCTTCAGGATCTCTTCGAGAGGAAGCGGCCTGCAGTAATAAAATCCCTGGATCTTGGTCGCACCGACCTCACGCAGAAATTCCACCTGTTCCTCTGTCTCAACTCCCTCAACAACAATCTCCATTCCGAGATTGAGTGCCATGTTGATCAGCTCGCTGATGATGACCTTACTCTTCTCGCTCTTACCGTACTGGCGTATGAACTGCATATCCAGCTTGATGGTATTGAATCTGAACTGCGGCAGTATCTCGGGCGAAGAATAGCCGCTGCCGTAATCGTCCATCCATACCTTAAAGCCGAGTTCATCAAAGGCCTCGACCTGCTTGCGTATATAGTCTATATCAACACCGACGGCGCCTTCTGTGATCTCTATGGTTATCTTATCCCGTCCGATCCCCGATTCGTCCACGATCCTGCGCACTTCCTCAACTATATTGCACATCTCAAAATCCGACCTGGAGATGTTTACGGAACAGGGAACAACATGAAGACCGTTCTCACTTATGGTCTTCATTTTCTTCACCGCCTGATCGATCACATAGAGGTCTAGTTTGTATATGAGTTTTGCTTCCTCAAGGATCGGAATAAACTCTCCGGGAGACATGAATCCCATAACGGGATCTATCCATCTCACAAGAGCTTCCTCATCACAGACCTTGCCGTTTGCGGATCTGATTATAGGCTGATAATAAACGGTCAGCCAGCCCTCTCTTATCGCTCTGTCAAGGTTATCGAGGATATAATGACGCTTTTGGGATTTTTCCAGAAGTGCGTTATTGAAATAATTGAATACGGACGAGACGGAATCTCTGTTCTCATCGCAGGCCATCTTGGCTCTGTCACAGGCGATACTCGCGGTAACATATCCCATGCTGTTCTTATAGATCCCGACACGCACGGTCAGGCTCTTTCCGTCGTTTATACCCTTGCACTCTTCGAATATCTCATACAGTTCATTTTCCAGATGATCATCCGTCGTGAGCGCCACAAATCTGTCACCGCCGAATCTGCAGCAGTTGATATTTGAAAAATGAGAAACCAGTATCCTCGAAAGCCCCAGTATGAGCTTATCGCCCTCACTGAAGCCGTACCTGAGATTATAGTTTTTCATATCATTGAAATCAAAATACAGAAGTACCGGATCCCTGCCGCTTGCGACCACTCTGTCGCGTTTGCCATCGGCAAGTTTAAAGAAATAATTCATATTCGGGAGTCCTGTCATGACGTCGTAGCCGAACCCCGACTTATCGCCAATATCCCGGCCGGAGTTCTCGAGGATCTGTTTGAATAAATCCTCATTGCCCTCACGGTAGGGCCCCTCATCGGCATACCATATCACCGCCACACGTTCGCCGTCCGGCATAAATACATGCTTTCCGATGGCATGAACGACCCTGTATCCCGTGCGGGCCTTTGTACGGTACAAAATGTTGTACTCTCCGCCCTCGGTGGCAAATTTCAGGGCTGCATTGCCGATCCTCGCCACATCATCGGGATGATCACAGTCATAAAGATGCTCTGAAAGCATGCTATGAGCAGTATCTTTGTCAATTCCCATGAAATCACAGAAACCTTCGGATACCGCAACGGGCTCTACTTTTTCGGACACCATCTTGTAAACCGCAAACGGTATGCAGCTGCTCTCTATGATATCCAGGAGTTGTTTATCGAAAGTGTATTGCTCCATGGCTGTCCCCCTTTAAACGAACCATACATACATCCACTTCCTGCCATATATACCATTATCTCATACCCCGTCATTATTATCCATATATATTGATAAAACTGCTTGTGATATAATAGTCCGGTAATTTTTTGGAGGACCTAAATGATCAGACGTACACTTGAAGAAATGGAAAAAGACCAAAGGAATAAGCTCATCATCGATGTGAGGAGCCCCGAGGATCATGAAACGGAACACTATCCGGGTTCGGTAAATATAGATATCGACGATTTTGACAGGCTCTTTGAGGAGCGCTTTCCGGAGGAGGAACGCGAAGAGCTTAAAAAGCGCCCCATTTATCTTATCTGCTACTCCGGGTTAAGAAGCGATCCCAAGGCCGAAGAAATGCAGGGCAGGGGCTATGAATGCTACAGCCTTGATGAAGGCTACAGGTGCATACTCAGAAGGAATGTGGCCGGTTATCTGAGCAGCTCGGAAGAACAGATAAGCGATAACTCCGATTATGTCAAAGATGTGGAGAGGAGCATCGTCAAAAAATTCCGCAAGGATATCTGGTGCAAATTCACAAAAGCCATCAATACCTATGACCTGATACAGGACGGCGACAGGATCGCGGTATGCATCTCGGGCGGAAAGGACTCGATGCTCATGGCCAAGCTGTTTCAGGAGCTGCACCGCCACGGCATAAGGAATTTTGAACTTGTTTTTCTCGTGATGAATCCCGGTTATAATGACATGAACTACCGGGTGATCCTTGATAATGCCAAAAAACTGAACATCCCGATAGAGGTCTTCAAGACCGAGATCTTCGATTCAGTGGCACAGGTTGAGGACAACCCCTGCTACCTCTGCGCAAGGATGAGAAGGGGGTATCTGTACAGCAAGGCAAAAGAGCTCGGCTGCAACAAGATAGCCCTCGGACACCATTACGATGATGTTATAGAGACCATACTCATGGGAATGCTGTGGGGAGGCCAGATACAGACCATGATGCCCAAGCTCCATTCCACCAATTTTGAAGGAATGGAACTCATAAGGCCCATGTATCTGATAAGAGAAAGATCGATAATCCGCTGGAGAGACTACAACAAGCTGTATTTCATACAGTGTGCCTGCAGATTCACGGAAAGCTGCGCTTCATGCGGCGGTACCGGAAAAGGCTCCAAGCGTGCAGATATCAAGAAGCTCATAGCAGAGCTTTCCTCAGAGGACGATATAATCGAAAAGAATATATTTAGGAGCGTTGAGAACGTCAATCTCTCAACCGTTATCGCCTATAAAAAAGACGGCGTAAAGCATCATTTCCTGGATGAATATTGATCCCTGCGTCCGAGTATCAGTCTCTGCGCCTGAGTATTAATCCCTGCGTCCGATATCCGAGACATCATAGGGCGTTGCCTGATATACGTAGTAATTCAGCCAGTTGCTGTAGAGATTGTTGGAGTGGGACCTCCATGTAAGAAGGGGTCTCTGCTCCGGATCGTCTCCCGGGAAATAATTGACGGGAAGCTTCACATCATCCCTCTTCCCTTTATCCCTGTCATATTCGTTCTTAAGTGTCATGCGGTCATATTCGGAATGGCCGGTGACAAATATCTTATGTCCGTTTTCAGCCATCGCAAGATATACTCCCGCAACGTCAGACTCCGCAAGGATAGTAAGCTCTTTGCAGGCCTTAAGGGCTTCCGACGGGGTGTCGGTATGTCTTGAATGAGGAGCAAGGAAAACATCATCAAAGCCTCTCACAAGCGGGATCTTGCGATTGAGGACCCTGTGCTCAAACACTCCGAAGAGCTTCTCCGGAAGCTGTCTTTTGTCTATCCCGTAATAATGGTAAAAACCTGCCTGAGCACCCCAGCAGATATGAAAGATGCTGGTGACATGCTCATCCGCCCAGTCCATTATCTTCACCGTTTCATCCCAGTAATCCACCTCTTCGAAGGATATATCCTCAACAGGGGCACCGGTGATTATCATTCCGTCAAAATTCTGATCCTTTATCTCATCGAAAGTAACATAGAACTTGTTCAGATGTGATGAGGAAGTATGCTTTGAAACATGGGTCTGTGTCATCATGAAGGTGACATCGACCTGAAGAGGCGTATTGGACAAAGCTCTCAGAAGCTGGAGCTCAGTGTCCTGCTTTACCGGCATGTTGTTCAGGATGAGGACGCTCAGAGGTCTTATGTCCTGATGAAGAGCGCGGTTTTCATCCATTACGAAGATATTTTCAGTTTCAAGGATCTGTCCTGCGGGCAGATCGCTCTGTACCTTTATGGGCATATAAATCACTCCTTAAGATAAGTATTTATGAATTCATCCTCGGTGATAATGGTGACACCGAGGCTTTTTGCTGTTTTATTCTTGGAAGACGAAGAAGCGGCATCATTATTTATGAGCGCCGTGGTCCTGGCAGAAACGCTTCCCGCAACCTTGCCGCCCCTGTTTTCTATCTCCGCTTTAAGAGCATTCCTGTTTTCATAATGCTCCAGACTTCCGGTTATGACAAATGTAAGACCCGAAAGGTTCTGCTCCGAATTATTGACGGGTGCTTCAAACTCAAGGTCCTTCAGCACATCGTCTATCCTGCGGTTATTTTCCCCGTCGGAAAAATAAGCGGTGATATCGGATGCCATGACGTCTCCTATACCGTCGACGCCGGACAGTTCCTCCGCGGATGCATGCCTGATCTTCTCAAGATCATGACCGAATGCCGCAGCAAGGACCTTGGCATTTGCGACACCGATACCGGGTATGCCCAGTCCGAACAGGAATCTGGGAAGTGTCGTCTTTGATGCTTTTTTGACGGATTCATAAAGATTCGAATAGGACTTTTCTCCGAAGCCCTCCATATTCACGATCTTCTCTTTGTATCTGTCAAGATGGAAAAGATCGGAAAACTCACTGACAAATCCCATATCGATGAGTTTCTCCAGAGTCATCTCGGAAAGTCCGTCTATATTGAGGGCATCCCTGCTGACAAACTGTGAAAAGGTCTTTATCTGCTTTGCTGCGCAGGAAGGGTTGGTACAGTACAGGCTCTCCGCCTCGTTGAGCGCTCTTATCTCCGTAGGTGCTCCGCACACAGGGCACCTGTCCGGGATGGTCAGGGCGCCGCTCTTTGTGAGGTTCTCCGCTATCTGCGGGATTATCATATTGGCCTTGTAAACGGTGATACGGTCCCCTATGCCGAGCTTAAGTTCTCTTACGATGCTCACATTATGGACCGATGCTCTCGTTACCGTGGTCCCTTCAAGTTCGACGGGATCGAATATGGCAACGGGATTTATGAGCCCCGTCCTGCTGGCACTCCACTCTATCTCCTTAAGTGTGGTCTCCGCGGTCTCATCAGCCCATTTAAATGCTATTGAATGCCTCGGGGATTTGGCGGTCCTTCCCAGGGAAGCGCCGTAATTCACATCCTCGAAAGTGAGCACGAGTCCGTCCGAGGGAATTTCATATCCCGCTACTTTCTTTTCGTACACGCCCACCTCATCCGCAACGTTCTGAGATGTTACCATCACTCTCTCTACGGTTTCAAATCCAAGGGAATCAAGAAATGAAAGCCTGCCGTCGGCTGAGGCCATGATCTTCTCATCCGCGCCTTCGGCAGATACCAGATTAAAGGCGACAAATCTGACATGTCTTCCCGCGGTGATCTTCGGATCCAGCTGTCTTACGGATCCGCTGCAGAGATTCCTGGGATTTTTGTATTTATCTGCATCCGAATAGATCGAAGCGTTGATCTTCTCAAAATCCTTATATGTTATGACGGCCTCGCCCCTTACGACCATATCGCCCCGGAAAGAGATCTTCAAAGGGACATTGTCAAATACCTTCGCATTTGGGGTTATGACCTCTCCTATCTCACCGTTTCCTCTCGTGACGGCTTTTGACAGCTCACCGTTTGAATAAGTGAGTACAACGGTAAGACCGTCAAGCTTCCAGCTGAGCACTCCTTCATGGGTTCCGAGGAAATCCGCAAGCTCTTCCCTTGATTTGGTCTTGCCCAGGGAGAGCATGGGACTTTGATGTCTTTCCTTGGGAAGCTCTTTGACGGCTTCATATCCTACGGTCTGGGTAGGGCTTCCCGCAAGTATCACGCCGGTCTCTTCTTCAAGACGCACCAGTTCATCATATAGAGCGTCATATTCGCGGTCTGAAAGAGCTGATTCATCCTTGGCATAATAATCCTCGGATGCTTTTTTCAGGATCACATTTAATTCTTTTATCCGGTTTATCTTAGCTTCGTCTGCCATTTATTATTTCCACAGTCCTTTGATCTCTTCGGCCGTAAGTTCTCTGTACTCTCCGGCTTTAAGGTTTCCCAGGGTCACGTTCATGACCCTGACTCTCTTCAGTTTCTTAACCTTAAGGCCTACCTGTTCGCACATGCGCCTGATCTGGCGGTTAAGGCCCTGGGTGAGGGTGACGGACATCGTATCCTTCCCCTTTATCGTAACCTTGCATGGTCTGGTCTTTACGTTAAGTCCGGGAAGGTATACGCCTTTTCTCAGCTTCTCCGCGGTCTCTTCGGTCAGTTCGCCTAAGGCGGTAACAAGGTATTCCTTCTCATGACGGTTTGCGCCTCTCATCATATGGTCAATGAGATCGCCATCGTTTGTCAGAAGGAGCAGGCCTTCCGAGTCCTTATCAAGTCTTCCCGCATATGTGACCCTTACGGGATAATCTATATAGTCGGTGACCAGTCTGCCTGCATGCTCATCCTTTTCGGAAGTGGTGACCCCTTTGGGTTTATAAAAAGCAAGGACCACTGTATCCGCTTTTCCTTTGAGGACACGTCCTTCATATTCGACCCTGTCCCCGGGTGATACGCCCTCTCCGATCTCTGCGATATGACCGTTTATGATGACCTTGCCTGCCTCTATGAGTCTGTCCGCTTCACGTCTCGAACACACTCCCGACTCTGCAAGGAATTTATTGAGTCTTATTTTTCCTGAGTCCATATCTCCATATCCTCTAT
>CAMNEB010000060.1 GCA_946536155.1 uncultured Lachnospiraceae bacterium | reverse complement strand
ACTTACCTGTTTTGAAATCCTGCCATTCAGGTCTTTCCATTTAGTAGTACCTCCTGTTAAAATTGAGTGTTAATTTACGAAGTGCTAAGTTTTTAAGGGTTTTTTACCGCTCGAAAACACCTTCGCAAGGTGAATTCATTATAGTGAAAATTGTATACATAAGTCAAGGTAATGCCATGTACTTTTTTAGGTACAAACCCCGATAAAATGGGAGTTTTTTGTGTATACAAAAGTCCATGTATCCTTAATTTTTTATAAACCCACAAGATTACTATTGTTTTAACATCGGGGGTTGGGATATAATTCCTCAAGGGTCCGGAAGACCTCCGGCAAATGCACCTTTTTGGGAGAATCGTAAAATGGATATAAATGAAAAAGAAAAAGACAGCGATGTACTGGAAGTATGCGGCATAAGAGCCGACATGCCGCTGGGAGATATAATGCAGACAAAGCCCGAAGTGATCCCCATCCTGATGGAAGCGGGAATGCACTGCATCAGCTGCCCCGCAGCGTTGATGGAGACCCTGGAAGAGGCGTCGATAGTTCACGGCATCCCCATCGAAGATCTCATGGATTTCATCAAGAATTCACTTGAACACCCCGAAGGCCCCGAAAGCGTATAAACGCCGCAAGCCCACGGGATATACAGGTTTCGGAAGAACCTGAAAAGTCACTTTTCATCCGTGACCTGGAAAATGTAGAACTTAAGATAGTAGCTTTCATCCGCTGCCCATAAAATAGGATGATCAGGCGCCTGAGTCCGGAATTCAACCTGACGAAGGCGCTTATGTACTGCCTTTGCGGCCTCTTTGATCGTTTTAGCAAACAGCTCCTGCGTCATGAAATGCGAGCACGAACAGGTGGCAAGATAGCCGCCGTCTTCTACCAGCTTAAGGCCCTTCATATTGATCTCGCGATACCCTTTTACCGCACTCTTTGTGGCTTCCCTCGACTTCGTAAAGGCCGGAGGATCGAGTATCACCACATCATATTTCACGCCCTCTGCGACCATCTGCGGAAGCCTGTCAAGGACATCCGCTGCTTCAAACTTCACCTTGTCTTCAAAACCGTTCAAAACCGCATTGGCTCTTGCCTGGGAAACGGCATATTCGGAGATGTCGAGTCCCAGCACGCTCTTTGCCCCGCCGTAAGCCGCATTAAGGGCAAAGGTCCCCATATGCGTAAAGCAGTCCAGGACCTTTTTTCCCCTGCAGATCCTCTGGATCGCAAGTCTGTTATATTTCTGGTCCAGGAAAAATCCGGTCTTCTGTCCGTTCACCACATCGACCGTATATCTGACTCCGTTTTCGCATATCTCCACATTCGTATCGAACTCATCTCCGATAAAGCCTTTATGAATGGGGAGTCCTTCTTTTTTCCTCTCTCTTGCGTCACTTCTTTCATACACGCCGCGGACAGTGATCCCGTCTTCGGAGAGCACCTCCTTAATGATCCTTACGATGTCCTCTTTGTATCTGTCGATGCCCAGGGCGAGAGATTCCACCACCAAAACATCTTCATACTTATCGACGGTGATGCCGGGAAGAAAATCCGCTTCCCCGAAGATCACCCTGCACGATGAAAGATCCTCCTCCTTAAGGACGGTCTTTCTGTATTCCCATGCAGCCTTTATGCGTCCGTGAAAAAACGAGTCGTCTATAACGGCCCCGGGATCTCTGCTGAGCATACGTATCCTGATCTTAGAATTGTCATTTATATATCCGATGCCCATGGGATAACCGTCAAAATCCACCAGGCTGACGATATCGCCGTTTTCATAATCTCCGTCGATCTCAGCCGTCTCATTGTCGAAAACCCATGCTCCGCCTGCCTTCAGATAACGTCCTTCGCCTTTTTTCAGTTTAACGATCGCACTCATTTTTTTCTCCGTTCACATGTTGTCAAACAAAAAGCGGATGCATAAACATCCGCTTTAAAAAGATCAATGATAAATTCTATCAATCCTGGGTGTAAGGAAGGATAGCGAGCTGACGCGCACGCTTAATAGCAGTGGTAAGCTCTCTCTGATGCTTTGCGCAGTTGCCGGTGATACGGCGGGGAAGGATCTTTCCTCCCTCAGAGATATACTTACGGAGCTTGTTGGCGTCCTTGTAATCGATCACATTATCCTTGCCGCAGAAAACGCACACCTTTCTACGTCTTGCGTGCATTCCGCCCCTTCTTCTGGCCGGTCCGTCCGGTCTCTCAGACTTGGTATATGCCATGATTGCCTCCTGCAAATCTAAACGAGTTAGCTAAATGGGAGCTCCTCTACCAATCCGTCGGGAACATTGAGAAAATCGTTTCCTCCGTCTGCCGAACCCTGTGAATGTGATCCGGAACCTCCGCCGTAGGAGCTTTCCGAAGATGCATTCTTACTCTCGGCAAATTCGACTTCTTCGACCATGATACGGACGCCGTAGACCTTCTGGCCTTCCTTGTTCGTATAATTATCGTTCTGGATCCTTCCGGTCACAACGACCTTGGTTCCCTTCCTGAGATATCTCTCAGTGAACTCGGCCTGCTTTCCGAAAGAGGTGCAGTTGAAAAAGTCTGCATCAGGCTCACCCTCACGCTTAAACCTGCGGTCCACCGCGATACTGTACCTGGCAAAAGTCGTTCCGTTGGTTGAGCTGCTGACTTCAGGGTCTCTGGTAAGTCTTCCCATTAAAATAACTTTATTCATAACTTGTTCTCCTTATGCTTCGTCCTGTCTTACGCATAAGTATCTGATGACGCCGTCCATGATACGGATGCGGCTTTCGATCTCAGCGATCGCACTGCTCTCTGCTTCGAAGTGGATGAAGTAGTAGAAGCCTTCTGTCATCTTCTCGATCTCGTAAGCGAGCTTCTTCTTTCCCCACTCGTCTACATCCGCGATCTGTCCGCCGAATCTCTCAACAAGGTGCTTTACCTTGTCATAAACAGCGGCACGGGCGTCGTCTTCGATCACTGCGTTCAAAACGACAGCCAATTCATACTTGTTCATGCTGTTACCTCCTTTTGGTCTCTGGCCCACACTTAAAGTGCGAGCAAGGAAAATATATCACGGAGTTTCAATATATCATCAGAAACTCAACAAATCAAGCATTTTTCATCTCAAAAAATGCATATATTAAGAAGTCACAGCCTTTCCGGGAATGCGCAAACAATATATTTTTCATTTGTTTCAATATAATTTTATTGTATTGCGATAAATTTGTGTTGACAAACGATATTTCGTGTTTTATATTGTCCGAGGAAAGCAAAAATAAAACATTCCTTACAAGGAGGTTAATATGTCACAGAAAAGTCTTGCAAAATGGATACAGGGGATCCTGATAGGTTTCGCGATCTGCGGGGTTGTCCTGTATGCCGGCATCATCCCGATGATCGGCAAGGATATGGTATATGACTATCCGGAATTCGGATACATGTTCCTGCCCTGGCTGATATTCCTGTTACTGACCGCAATCCCCTGCTACATCTTTTTGTTTTACGGATGGAAGATCTCGGTAAACATCGATAATGACAGATCCTTCTGCGAAGACAATGCCCAGCACCTGAAGAAAATGGCATATCTCGCACTCGGCGACACGGTCTTCTTCCTTCTCGGAAACATCGTTTACCTGTTCCTCGGCATGAATCATCCGGGAATCCTGCTCGGATCCTTCCTCATCGACTTTGTCGGAGTCGCTTTCTCCGTAGGCTGTGCCGCACTCTCCCATCTGGTCAAAAAAGCCTCGGACCTTCAGACCGAGAATGACCTGACTATATAGGAGGCCGCCATGGAAGAAGACAAGATCGTATTCAACATAGACGTAATGCTCGCAAAGAGAAAGATGAGCGTGAGCGAACTGGCAGATAAAGTGGGCATCACCCTCGCCAATATGTCGATCCTCAAAACCGGAAAAGCAAAAGCGATAAAGGTTGACACTCTCTGTAAACTGTGCAGGGCTCTTGAATGTCAGCCCGGCGATATCCTTGAATTCAAAAGCGGAGTATAAAAATGGAAAGCTTCAGATTTAAACGTTCATTCAAAAAAGCCCTTCTTTGGGCCGCAATGGCTGTCATCCTCATCTACAGAAACAGGGGATCGATCGCATATCCCATATTCATGGCGGGAACCCTGGCGATCCTTGCCTCAGACTGCAAGGCCATGGGCAAGAGCCTCATACGCGATATTAACGGCAGATTAGATATCAAGCTGTTTTACGTGATATCGCTTATGCTGCTCGCCATCCTGAAATGCATCACCTCATCCGACCAGATACTGCTCTTTTCCGGCATCGGGATACTCATATTATTCATCAGTCTTCTGCTCAAGATCTACACAGGAAAAGAAGATAATGAGATAACCGGCCAGCTGCTCAAAATGCTGCAGGTACTGGTCACTCCTTTCAAGCATATAGGCAGACCCTTCAGCGATCTCTCCGCGGTCAGAAAAACCGGACAGCCCGCAGAAAGCTCCGGGAGCAGGAAGAATGTCCGTTCCGTCCTCTTAGGACTTCTGATCGCAATCCCTCTCCTCGTTGTGATAATCGCTCTTTTGAGTTCTGCGGACATGATCTTCGGAGATATCGTCGGAGATGTGTTGGACAGTATAAAGCTGCCCGAACTCGATGAGGACTGGATCGGTGTTCCCTTTAAATTCTTTGTCAGCTTCATAGCTTTTTATGCATGGTCCGCATGTCTTCCCGCCGAGATCTTCCCCGATAATACGGAACCCAGGAGATTTGATGCCGTTATCGCGATAACCTTCAACAGCCTCATAGCTCTTGTATATCTCATCTTCAGCGGGATCCAGTTCATATATCTCGTGGGCAGGATGGAGCTTCCCGGAGGATATACCTACGCAGAGTATGCCCACGAGGGATTCTACCAGCTCCTTGCGGTCACTATCCTGAATCTGATACTCGTGTCATTTTGTAAAAAACATTTTGAAGAAAACCACATCCTCAAGTTCATACTTGTTATCATCAATCTCTGCACCTTCGTGATGATCGCATCCGCTTCACTCAGGATGTTCCTGTATGTCGGGGTATACGGCCTGTCCCGTCTGAGAGTCGATGTCCTCTGGCTTTTAGTGGTCCTCTCGGTATGGACTCTGATCCTGACCATCGGGATCTTCAGGAAGAACCTGCCCTACTTCAGGCTCATAATGGTATTCTCAACGGTCTGGTTCCTGATATTCGGATACTCAATGCCCGACAGGTGGATCGCTTCTTATGATCTGAAGCTGGATGAGCCTCCCACGGACCTCGTTTATGAAGTATATCTCGATGCTGCGGATATCATATATGAGGACGGAAGATACTGGGATAAATACTGCCGTTACCTGCATTCGGATCAGTGCATTTACGAAGAGAAGAACCCGATAAGTTTTATCCGTGAGTACAACTTCATGGAAGACGCGGGAATGAGACTCATTCGGAATTGCGGGGAAGATGACTGATATGATCACTGACAGGACCACGGTATGCCGGGTCCGGGAAGGCAGCACTGCCGTGCGGGCATGTGCCTTCCTTGCAGATCAAAAAAGCAGGGAGCTTAAGCTCCCTGCTTTTTCATCCATTTTTATCAGTCCACTATCCCGAATCCGAGGAAGGTAAAACGCTTGCCCGTATCCTTTACTCTTATCTCCACATCCCTTTCTGCGGAAGGAACTCCTCTTTGCGCAATGAGGACATTGCAGTGCTGCCATCCTATGATGTGGGGATCTATCTCAAGCTTCTTCTCGCCGTCGATATAAACTTCCGCGCATCCGACTTCGGGCGATGCGGAATCCATATATGCTATGAGCAGCGCGCTGAACTTTATCCTTGCCCTGAACACTCCGGTGCTTCCGGTTCCGTCATAGAGCCAGTTATTATCAAACTCCGGTGTGCCGTGGGCATTAAGATCCCTTTCAACGAACTGGGTCTCTTCGCTGTGCCCGGTGAACTCTCCCATATCATAGGATATGACTGCGGGAAGGCTGTCTATATTTGCCCTGTCGGCAAGGTATACATTTTCAAACTCTCCGCCCTTCGGAGGTTTGATGTCCGTGATATCAAGGTCTTCACCCGCTTCCGAAGCATCCGCTTCCCTGAAGAGATTAATCAGGCTGTCCGCCATGATACGGTGTCCGACCTTCGTGGGATGATACATATCATAGAAGAAACGGTTCTTGCTCACGACTCCGCCGTCTTCACTGCTCAGATAGAACTGATCGTAAACAGCATCCTTGATACTGACCATGGGAAGGCTGTAGCTCTCACCCACGCATTTTAATCTGTCCTGAAGATTGTATCCGTCGACAAATACCGAATACAACAGGATGACTGCGGGTTTCTGAGGACTGTTATAGATCTTCCTGACAAGTGAATCGAAGCATTCTCCCTTGGTCTCATCGCCCTCATCATTTACGGCAAACTCGACCACCACCACATCGGGAGCCTTTTTTCCGTTATCCGTGACATCGGCCGCATAACGGAGCATGCCGACCTCTGAAGGAGTTCCGCCGACACCCGCTTTGGTATAACCTACATTGTCTTCATAGCCTCTTCCGGCCAGATCGCAGAATCCCTTGAATGCGTTATAAGCATAGCAGTTTATGTTGATGGGGATCGCGCCGGCGCCCTGTGTAATGGAGCCGCCGATGAAGGCAACTTCTGTCCTCTCACCCCTGCGTGCCTTGTCTATCGCCTTCTTGAGACGTGTGAGATTTCCCTTCTGCATGAGGGAACGGCCGATCATATTCTTATATGCTTCGCTCTCAAAATCGACCTCGTGATCATCCTTCTGTTCGGGCGCAGTATAGCCGTCATTCATGTAAAAGCAGACCGAAACTCTTGCGGCAACTCCGGGCTCCGGAAATTCAAAGCGTATCTGTCCGGGTACATTATCATCGTCAGACCACTCGAAACGAGAAAGGTCCATTACCATTTCCATTCCGTCCGTGTCGATGTCCATGCTGAGCGTGGTACCCGAATTGTAGGGATCTTTTTTTCCGTACATCTGGAAAGCAAATCTCACCTTTATCGGTTCACCGGATTTCTGGACAGCAACACCGATACTGTGGACCTGTCTGCGAAGTCCTTCCACGGTATCGAGCTCTTTTAACATCTCCTCGTCTTCAACGCTTCCGACAAGTTTGGCGCTTGCCTTGAGACGTCCGTCACTTTCAAAAATGAACTGGATTCCTCTTCCGTCTGGCTGGGGATTTGCAAATACGTCCTTATCCCTCATTATAAAATAGAACGGTCTCTTGACTGTGGGGTCCTTGGGAGCCACAGGTCCTCTTGATTCCGGCATCTCTTCTCCTCCTTCATATAACGTCCGGTGCTTTATCCGGACAACCTTTAAGTATGCTCATTGTATCAGATTTTTATCTGAGAAAAAACTTTCCCGATGGGTGCGGCGATGACAAGATCGGCTGTAGCATCCACTGCTGTCGGAGCCATATTTATGACTACAAGCTTTTCCCCCTTGAAATAACTTATCAGTCCGGCTGCGGGATAAACTGCAAGGGAAGTTCCTCCGATGATGAGCACCTGTGCGTTTGCGATATAGTGCACTGCCTTCTGGAGAATATCCATGTTAAGGCCCTCTTCGTAGAGCACGACATCGGGCTTGATATCTCCGCCGCATTTGGAACACTTCGGAACGGCATCCGGTGAATCCGCGATATAGTCTATTCCGTAAAACTCTCCGCACTTTATGCAGTAATTCCTTAGGTTCGATCCGTGAAGTTCAAGTACCTCGCTGCTTCCTGCAGCCTGATGGAGCCCGTCGATATTCTGGGTTATTACCGCTTTGACCTTACCTGCCTTCTCAAGCTCTGCCAGCTTTAAATGCGCGGGATTGGGCTTCACGCCCCTGCATATGAGCTTGTCTCTGTAAAATCTGTAGAACTCCGCAGGGTGCTTCACATAGAAGGTATGTGACAGTATGGTCTCGGGAGGGTAATCGTATTTCTGGTTGTACAGACCGTCAACGCTCCTGAAATCGGGGATGCCGCTCTCGGTCGAAACACCGGCTCCGCCAAAAAAGACAATGTTGTCATATTTGTTTATTATGGACTGAAGTTCTTCTATTTCCGCGGAACAATCGTTTTCTCCCATGGCTTCTCCTTTCATCTTTGCTGCGGACCACAGTTCATCCTAGTAAATAAGAGCCTCCCATCCAGGGAGGCCCTTGGTCTGTTTTTATCAAAGTATTTTCTTGAATGCCGGTACAAATACAGGGAAGGTCTTGTCTCCTCTGATGGATTTGCCCGAAGCAACCGAGACTTCCTTATCCATTATGCAATATTCAATATCGCAGTTTCCGGCTATCACCGTATCCTGCATCACGATGCAGTTCTTGATCCTCGTACCCTTTCCGATATGAACGCCTCTGAAGAGTACGCAGTTGTCAACCTCACCCTCTATCACGCAGCCATCCGCTACCAGGCTGTTGGATACCTTCGATCCGCTGCAGTATCTGGCGGGATTGTCGTCTCTTACGGTGGTGTAGACATCGAATCCGTCAAACAGTGCTTTCAGGTTGTTGGGATCAAGGAGCTTCATGTTCTCGTCAAAGTAGCTCACCATATCGGTGATCCTTGCGGAATAACCCTTGAATTCGTATCCGCAGATCTTCGATGTTCCTATCATGGGAGCAAGAACATCTCTCTCATAGAAAACATGTCCCTGTGCATATGCTCTTTCGATCTGTGCGATCAGTTTCTCCCTTTCGATCAGATACAGATTCATCGAAAGATTCTGGGGACCGTACTCCTTGGAGTTGGTATTGATGCTGACTACCCTGTTGCCGTCCAGATCCAGAGTGTAGTAGAGATCGGTGGTCTGTGTTGTCTGAAGGTTCATGAATCCGTAGGGGATGGGCTCATTCTTGTAAGCAATGGTGACATCCGCGCCGGATTCCTGATGTGCTCTGATCATATCGGCAAAATCAAATTTGCATGCGATATTGGAATCGGTCATGAACACATACTGTTCCTTGCAGGTCTTTAAAAATTCTACGATGCTGGCAACAGCCTCAACACGTCCGTTATAGACCTTGATGCCCTTCTCGGCATAGGGAGGAACGATGTTGAGTCCGCCGTTCTTCCTTACCAGATCCCAGGGTCTTCCGCTTCCGAGATGCCTCATAAGGGATCTGTAATTCTTCTTGACGATTATGGAGACATTATCTATCCCGCAGTTGACGAGGGATGAAAGAGTAAAGTCCACAAGTCTGTATCTTCCCGCAAAAGGGATCGAAGCCATCAGTCTCTCATTTACAAGTGAGGGAACCTCATTATCATAACTGTTAGCGAATATTATCGCTATGGCATCATGTTTGTTCTTCAGCATTTTCCGCCCTCCTCGACATCTTCTCTGACCATTGCGGTTCCGCCGATACATGCGTTCTTACCGATCTTAACGCCGGGGCCAACGGTTGCTACATTCTTCTCATCGCCTTTTTCGGGCTTCTCACCGACGAGTGCACCCGCACCAATAACAGCTCCCTCACCGACTATGCAGTGAGTGACCTTTGCACCGGATTCAATCCTGACATTTCCCATGACAACGGCATCTTCGACCACGGCACCCTCTTCCACCTCTACTCCGGCAAAGAGGATTGAATGCTTAACGGTTCCGAAAACCCTGCATCCATTGGTGAGCATCGCATTGTCAACGACAGCGGTATCAGCTATGAACTGAGCTGCCTTGCCCGAGGATCTGGAGTAGATCTTCCAGTCATCGTCAAAAAGATTTATTCCGCTGCTCTCGGGATTAAGGACTTCCATATTGGCTTCCCAGAGAGATGAGATGGTTCCCACATCCTTCCAGTATCCCTTGAATCTGTATGCAAACATCTTCTTGCCGTCCTTAAGAAGGGCGGGAAGGATGTCGTTTCCGAAGTCATTGGAGGATTCGGGATTTGCTTCATCAGCTTCCAGATATTTCTCAAGAACATCAAAATTAAAGATATATATTCCCATGGATGCAAGATTGCTCTTAGGCTCCTTGGGTTTCTCCTGAAATTCCGTGATACGGTCGTCAGAATCGGTGACCATAAGTCCGAAGCGGCTTGCCTCATCCCAGGGCACTTCCATGACCGCAACACTGAAGTCAGCTCCCTTTGCCTTATGGAACTCGAGGAAATCGTTATAATCCTGTTTGCAGATCTGATCTCCGGAAAGGATGATCACATACTGCGGATCGTATCTTCTGAGGAAACTGAGATTCTGATAGATGGCATTTGCGGTTCCCTTATACCAGTCGGAACCCTGTGCCTTCTGATAGGGAGGGAGCACATGAACACCGCCGTTAAGCCTGTCGAGATCCCAGGGCTGGCCGTGTCCGATGTATTCATTAAGAACAAGAGGCTGATACTGAGTCAGAATACCGACTGTATCGATTCCTGAATTAACACAGTTTGAAAGAGGAAAATCAATGATCCTGTACTTTCCGCCGAAAGGAACGGCAGGTTTTGCGAGCTTATCCGTAAGAGCATACAGTCTTGATCCCTGTCCGCCGGCGAGGATCATAGCAACCATTTCCTTTGACATAAATGCATCTCCTTAAAAATATTTGTCCATAACTATATACCGTCTATAGACCATATTATTTTAACATGTATAGTAAATATTCACAATGAAGGCATTGATTTCTGACAATTTTTGTAAAATGTGTTTAAAAGAATACGTTTTTTTCGGTGAAAGATTAAAAAGACTAAAAGCTGTAAATTGTTATATATATGAAAATGAATTATCATATATGTGTTGCAAAAAAGGCTCAATATGGGAGGAGTAAAAGATGGGCGGAGTATTACTGATCGGAGTACTTGTTGTAGTCATCGTACTTGCGGTGATCGCAGATAAGAATGCCAATAAGAAATTTCACGCAAAATTTGAACAGGACTATAAGATAAAAGATACTTATTCGGATCTTATGGTAACGGAAAATAACGAGCTCCTGTATAAGCTCGGTTCGGGAACTCTCGAAGGATATAAGTTATGGAATCTGAGCGAAGTTTCCGATGTGAAGTTTTCAACTTCAGGCGGCCGCCTCTTCAGCATCTGCGACGCTTCGGGAAAGCCCATGAAGGGAACCTACCTGACCCCTTCAAAAAAGCCTCTCAAAGAAAAAGCGTATAGTTCATTTCCCTTAAGCGGAGGAATGACTGAAGACGGGATCACCGAATTCATAGGCAGATATATTTCAAAGTAATATGCGGATATCAAATCACCCCCGGGACATTAAAAGGTCCGGGGGTGTTTTTTTCAATTAAAAGCTTCGGTCATTCCCGAGTTGCTCTTACTCAAACATTTTTTCAAGCACATCCAGTGCTTCACGATTTTCAATGTGATATACATCATCACCACATATCAGATATTCTCCGACAAATTTGTAATCGCCTACCTTTCCGTCTTCATCGGTAAAAGAAAGTACCGTATAATTCTCAGCCATGGCAAGCTCAGATCTGTCTTCACAGACCTTCAGAGCCTTAAGTTCATGCATGGCATCCACATACTCTCCTACATCCCCGGGATCGGTCAGATGAACAGTCTCCGCCCCGGGCTGTGAGCCGGTAATGTCTGCCGAGGTCATCTTAGTCTCAGGAAATACAAGCACCTCCTCACAGGGATCATCAGAGTAAGACTGATCTTGATCATATTCATTATTTGTATTATGTGGCGGCATATCGAAGAAACCCGTCTTCTGTACGACTAAGTATACCCCCAGACAGCATAAAACGAAAAGTACAATGCAGGTGCCGAGTATTTTAGTGATTCTGTTCATAATATTTCCTCATAAAAACGGTAAGCATAAAACGTGCTTTTCTCTGTTCATACAAAAAGACGGCTTCCCTAGTTTGGCAGTCACACTTAAACAGATGATCACAAAAAAATACATCCCATTAGGGATGTATTCTTAAGAGGTGCCAGTCGGATTTGAACCAACGATCAGGGAGTTGCAGTCCCACGCCTTACCACTTGGCTATGGCACCAATATTAACTTGTAAAAATCAGGATCAGGACATACAGCGTCTTAACCCGAGTTCATATATTTCGTTGACACAAAATATCGAACTCCGCTCCCCAAGTAGGACTCGAACCTACGACACTTCGGTTAACAGCCGAATGCTCTACCGACTGAGCTATTGAGGAATACCATTACACATTCAAAGGAACAAAACACTAGTACATATTATAATAAAACAAATTCCCTGTAAACAGGGAATGAGTATTATTTCCGTCTTTTCATTCCTTCAAAACCGAACCCGAAACAACTACTGCACATCCATGGCAACCTTCAGGA
>CAMNEB010000059.1 GCA_946536155.1 uncultured Lachnospiraceae bacterium | reverse complement strand
GGATTCCTTGACGGTCTTTCCGTTGCAGAGGCTAAGAAGAAGATAACCGAATTCCTTGAAGAAAAAGGGATCGGACATGCCAAGACAAATTACAAGCTCCGTGACTGGGTATTCTCACGTCAGCGTTACTGGGGCGAGCCTATTCCCATCATCCACTGCGATAAGTGCGGATATGTGCCTCTTAAGGAAGAGGATCTTCCTCTTGAACTCCCCGATGTTGAGAGCTATATGCCCGGAGAAAACGGCGAGTCACCTCTTGCGGCAATGGATTCCTGGGTGAATGTGACCTGCCCCTGCTGCGGCGGCCCCGCAAAGAGAGAGACCGATACCATGCCTCAGTGGGCAGGATCTTCATGGTATTTCCTCAGATATACCGATCCTGACAACAAGAACGCACTCGCTTCTCAGGAAGCTCTTAAATACTGGCTTCCCGTTGACTGGTACAACGGAGGAATGGAGCATACGACCCTTCACCTTCTCTATTCAAGATTCTGGCACAGATTCCTCTATGACCAGGGCGTTGTACCTACCAAGGAGCCCTATGCAAAGCGTACTTCACACGGTATGATCCTCGGATCGAACGGTGAGAAGATGTCCAAGTCCCGCGGAAATGTGGTCAATCCCGACGATATCATCAAGGAATACGGTGCAGATACCTTAAGGACCTACGAGATGTTCATCGGAGCCTTCGATCAGGCCGCTAACTGGAGCATGGAAGGCGTTCAGGGCTGCAGGAGATTCCTTGACAGGGTATGGAAGCTTCAGGACATCGTTAAGGACGGAGATGATTATTCCAAGGAACTTGAGGTCAAGATCCATCAGACCATCAGAAAGGTCTCCGGAGATTTTGAGACACTCAAGTACAATACCGGTATCGCTGCACTCATGGCACTCATCAACGATTTCTACAAGGCAGGAAGCATCACCAAGGCAGACTTTAAGACATTCATAACCCTTCTCAATCCCGTTGCTCCTCATATCACCGAGGAACTCTGGAACATGGAAGGCTTCGAGGGCAGGGTATATCAGACCGCATGGCCCGAGTATGATGATGCAAAGTGTGTTGAGGACCGTATCACCATAGCTGTCCAGGTTCTCGGAAAACTCCGCGGCACCTTTGAGGAGGACAGAAACGCCTCCAAGGAGACCATGATCGAAAGAGCCAAGGAGACCGTTTCCAAGCATCTTGACGGAAAAGAGATTGTCAAGGAGATCTATGTGCCCGGCAAACTCGTCAATTTCGTTGTTAAATGATAAATGGCTAAGATCGTAATAATCGAGGGCAGAAAATTCGAAGGAGAAAGGGATATAGCGGCCGCCAATGCGGACAAAGCCGCGATCGACAAGATCAAGGCATCCATGGACCATATGTCCCTTTCGGAGCTTCGCCTGCTATCCGAAAAACTTCATAAAGGCAGGATAAACTTCGGAACTGTCCTCGGTAAAGATTTTATGGAAGAAGTGGACAGAACCATTGCTTCCATGGACAGAAAAGAAAAAGAGACCGAGGAAAAGACCGAGGTCAGAGTAGTAAAGAGCAAGGCTTCCGGGGGATTAAAGACTGACCCCGATATAGACAAAGAAGCCAGGCTGATCCTTCAAAGGCACGAGAGGACACGTAAAGGCGTGCTTTACCTGTCACTTATCATCGCTGCCGCATGTATTCTGTATATTGCTATCTATAATATCACCAAGATGAGATCCGACAGGACTGCAGATCTTCTGAGTTCCATCAGAGAGCAGGCCGTTCAGGATTCCATGTCCACTTCCGGGGATGAGACCGGAAACGGTCAGTCAGATGTTGTCATACATTATGTTGATGAAGAAGAGACTCCCGATATTCTTCCCGAATACGTAGATATATATAATAAAAACAAAAAACTAATCGGATGGCTTGAAATAGCCGATATAAACGGAGAGGCCTTTTTAAGTTACCCCGTAATGCAGACCACAGACAATACCTATTACCTGACTCACGGCTTCAATCAGAATGAAGACGCGAACGGGTGTATTTTCATGGATTGCGACTGTGATGCTATAAAGCCCTCGGATAATCTGATCCTGTACGGACATCATATGAGAAGCGGAAGGATGTTCGGAAACCTCGTAAAATACGAGGACGAGGAATTTTACAAGACTCACAGGATCATCAAATTCGACACCATATATGAGCACGGTGAATATGAGGTGATGTTTGCCTTCAGGACGTCGCTCAAGACCGAGGACGATATTTCTTTTAAATATTATCGTTTTATTGATGCCAACGGAGCAGAGGAATTTGCCTCTTACATGAACGAAATGGCTGAAATGTCTCTTTATGACACGGGAGTCACGGCCGTCTGGGGAGACAGACTGCTGACACTTTCAACCTGTGATTATGAAGAGGATAACGGTCGCTTTGCCGTAGTGGCCAGGAGGATTAAATAATGACGAAAAAGACAGTATCTAAGAGGAGAATGGCCAGGCAGATCAGAAAGACAGCCGGGGCCCTCTTCATGGCTGCATCCATAGGTGTTGCGATGATCCCCACCGGATCCATCGAAGGAGGCCGTGCCCAGGCAGCCAATTCCTGTGACGGCATAGTCGACAAAGAATATTATATCCTTCAGGAAGGTACCTCTACGGAGAAGACACCCGTCAGCGAGATACCTTACGTTAATCCGAATACCACCGTTTATACCACCGGGGACAGGAGATTCCAGTTTGCATATGTCAATGCTGACGGAGTCGATGCCATAGGTGACAGCAACAAATTCGCCGTGATTCTCGGATATGACCCTTCGGGCGGCGTTGATACATCCGGTAATCTCGAGATCCCCGAATATATCCAGAGCTACAAGAAGCTCAGTGATGCCGAAGGATATTGCCTTGCCAATGTTTCCGGCGATTTCCTGTATTACAGATTCGTGGATTCCTATGAATTTACCATCAGGACTCCTTTCGGTTCTGTAAATCCCATTGAAAGCTCCCCTTATTACAATAAATACAATGTCGGAACCCAGGCTCTTTTCGATTTCCTTCAGGCTTATGTCCCTCAGGAAAAGAGAAACGATCCCGGTTATTTTGAGGTTGTAAAACCAAACCGTATCGGTATCTTCCCCGCAGATGGCGCAAGATACGAACAGCAGTATTTTGATGAAGACGGAAACGGATTCAACGATTTTACATATATCGTAGACAACACCAAGTATTATCCCTGCACTGCAGATAACTATGACAAATGGAGTTCACTGGACAAGAGCTCTCTTTTCTACCGCAATGAAAACGTGGGAGAAGATCAGGAGGGAAGATACAGACAGTGTACCGATTCCAGCAGGCAGTATGTTGACAACATTCCCGTCAGATATATAGGCAACCAGTGTGCATACTATGATGAATCTGCGGGAACATACAAGATCTCTGCGACTCCCATTGATGACGACCATCCCAATAACGGAGTATTTGCGGATTCCAAGGGTGCAAATATCGTAAATCTCACGATCCCTTCGACCATGGAAGGAATAGGAGATTATGCTTTCTATAAATGTACCGGACTCAGCAACATAGAGTTTTCCAACGGCCTTGTGGCTATCGGAAACCATGCGTTTGACGGATGCAGAGGCCTTTCCCATGTGGGAATGCCCGAAAGCCCCAGGATCAATACCATCGGTGCTTACGCATTCAAGAACTGTCCCAGCCTTTCAAGCTTCTATATGCCTCACAGTATCTCAATGCTCTGTGACGGTGTGTTTGAAAACTGTACATCGCTTGCATCCATCGACCTTTCCGGAGATATTAATTCCGATCCCACTGCAATGCAGTCTCAGTTAAGACATATCGGAAATCATCTTTTCTACGGATGTGATGCTCTTGAAAACGTGATCCTTCCCGCAACTCTCGGAGAAGGATATTCCGCGGGAGATTCCGGATGCAGATACCTTAATATCAATATCTTTGAAGACTGTCCCAGCTTAAAGAAGGTAACCCTGGTCAGCCCCAATGTTACTTTTGAGGATGACAGCCATACCTCCGGTGACAGCTGCGGTTTTGATCTTGATGATTTCAAGAACCAGCTTTCATCCGATGAATTCTGTTTTGAGAGCAAGGATCCCGTCTCGGCCGAGCCTCCTACCCGGAATATCGGCGCTCTTCACAGACTGTGCCATGATATAGATAACGGACATGACTTCACCTATAAATATCTCGGACAGGAACTTTACGAGAAGATAGTCGCAGAAGAGGGCGGCGGAACCGTCATCTATCAGGTGGATGATTCCAATTCACTTGTGGGCTTCCATCCCGAAGGAACAGTCAGATCGCTTTCATTCTCCGGTCAGTTCGGACCTTATGATATCGAAGTGATCCCCGACGGAAGATGCAGGGATCTGTGTTCTCTTGTGCTCGTGACCATTCCTTCACAGATACGCTCCATAGGAAATGAAGCATTTAAGGGATGCCACAATCTCCAGTACGTATATTTTGAAAATGATTCTGTAACCATCGGAACCGATGCATTTAAGACGCAGGATACTTCCGTGCATACTTCTGATTGTTCCGGCGGAACCATTGAGATAGCCGGAAGATCGTTCCGTACTTACAGCTCGTCAGATATGACCGTGGACAACAAGCCTGCGGCTCAGCTCTATTTTGTAGGAAATATCGATGCTTCGGCCAATCCCTACAGCTATGCCATGAGCTATAACGGAAGGTTCAACAATGCTTCACAGTCACCTTCCTTTGCAAGATTCTTATCCGGATATCCTACATGTCAGGAGATAGAGTATGTGCTTGATTCTCCCACATCACAGTCAGGTAAGGCTACCCTGGTTGATTTCCCCGTACTTACCGATACGGAATATCTTGTAAGCTCGTCCAATACCAAGACTTCCTACCTCACTGCGGATCAGAAGAGGGCTATCGTCGATGCCAAGTCCGATTACGAGAACGGAACAGCTACCGAGGATCAGATAGCATTCATAAATGCCACCTCAAACCTTGTTATTCCACTCGGAGTCGATGCCATCGCGAACGGTCTGTTCTACAGAAAGACCTCGGATCCCTCAAATGCAATGGGTGTCACGCTTTATGGCATTAACACCGTTGAAGCCCGCGTGACCGGCGGTTCATCGGATGCATGCCCTCCTGACAGGGAAGTTGCGACAACCACTGTTACTTTTGACAAATATACATCAAACGGCGTTGAAACACAGACCCTTTCTAATGTTCCCGATGCCGATTTTGCAATGTGTCCCAACCTGACGTCCTTTACGCTCATGGGATCGGATACCAAGACACTTAATGACTTTGCTCTTTACGGATGTACGGGACTCAGATCCCTTACAGCAAACTGTCCGTTAAACAACGTGGGAGATCACTGCTGCTCGGATGATGCCTCCCTTGGAGTCGTATCTCTGAACGGTGATGTTAACAATATCGAAAGACATGCTTTTGAAGACTGCACTGACCTTTCAAATGTCTCGATAGAGTCTCTCAGCAATATAGGTGTTGCTCCTTTCAGAGGATGCGAGAGTCTCTCAAATGTGGACTTCAGAGGAAACAGTAATTTTGTCTGTGATAATTCGATCATCTATTCGACAGACGCATCCGGCAATAAGCAGGCTCTGATCGAATGCCTGATGGGAAGAAGCTCCAGATATGTCAACACCTCCGAAACTTCGGGACTTACCGGAATCAGCTCAGAAGCATTTGCGGGATGCGAGGACATCAAAGAGGTCGACCTTTCCGATTCCCTTATTCAGAGCATTCCTTCGTATTGCTTCGAAGATACCACTTCGCTCAGGAATGTAAGATTTTCACATTCCACCAGTACCGTTAATGATTACGCATTCAGCGGAAGCAGCGTTGATTACATTGAGGGCACCCAGTATCTGAACCTCATTTCCGAGTCGGCATTTGACCGTATGACATCAACAGGCTGGGATCCCGCTGCAAGGACAGGAGATCACCGTCATAATTCGGAAGTGACCATCTGCGCTCCTGAAAACAGCTACTTCTACGATTACGGAGTCCTTAAGGGATACACTGTCGTATCAGCTCCCGTTGTCGAGTATTTCAATGTAAAATTCTTCGACTATACAGCTGATTCTCCCAATTCCTTCGTACAGGTAGGAGAGACCCAGTCAGTGCTCGCAGGAGAGGATGCAGTTCCTCCCGCACCTTACGGAAAAGCAGGACAGCTGTTCCGTGAGTGGAGTCCTTCGTACATGGATATCTCGGAAGATACCAGCTGCTATGCGATGTATGATCCCGAACCTATCGGCTATAACAAGTGGACCGTAAGATTCTATTCCGATTTTGAAGAGACGATCCTGCTCAAGTCCGTATTTGTTTCCGACGGAGGAAGTGCTGAGGACGAGGCTCCGATCCCGACCAAGGAAGGATTCATCTTCGACGGATGGGACAGAGATATCACCGCCGTTACCAAGGATGTCGATGCTCATGCGATCTGGACGGCTGTACCCGAAGGAACACATACCGTTTACTACTATGCATATGACGGACAGACCCTTCTCTTTACAGAGCATGTAAGAGACGGCGGCACAGCTCCTTCATACATGGGACCTTTGAGAGACGGTTATACATTCACCGGATGGAGCGGAGTGCTGACAAATATCACTGCCGATACCATCACATTTGCTCAGTATTCGCCCAACAGCGGAACCGTTGAAGAGGAAGGCTGGACCGTAACATATTATTCCTTCGACGGCTCGTCCATAGTCTATACGACAAAGGTTAAGAACGGCCAGGCTGCTCCCAACATCATGGGACCCGCAAGACAGGGCTATACCTTTAAGGGATGGAGCGGCAATCTGTCGTCCATAACCGCAGATACCATCACCATCGCACAGTATGACCAGAACTCCGGAAACAATTCCGGCGATGGCCAGGGCGGATCACAGTCCGATACCAAGGCTAAGTATTATACCCTTACCGTAGTCGGCGGATCCGGATCCGGAAGCTATATCCAGGGATCGAACGTAGTGATAGTTGCAGATAATCCTCCTGCCGGAAAACAGTTCGGAAGCTGGACCATATCACCCACCAATGCTGCGATCGCATCCAAGGTGCTGTCGGCAACGGTCATCACGATGCCTGCAGAATCCGTTACCGTTACAGCCAATTTCGTTGCTGCATCAAATACCGCTACCAATAACGGAACAAACGGAAGAGGATCCGGTACCACAAATAACGGCAATATCAATTACTGGCCCGGAACAGGAAATGTTCCCAGGAGCAGCGGCACCACCGTTGTGATCGATAAGAGCGGACTTTCCAATACCGGAGTGGTATCCGCCACCGTAAACGGATCCACTGATAACTTCACGATCAAGGTGACAGAGAGCGCCACCGCAAGCAAGGCTGTTCTTGATGCACTTGTAAAGCAGTACGGTTCGCTTGATAACATCGTATACTTCCCGTTTGATATCAGCCTCTATGATGCTGCAGGAACCACGCAGATCCATGATACTTCGGGACTTACGATAACCATCACCATACCCATCCCCGATTCCATGGTTCCCTATGCAGCCAATAACAAGGTTGCATGTATCACGAACGGAGAGCTTGACGGTCTCAATGCAAGATTTACGACCATAAACGGTGTTCCCTGTGTGACATTCACCTGCTCGCATTTTTCACCTTATGTTATCTATGTCAATACGGTGACGATGACGGCAGGATCGAACGGAAACGGAGGATACGGCGGCAATCTCGACAATACGCCGAAGACCGCAGATCCTATACATCCCAAGTGGTTCATATCCATCGCACTCTTTGCAATATCCATAGTTCTGTTCCTGCTCAAGGATAAGAGAAATGTTCAGCCCGCAAGAGTAAGGACAGGCGGCAATGTAAGGAACGATGCAAGGAACAATGTAAGGAAGAGATAACAGGTAAACCGATGAAAAGAAAAAGAAAGCTGTTAGGAGTGACATTAGTCTTATCCGCATTGCTCATACTGCAGCTTCCTCCTTCGGGGGCGGATGCTGCATCCGTCCCCGAATTTGCTGTTTCGGCATCGGGAACACTCCTTTCATACAACGGAAAAAGCACAGATGTGGTCATACCTTCAAGCGTAGTCGAGATCGCGACCGACGCTTTCAAGGATAATGACAATATCCGCTCGGTCACTATCCCTAACAGCGTGCGCAAGATAAATGAATATGCTTTCTGGGATTGTGATAATCTTCAGAGCGTCAGCATAGGCTCCGGACTTACCCGGATAGATGATTTTGTTTTTGCAAACTGCATGGGTCTTGTTTCCGTTTCGCTTCCCAAGACCATTGAGAAGATCGGTATATACGCATTTGAAGATGATGTGAATCTTGAAGCAATTACCATTACCCAGGATACACACTATATTCATGACAGTGCATTTGACGGGTGCTACAAGCTTGTCATATTCGCTCCCGAGGGCTCTTATGCATGGAACTATGCACAGGAATTTTATATCCGCCAGAAACAGTTCCCTGTTTACGAGGATACCGGCTTTGTAGATCCGGTGATAATCAAAGAGGGTGAGACCGATGACGGAGAAGGCACCACGGTTGTGGATGAGACAGACACAGATACCGAACCCGGTGCATTTACCACCCGGTATGAGGTGACTGCAAGACCGGACGGTACCTATACAGCAGTCGCTATTGGACAAAATCCCAATATCTACGGTGAATCCCGTGTGGTTGCGGGAAATGCGGTTGTATTTATGGACAATTCGTCCATGCATGTTTATAACGGAAGCGAGCCTCAGGAAGACCCGGCTGAGATTCCCGATATCACAGCTCCTGAAGACAGGGTTTATTTTTCATCCACGATACCCAAATATACCATCGTGGACGGAACAATAGTTGCGGATAAAGCCTTCTATATGTCGGACAGCCTTGAGGATATGAGCCTTCCCGAAGGCGTCAGGGAGATAGGAGAGTTTGCTTTCTCAAGGACAGAGGCCTCGGCAGTATCCCTTCCCGAAGGGATAGAGTATATAGATTACGGTGCTTTCTATCATTGCGACAGACTTGATCATGTACAGCTCCCTCTTTCAGTTAAAAAGATTGAGCCCTATGCATTTGCAGGTACTCCGTGGGTTGACGATTTTCTTTCAGGTACTCCGGGTTATATGAATTTCCTTGACGGTAACTATAATGCTTCCGACGGAGATTTTCTTGTCAGCGGCGGAGCTCTCATTGCCTACAGGGGAAGGGGAGGAAATGTAAATATCCCTTCAGGCGTCAGGATCATCGCTGCGGGCTGCTTTAAGGACAATAAGGACATCAGATCCGTAACGCTTCCGAATACTCTCTTAAGTATTGGAGAAGAGGCTTTCAGCGGATGTACCGCACTTTCTGATGTGGCATTTGGTGGAAATGAGGAGGAGATACTGGACAGGGCATTCAGCGGAACACTTATCTCGGTCAGGGATCTTCCGGACAGGATAGTGAATGTTGGAACCGGTGCATTTGATGATATGTCTTCCTCTGCGGGACTGAATGTAACGTATGAAACCTCTTCCTGCAGACTTTCAAATATGGCTTACAGATCCTCTGTTCAGGACAGAAAAAATGCCGGGGTTACGGTCAGCGGCTACGAAGGAGCGATTGCTTATCTCGACGGTGCGGACAGACCCTATACTCTTACGATAAGTGAAAACCACGGAAGCGAGCTTATCGATAAGGCTGTAAACAGAGCCGCATCCTTCCTCAGTGACAGGAGTTTTGAAGAAGGCCTTTTGTTTGATATGGTCCTTACCGATTCCTCAGGTATTCCCATCACAAAGCTCGGCAATCAGGGTCTTGAGGTAGCATTCCCTCTGCCTGAGGGCTTTGACGGATATGAACTCAGTCTGTATACCTGTGACAGAAACGGACAGCTGGAGGATCTTCCCGTAGAGATAGTCGATTCACCTGCGGGAAAATACGTAAGATTTGTCACATTCCACTTGAGTCCCTTTGCTCTTTATAAGGATGGAGCATCGGACGGATCGCAGCTTATCACCTCTGATGTTGTACTCAGGGCAGCGAGCGGCGGACAGATACAGGGTTCATATCAGGGTAATTCCGTCAGGAGATGGCTTGTTTCAAGAGGCGTGCTCAGACTGATCGTATGCGGACTCCTGGTGGTCACGGGAATCTTCTTCATATCTATCAGGAAGAAGAAATCATGAAAAAGAACCCTATCATAATATGCTCATCTTTTGTCACGGCTGTTTTGCTGACAGCCGTGATCTTTGTGTCGGCAGGTTTTTACCCGGGTTCGGAAAACAGCCTGCTGATCTTTGACATGAGAGAGCAGTTCGTGTCCTTTTATTCTTCTCTTAAGAGTCTGTTCTCCGGAGGAGCTTTTTTTCTCTACAGTTTTCAGGGGTCTCTGGGCACCCCTTATCCGGGGCTTTATGCATATTATCTGGCTTCCCCTTTTTCTTTTATCACTTTGTTTTTTGATACATCACATCTCCCTGAAGCGGTACTGCTAATGGATGTGCTGAAAGCAGGATGCATAAGCGCCGCATTCTCTGCATATGCTCTGCATAAGGGACTGAAAAGCGCAGGGGTGGTGATCCCTGTGTCTCTTTGCTATGCACTCTCATCTGCTTCGGTATCGTTCTTCATACTTCCGATGTATCTTGATACATTTATATTCCTGCCTCTTATATGCATCTTTCTTGAAAGGATGATAGTGTCAGCGGACCGCAGGACATCCGTCCGGAACGGCATCTGCTATGCGGTTCTTCTGGGACTTTCAATATGCATCCATTATTATTCGGCAGCGATGGTATGTATGTTCCTGGTTCTCTTTTCCTTCAGGGCGGTAAGCGGATTAAATGTCAGAAAAGCACTCGGAAAATACTTCTCATTCATGCTGTATTCTGTGGCCGGCGCCTTGCTGTCGGTTCCCGTTATCATGCCTGTCTTACGAGAACTTATGAACGGCAAGATGCATGATGCAGGAATCTATTCTGACGGATCTGTGATCGTTACAGGCACCCCCGATCTGTTAAAACAGTTTACCTGCGGACATTTCGGCGGAATGATCAGTGAAGGAGCACCGGAGATCTATTGTACGCTTATAATGACTGCGTGCGGGCTTCTTGGCATCATAACAGATCTTGCAGGAGAGGAATCGAAAAACAGAATTAAAACAAACAGGAAAATCAGTGACGAAAATAGCTGTGAATACGGTGATCCTGAAATGCAGGAAGAAATAATCCCTTGCAGAAAAAGAGGTATCATTTCGGTTATTATCCTTGCTGTTTTTATATGCAGTTTTATATTAAGGCCCATGTACAGGATCTGGCATATGTTCAGGGATCCTGTTGCATATCCGCACCGCTTTGCGTTTATCTTTGTGTTTTTTATCCTGGTGCTTGCCGTGGAAACTTTCAGGTTTGCCCGGGTCAGCGCTGAGGAAAACAGTAAAGCGTCACGGATGTTCATCTTTATATGTTCTGTGTCAGTTCCTGTGCTGCTGGTGATAAACGGAGTAAAGATCCTTAAGGCTGAGATCTTCACCCTTCCGCATATGACGTCATCCGATTACCGCATCATGGTTGATTCGACTGCAGATGCTTTAAGTCTTATAGAAGAGGATGCAGGAAAGGTTTATGACGGAAGAGCATCTCTTTGCCGCATCAGCAAGGACTATGACATCACCTCCAATGATCCTATGCTGCTCGGATATAACGGAATGGATCTTTTTTCATCTTCTTATGATTCGGATGCTCTGAACCTGTACAAGAATCTCGGTTTTCTGCAGTATCATTACAAGTCATGCGATGCGGGGATGACTGTTCTTACGGATATGCTCCTTGGTTTTGATTATCTGATCTCTGCAGACAGGATACCTGCAGGATATGAATATATAGATGCAAACGGTTACTTTGCCGTAAGCAGGAATCCATATTCCCTGGGCATCGGTTATATGGCGGGAGAGGACAGGACGTTCTTTTCATCAGATCCTTTTGCAAATCAAAAGAGTCTTCTTGATTCGATCACGGGAAAAGATACGGACATCCTTCATGAGATAGCATTTAACGAAGAATGCACGGATTATTACGGACTTGGGCCCGGTGCTTCGGAGGACGGATCACAGGAGTATTCCATCATTCCGATGATCAGACGTAACCTTACGTTTACCGCACCTGCGGGTGAGAGCATATATATTAATTTTGATCTGCTGAGAGAATCGGAACTTGATTATGAGGAAAAATCAAATCCCTGTACATTGATCATATCTCTCGATGACAGAGTCTGCGGAGCGTTTTCCGGATATCAGAATGCCTGCAATACGTATCTTGGATGCTTTGATGAAGACACTGAAATAACACTTACGATCGAGGGGGCTTACGAATACAGGGAAGCATATATATACGGACTTGATATGGAGGGCCTTAAAG
>CAMNEB010000058.1 GCA_946536155.1 uncultured Lachnospiraceae bacterium | reverse complement strand
AAGGCAAAACAGGAAGTATATCTTGGCAGGAAGAACCGCGTCGATGACGACATGTATAACGGGATATATGACAGATATGTCAATCCTGTTCTGACCAGGGAGAGCGTGCCCATTGAATGGCAGTACGATCTTGATGATGAAACAAATCCTTTCTTTGAAAAGCGTCTCGGGATCAACGCCGTGCTGAATTCCGGTGCTCTTTATCTTGGCGGAAAATACATCCTCTGCCCCAGGATCGAAGGCGATGACAGAAAGTCCTTTTTTGCGATAGCGGAAAGCGACAGCCCCGTGGATGGCTTCAGATTTAAGGGCAAGCCCATACTCATCGATGATTCCAAATATCCCGAAGAGGTCAATGCCTATGACATGAGACTGACCCTTCATGAGGACGGATATATCTACGGCGTGTACTGCTCCGAGAGCAAGGACAAGTCCTCACCCGATCTTTCCGCGGCCGTTGCAGCAGCGGGGATAGTCAGGACAAAGGATCTTGAGCACTGGGAGAGACTTGACGATCTTAAGACTCTTAGCAGCCCCCAGCAGAGAAACTGCGTACTGCTCCCTGAATTTGTGGACGGAAAATACGCATTCTATACAAGACCCATGGATGATTTCATCAACACAGGTTCCGGCGGAGGCATCGGCTTCGGACTCTGCGATGATATTGAGCATGCGGTCATCGAAGAGGAGAGGCTTACTTCCCTCAGAAAATACCACACCATCACAGAGGTCAAGAACGGCGCCGGAGCGGTGCCCATCAAGACCGAAAAGGGATGGATACATATAGCGCACGGTGTGAGAAATACTGCAGCGGGACTCAGATATGTAATTTATGCATTCGCAACGGCCCTCGACGATCCCGCAAGAGTGATAGCAGAGCCTTCCGGACTCCTGATCGGACCCAGAGGTTATGAGCGCCTCGGAGATGTGAGCAATGTCGTGTTCACAAACGGCGCGGTGGTAAATGAAAAGGGCGAGGTGTACATCTATTACGCTTCATCCGATACAAGACTCCATGTTGCGGGAACGACACTGGACAAGCTCATCGATTATGTCTTCAATACCCCGGCAGATCCCGGACACAGCGCAAGCTGCGTAAGACAGAGGATAGAGCTCATCGAAAAGAACGAAGCACTCTTTGGGAGAAAGTTATGATCACAGAGAAGATACCTCCGGTGGATTATTCAAAGGCTGTTTCAAATCAGGGAAACCCCTGCAGGATCAAAGCGGTCTTAAGGAGAGCGGCAGCAGGCGATAAGATAACCGTGGGCTTTATAGGCGGATCCATAACCCAGGGAAGCCTTGCAACAGCTCCCGATAAATGCTATGCCCACAAGGTTTTCGAATGGTTTGAAGAAAGCTTTCCCGAGGCGGAATTTAAGTATGTAAATGCGGGGATCGGTGCCACCGATTCCCAGTTCGGATGCGCAAGAGCGGATTCAGATCTTCTGGCATTTGAGCCGGATATCTGTTTTGCGGAATACTCGGTAAATGATGCGGCGTCAGCTCACTATATGGAGACCTATGAAGGCCTTGTGAGAAAGATCCTCTCATCCGATCCCGGGCGCGCTCTGATGCTCATCCATAATGTCAGATATGATGACGGAGGAAGCGCACAGGCGGTTCATTCCGCAGTGGCAAGAAGATATGATGTCCCTGCCGTGAGCATGAGGGATGTCATCTTTCCCGAGCTTGAAAAAGGAAGACTTGAAAACAGGGCGATAACCCCTGATGATCTGCATCCCAACGATGTGGGACATTCGCTGGTGGCTTCCGTGATCATCTCCGTTCTTGAAGACATAAGAGCCCGTATGAACGAAGAAGATGAGCCGGAAAAGGAAATGCCCGTGCCCTTAACACCGAATGCGTATGAGGATTCCGTCAGGTACAGAAACGATAACAGTGATGATATCTGCGTATCCTCAGAAGGCTTTACAAAGGATGAGACTCCTCAGGATGTCATAACGGATATCTTCAGGAAGGGGTGGACGGCAACGCGGAAAGGCGCTTCCATCACCTTTAAGGTAAAGGGATCCTGCATCGGAGTCCAGTACAGAAGGACCATCAGAAAGCCCGCACCCGCGGCGGTACTTACGGTTGATGATGATCCCGAAATGACGTATATTCTTGATGCCGACTTTGATGAAACATGGGGCGACAAGCTGTGTCTTCAGACAGCCCTCGACCACGGTGAGGACAGTGAACATACCGTCAGGATAGAACTTAAGGATACCCATCCCGATGATGCGCTCCCGTTTTATCTTGTAAGCGTCATCGTATCCGGAAGGAAATGATGACAGGCAAAAGGAAATGACCGGAGGATTTTTAATTGGAAAAGGTACTTTTTTTAAAACCGTATTTTTCCCATACGATATGGGGAGGAAAGAGGCTCCGTGAGGAATTCGGATATGACGAACCCGGAGACGACATAGGCGAATGCTGGGGAATATCCGCACACCCTGCGGGCGAGAGCATCGTGATGGGCGGAGAGTTTGACGGCAGAAAGCTCTCGGAGCTCTGGAGCGGCCACAGGGAGCTGTTCGGAAATGCAGAAGGGGACAGGTTCCCTCTGCTGATAAAGATAATAGATGCCTGTGACGATCTGAGCATTCAGGTTCATCCGGATGATGCATATGCATCGATTCATGAAAACGGATCCCTCGGAAAAAAGGAATGCTGGTATGTCCTTGACTGCCCAGAAGGAGGAGAGATCGTTGCGGGACACAATGCCTCATCGAAAGAAGAGATGGAGAGCATGATAGATAACGGCGAGTGGGATGCCTTCATAAGGAAAGTCCCGGTAAAGCCCGGGGATATGATACAGATAGATCCCGGAACCGTACATGCCATAACTGCGGGAGTTTGCGTTCTTGAGACCCAGCAGTCATCGGATATCACCTACAGGCTCTACGATTACGGCAGACTTATGAACGGAGCACCCAGACAGCTCCATACGGCGCAGAGCAAGGATGTGATAATCGTACCGGACCTTCCTTCAGAGGACAGGATAAAAAGCTTCCAAGGTGACGGAAAGCCCGGCATTACAGAGCTTATAAGCTGTGACAAATACACGGTCAGCAGAGTGATATGCGATTCCGAAATGAGCTTTGAAACGGATGCGGATTTTCTGTGCGCGACCGTAATTAAAGGAGAAGGCTCCGTTTTTGACACCCGTGTCGTAAAGGGCAGTCATATGCTGATAACAAAAGAAGGCGCGGAGAAAGTCCTGCTCAAAGGAAATATGGAACTGATCGTATCCCGGACCTGATCTTTGGGGATGCGGCATTTTAAAAAGGGTCAGTGAGAAGATGAACAAGGATATTTTTTGCAGAGGATTCAGCTGGGGATTTAATTCCGTTTCCGGGGACTACATGACGCAGGAAGCACGCGAGAGCATGAAGAGGCTTGCGTCTGATGGCTGCGACTGGATATGCATAACCGTCAATAACTTTATGGACACATATCACTCGCTGAACATTCATCCCGTATACGGGAGGACCCAGACCGACGAGGATGTCCTCTATGCGGTGAGGACCGCAAGGGAACTGGGACTGAAGGTGTGTCTGAAACCCATGGTGGACTGCCTTGACGGCATATGGAGGGCACATATCACCTTCCCCATGGACAAGCTTGATTACTGGGATAAGTGGTTTATGTCCTATACCGCTTTTATGTGCCATTATGCAAGGATCGCGGAGATCAGCGGATGCGAGATGCTGTGCACCGGATGCGAGATGGCCGGAATGGATGCGATGACAGAGCACTGCCGCAGGATGATCGAAGAGGTCAGGAAGATATACCACGGTAAGCTCATGCATAACATCAATCACGGTGACGAGCTTGATTTCGAGTGGCTCTCGGATGTCGATGTGATAGGCATATCCGCTTATTATGCTGTGACTGACGGAGAGCATGTTTCGGCCGATGATATGAGAAAAGGCTGGGCTAAATGCATGAAGAATGTTGAGGCCTGCCACAAAAAATATGACAGACCCGTCATGTTTTCCGAGATAGGAATGCGTTCAGAGCGCGGATGCTCCGCATATCCTTTCGATTACAGACCCAAATCAGATAAGGGCTTAAGCCTTGAAGAGCAGTCCGATTTCTACAGGACCGCCATGGAGGCCACATGGGACATCCCGTGGTTTGCCGGGTATTTCTGGTGGGATCAGGTCGCTGTATGCAGACGGCCTTACGATCCGAAGACGGATGTGGGATTTGGCATATTCGGAAAACCTGCTGAGGAGACACTTAAAGAATTCTATCTGACAAAGTGATCATTTAAGATCAAGGGAGAATCTGTATGGGTATAAGCTTCGATCCGGAAAACAGATTGTTTTTCATAGAGACCGCAAATACCGTCATGTGCCTTGCCGTGACGGACGAGGAAGGCTTTCTCGGCAACGTCTACTACGGAAAAAAGGTTCCGAAAGAGAATCTGAGATATCTTCTCAGGACTTCGCTGAATCCCTTTGTTCCTTCGGTAAATGACAGGGACAGAGGATGTTATCTCGATAAGGCGCCTTTTGAATTTCCTTCGGACGGCGCGGGTGATTACAGAAAACCCGCCGTTATCCTCAGGGATGCCCGCGGGTGTGACGCATCGCTCTTTACATATGCATCACACAGGATATACGAGGGCAAGGAAGAACTGTCACAGACTGCCCGGGACGGGGCCGTTATAAAGATGCCCGGGACATTTGCCGGATCCTGCACTGCCCATACCCTGGAGATAAAGCTTGAGGATAAGGCCCTTAGGCTGAGCGCATATCTTTCCTATTCCGTATTTGACGACAGTGATGCGATACTCAAGAATGTAAAGCTTGTCAACGATTCCGAAGAGACCGTCACCATCGAAAAGATAATGAGCAGCAGCATCGATCTTGACTGCAGCGCCTTTGACGGAAAATATCCCGATATGATCACGCTGTCCGGAAGCTGGGCAAGGGAGAGAAGGATCGACAGGAGGACTCTTTCGAGAGGAGTGAGCGAAGTGAGCTCATCAAGAGGGGAGAGCTCCCATCAGTTCCATCCTTTCTTTGCGCTCTGCGAGCCCGGAGCTGACGATTCACACGGCAAAGTATATGCCCAGACCATCGTGTGGTCGGGAAATTTTGAATGCGGAGCCGCGATAGACCAGTTTGATTCCGTGCGCGCATATATCGGCACGGGAAGCAGACATTTTTCATGGGACTTAAGACCCGGAACATCATTCCAGACCCCGGAAGCTGTTCTGGTATTTGCGGACGGAGGCTTTGATTCCATGAGCCACGTCTTCCACGACCTGTTCCGCTCCCATCTGATCAGAAGCCCTTATCTCCACAGGGAGCGTCCCATCCTCATCAACAACTGGGAAGCCACATATTTTGATTTTGATACGGACAAGCTCCTTGCCATTGCATCCGATGCACGCGACAGAGGCATCGAAATGCTGGTCATGGACGACGGATGGTTCGGAAACAGAAATGACGACAATTCATCCCTGGGCGACTGGACGGTCAACGAGACCAAGCTTCAGGGCGGAATAGAGAGACTTTCGGACGAGCTTAAGAAAACCGGAATGAAGTTCGGAATATGGTTTGAGCCCGAGATGATATCCCCCGATTCCGACCTCTACAGAGCACATCCCGACTGGGCTATAGCTGTTTCCGGAAGAAGACCCTGCAGAATGAGGAACCAGTACGTCCTTGATATCACACGTAAAGAAGTAAGGGACTATGTGTTCGGATGCCTTGCCGCGGTCCTTGATAAAGCTGATATCTCTTATGTCAAGTGGGATATGAACAGGCCGCTTTCCGATCTCGGGAGCGCTGAGCTTCCCGCAGAGTCAATGGGCAGGCTCTCATATCTCTACACTCTCGGCGTATATGACCTTCAGGAAAGACTTCTTGAGAGATATCCGGAGCTTCTCCTTGAAAACTGTTCGGGAGGCGGAGCGAGATACGATGCGGGAATGCTCTACTATTCGCCCCAGATCTGGTGTTCTGATGACACGGATGCCATCGAGAGACTTTCCATCCAGGCAGGGACGGAGATGATCTATCCTCTCAGCACCATGGGCGCACATGTATCGACCTGCCCTAATCACATCACCGGCAGGAATGTACCCTTCGACGTAAGGGCTGCTGTGGCGATGTCCGGAACCTTCGGATATGAACTTGATATAACCGCGATCCCCGAGGAGGAGAGAGCGGCTATCCCCGAGCAGACATCCATATACAGGCAGGTGTCGGAGACTGTAAGAGAGGGCGATTACTACAGGATCGCAAGAGCTGCGGAGACAGGATATTACGATTCGTGGATGTCGGTATCCCGCGACAGGAGCAGAGCTCTCTTTACATATATACAGTGCAGGGCATATCCCGGAGGCGGAAGCAGGATCGTAAAGCTCAAAGGACTCGATCCCGAAAAGAAGTACACTCTGACCCCCGTGGGCTATGACACTCCAGGCAGCCGCTTCTGCAGCAGGGAAAAGAAGGAGATGTGGGAAAAGACAGATCCCGGCACGGTCAGCGGATCGGTCCTTATGAATGCCGGTGTTCCCGTCCCTTACATGCATGGTGATTACGGGCAGCTCATGCTCGATATCAGGGAGGCCTGAAAGCTTACAAAAATACTTGCGTTTGACAGTAAAATTCAATAAAATATCATTGTTCACAAAGGCGCCGAAACATGCATTGGCGCCTGTTTTTTTGAGAGGAGAAAATGCGTGAAGCTCATAGAGGAGATTAACAGCGCCATTAATAATTTTGTCTGGGGCCTTCCGATGCTGATACTTTTGGTCGGAACAGGAATTCTTATGACTGTTCTGACCCGGTTTTTCCAGGTCACACATATAAAACACTGGTTTTCACACACTCTCGGCGGAATATTCAAAAACAGACATATAACCGCCCATACTCCCGGCCATGACCGTCAGATATCCCAGTTCCAGAGCCTCTGCACCGCACTGGCTGCAACCATCGGAACCGGTAATATCGCAGGTGTTGCCGCTGCTCTCGCAACAGGAGGCCCCGGTGCGATCTTCTGGATGTGGGTCGTTGCCTTCTTCGGAATGATGACCAATTACTCCGAGAATGTCCTCGGTATCTATTACAGGAGAAAGAATTCCGAGGGCGAGTGGTGCGGAGGCGCTATGTATTACCTCAAGGACGGTCTCGGAAGCAAAAAGGGCTGCAAACAGCTCGGAGTCGTTCTTGCCGTTCTCTTCAGTATCTTCTGCATACTGGCTTCCTTCGGTATCGGCAACATGAGCCAGATCAATTCCATCGCAGTCAACCTCAATTCCGTATTTAAGATCCCTTATGTGGTGACCGGTGTCGGCCTTATGATCATTGCGGCACTTGTCATCCTCGGAGGACTCAAGAGGATCGCCAGCGTTACCGAGAAGCTTGTTCCCTTCATGGCAGTCCTCTACGTCGTGGGATGCCTTATCATAGTCTTCAGCCATGCGGGCCGGATCGGACCTGTCTTCGTATCCATCTTCAAGGGTGCTTTCGGACTTAAGGCCGTGGGCGGCGGAATCGTCGGAAGCGGTATCTCCGCAGCTCTTACCTGGGGAATGAAGAGAGGCGTCTTCTCAAATGAAGCCGGTCTCGGTTCATCCGTCATGGTCCATTCCGCATCCAATGTCAAAGAGCCTGTCAGACAGGGAATGTGGGGAATATTCGAAGTTTTTGCCGACACGATCGTCGTATGTACTCTCACCGCACTTGCTGTCCTTACCTCCGGAGTCATGGATCTTAATACCGGAGAGATGATATCCAAGGCAGAGAAGACCGCACTTGTCGCAGAGAGCTTCGAAGGAACCTTAGGCGTGGCCGGAGGCTGGTTCATCGCGGTAGCCATCACACTGTTCGCATTCTCCACCGTCCTCGGCTGGAGCATCTACGGAAGCAAGGCTTTTGAGTATCTTTTCGGTACCAAAGCCATAATCGTCTACAAGCTCATATTCGTGGTCTTCATCGTGTTCGGTGCTACTATGGATCTGTCCCTTGCATGGGATCTTTCCGATACCTTCAACGGACTGATGGCAATGCCCAACCTCATAGGAGTGATCGCCCTCAGCGGAACCGTCATGAAGATCACAAAGAATTATGTTGACAGACATATCAAGGGCGAAAACGAAAAGCCTATGTTTTCTGCGATCCCCGAGATCCAGATTGAGATGGAGAAGAGAAAGGACGACGCAGAGTAAGGAAATAAACCGGAATGTACAGTTACAATATCTCTTATGAACTTGCATCTGTTTTTTTCATGGTGATATCCATTGGATGTCTGCTTCTCATGCGCAGAAAAAGGACCGACAGGTATAAAAAGTTCCTGCTCCTCATGGTATCTGTGCTGATGAGTCTCATCTTCGACATACTCGGGGCACTGTCCATCGGGGCAGCCGTCAACCTTCCCCGCTTTGTCCCTGTTGCTTTAAATACAGTTTATTTTGTCTGTGCCGCTTTTTCCGGGATGGCCTATCTGTGGTATGCCGAGGCATTTGTCGGCAGGATATCCCGCTTCGAAAAGACCATGTCCCGGGTCAATCTGCTCATTTTCTTTGCCTATGTTGCGGTGCTGCTCTTAAATGTCCGCACCGGATGGATATTCTATTTTGATTCATGGATGAGATATACATACGGGCCGTATCACTGGCTCTGCTATATCCCGACGTATTTTTACCTGTCCTACGGACTTGTCTATGCGTTCCTTCACTACAGATCTCTGAACATGAGAGAGATGCTCTCGCTTTCCGGCTTTGTGCTCATGGCAGTCGGAACTCTCATTCAGGTATTTCTCATGCCGGATACCCTGTGCATATTCTTCTTCGGAACCCTGGGTATACTGGCAATCCTTCTTTTCATGGAAACACCGGACTATGCCATGCTCCAGGATACTCTTGCGGAGCTTGATTCTGCGCGCATAGAGGCCGAAAAAGCTTCCAGGGTCAAGAAGGAATTTTTGCTCTCCATTTCCCGCGAGATCAAGAATCCCATGAATACGGTCCTGGGCATGGATGAGATGATCATAAATGAGAGCAATGACGATTACATAACCGGCTATGCCAAGGATATCCGCGCTGCCGGAAACAGTCTGATGGATACCTTCAACAAGATACTGGATTATGCAGATCTTGAGACCGGCAGGCTCGATATGGTCGAAGCACCCTACAGGGTTTCCGAGCTGGTAAGGGATATTTACAATTCCTGTATCGGAAGGGCCGAAAAAAAGGGCCTGACCCTGAACTATGATGTGGGTTCTCTGGTGCCCGATATCCTGGTGGGCGATGCGGTCAGGATAAGGGAGATGATAGTAAATCTTGTGGAGAACGGCATCAAATTCACGCCCTCCGGAAGCGTAACGATCTTTATCAGCCATACCGAGACGGAAAAGGGCCGCATCCTTCTTGAGATAAAAGTATCCGATACCGGTATCGGCATCAAAAAAGAGGACCTGGATACTATATTCGGGACCGTGAACAGAGTCGCTGACGTCCGCACCAGGAGCGGTGAGGGCATAGGTCTGGGACTCGCTATAGTGACCAAGCTCGCGGATATGATGAACGGCGAGGTGAAGGCCGACAGCGTATACGGGAAAGGCTCGGTATTTACCGTTCTGCTCCCGCAGACGGTGGCAGATCCGGGCACGGTGGTCGAAAATGCGGCTGCCGACAGTGCAAGACCCGTGGAAGGCCATTCATCGGGACCTTTGTTCAAAGATCCCAGGGCCAGAGTGCTCATAGCTGATGATAATGATATCAACAGGGCGATGCTGATGATGCTCTTAAAGGAGACCGAAGTCATCACCCATCAGGTTTCAACCGGAGAAGAGATGCTGGAGGTACTCTCTTCCGAAAAATTCGATGTTGTCCTTCTCGACCGGATCATGCCGGATATGGACGGAGCGGACGCCGTTAAAAGAGCTCTGGAAATAGACAGGGTAAGAGACTACGGAACACGTTTCATTGCGATCACGGCAGGTTCTTCGGGAGTATCCCGCGGCGAACTGTATTCTCAGGGATTTGAAGATGCCGTCTCCAAACCCGTGGACGGAAAGCGTCTGGAGGAGGCTGTCAAAAACTGCCTCGACAAGAGAAAGACCGAGTGAACCCCGCATTCATAAAATCCTTTATTTATGGGCTTGAAAACCTTTTCCTGATGTGTGACAATAAGACATGGGGAGAAAAAAATAAGGGGATCTCATGTACAGAAACTATTACCTTGATCTGGCGGCGATAGTTGTTCTGGTCGCATTGCTGGCATCGTTAATATTCAGGCGTATGAACCGTGGAAGGGAAAACAGGGCATTTGTCCAGTATGTCACCCTTGTTCTTTTCCTGTGTATCGCGGATATCATGCGTTCGGCTCCTCTGCATTTTCTTAAGCCGTTATCCGGTTCCATCCTTTTCAGAGAGATCTGGTGTTCGATCTACAATATTCTGAATGTCCTCAATTTCGTCGTTTATATCTATATGGTCGGCAAGATGACGGGTACCTTCCGCAGGCTTGTCATAAGACCCGTGATCGCACTGCTTTATTTCCTTCCGATGATATTCGATACCCTGCTGGTCGCGGTCAATTTCTACACCCATAACGTTTTCTACTATGTAAGGATAGGAGAGGAGGACGTCAAATATTACCGCGGGCCCATGATGTGGCCGGTCATCATCGTGGGATACTATTACGCCCTGTTCTCACTGATCCATATCCTGTACTGCTATTTCAAAAACCGTCTCGACAAAGTCAGGCTCTATGCCCTTCTCATCGTCTTCCCGATAAACGTCATCACCTTCAATATCCAGAATCATCACAGGGAGGTACTGGTTCAGAGCTTCGGATTTGCCGTGACCGCACTTATCCTGAGTTTCTTTGTCATAAGCCCCGAGGATTACCAGGATGCGGATACCGGGGCGAAATCCTTCACCGCATTCAAACGTACCATCGGAAATGTCTTCACTGCAGGAGATGATGCATTCGTTATCTTCGGAAAGCTTCAGAATCTTCTGTCCATCCGTTCCGCTCTCGGCTCCGAGATGTATCTCGCCCTCCTCAAGCAGGTGGCGGATTCCTTCTACTCAATGCTCAAGGCCGGCAGGCATGCGGACGTCAACATCTTCTATCTGAAATACGGTCTCTTCGCGTATGTCATAAGAGGCAGATATGATGTGGGGGACATTGAAGAGAATGCCCAGGCGATGCTCGGCAAGCTGAGAGAACTCTTTGTGGTGGACGGTATCAGGCTCAAACTCGATTTCACCATGTGCGGTGTGATCATCCCCAATGAGATAGGGAACGAAAGACAGCTCCTCAGGCTGTCCGAAACCTTCGACAGCGCCGTGCCTCTCAATAAATATGTCAGATATTCCGAGATGGCTCCGGAGAAGGATTTCATTGTCAAGAACAATATAGACAGGATCATCTCTGACGCCATCAAGAATAACAAATTCGAGATGTATTACCAGCCGATATACTCGACCAAAGAGAAGAAATTCGTATCTGCCGAAGCACTTATCAGACTGAGGGATGAACAGCTCGGATTTATCTCCCCGGCGCTCTTTATCCCGGCCGCGGAGAAGAACGGAAGCATCCTTCAGATCGGTGAATACGTTATCAGGGATGTGTGCCGGTTTTTGTCCGAGGGAGATCTTGAGAAGAACGGCATAAGATTTGTAGAGGTCAACCTCTCGGTGGTCCAGTGCATGCAGGCCAATATGGCCTCCAAGATCAAGGACATCCTGGAAGAATACGGCATCACACCCGACAGGATCAACTTTGAGATCACCGAGACCGCATCGGATTATCTGGCGGATGCAGTCCTAAGGACGATGAATGATATCTCCTTAAACGGCAACGGCTTTTCACTGGATGATTACGGCTCGGGCTATTCAAATCTCGGACGTGTCATGAGCTTTCCTTACAGGATCATCAAGCTGGACAAATCTCTTGTGGACGGACTCGGAGACCAGAGAAGCTATGAGGTCATGAGACAGACCATAAGTCTTCTGAAGAGTCTCGGCGCGGAGATAGTGGTCGAGGGCGTTGAGGACAAGGAAAAGGCCGAATGGTTCTCCGAAATGGGATGCGAATATATCCAGGGATATTACTACGCACGCCCCATGCCCGAAAAAGAATTCATGGAATTCTGCAAAATGGCGGAGCCCAGGGGATGATATAACAGGACCCCGGTTAATATAACAGGACTCAGGTAATATAATAGGACCCGGGTGATACAACAGGAACCGGAGATTTAACGGCATCAAAAGTAAAAGGGGCTGTCGCACTAAAATAGTGTGACAGCTCTTTTTATATCTAAAAATATAACTATATTGAGTTTTAAGAATCCCTATGTTATCAAAATGGTGATCTGGGCGATAAGCTCTTTGGATCACCGCAGGCGGGAAGAATTTCCCGCCATTTTCTTTGGAGAAGAAAAAAGAAAAGATTATAAAGAGAAATTGTTAAGTTGAAGAGCTCGGCGGCAAAGTCGAGCTCTTTT
>CAMNEB010000057.1 GCA_946536155.1 uncultured Lachnospiraceae bacterium | reverse complement strand
TCGCACGTGAGCCCGGCAGCCGTTCCAAGATCGCCGTATGGAGCAACAATCCCGATGTGGATCCCGTCGGTGCATGCGTAGGTATGAACGGAGACAGAGTCGGTGCCGTAGTCAGCGAATTAAACGACGAGAAGATCGATATCGTATGCTGGGATGACAACCCCGGAAACCTTGTACAGAATGCACTTTCTCCCGCATCTGTCATGGCAGTTTTCGCAGATCCCTATGAGAAGACCGCTAAGGTCGTAGTTCCCGATGACCAGCTTTCTCTTGCCATCGGCAAGGAAGGACAGAATGCCAGACTTGCGGCAAGACTTACCGGATACAAGATCGACATCAAGTCCGAATCACAGGCTAAGGATGCTCCCGGATTCAGATATGAAGACTACGAGTATTCCGATGACGAAGTATACGATGACAATTACGAAGGCGGATACGAAGAGTATACAGAAGACGGCGCCGAAACAGCAGGCACCGCAGAAGAGCAGGAATAATGAAAGCTGAAGTTTTGCGGACATGTATAGGATGCGGTGAGACTCATGACAAGAAGAGCATGCTCCGCATCGTAAGGGACGGATCCGGAGAGATACATCCCGATGAGAGCGGACGTGCGAACGGACGCGGTGCATATATATGCATGTCGGCGGAATGCCTTGAGAAAGCGGTCAAAAGACACGGCTTTGACAGGGCATTCAAGGCATCTGTTTCTGCAGATGATATCCGCAGCATCAAAGAGTTTTTTACAGAGAGGGACTTTCGATAAGTCCGAAAAGGAGCAATTACGAGAGATAAAGTTTTATCACTTCTTGGCATAGCGCAAAAAGGCGGACACGTCGCCGGCGGTGAGACCCAGGTGCTTGAGAGTATCAGGGACGGTACTGCCGCGTGCGTCATCATTGCGGGCGATGCATCGGACGGTTCCAAAAAGATGTATACGGATAAATGTAAGTTTTATGATGTGCCATACGCCATGTATTCTGACAGAGAATCCCTTGGCAGAGCCGTGGGCAAGAACCTGCGGAGCGCCCTGGCACTTAAGGATGAAGGATTGTATAAAAGCCTTATGAAGGCGGCACCTGAGCTTTTCGAGGAGGAATTTTAATTAATGGCAAAGATCAGATTGTATACCCTTGCAGAAGAATTTGGCGTAAAGAGCACCGAAGTTGTTAATGCGGCGATTGAGATGAACATGGATGTCAAATCCCATTCCAGCTCTGTTTCCGAGGAAGAGGCGGCTAAACTCAGAGCCAGGTTCACGGCAAAAAAAGCACCGGCTCCGGCAGAGAAAAAGCCTGCTCCGGAAGAAAGCAGACCGGCAGCTCCCGAAGCTCCCGCAAAGCCCGCCCAGGCACATGGCCAGGCATCACACGGCGCACCCGGCCAGGGCGGACAGCCCAAGAAAAGGATCATAATCGTTAACAATAAGCCCGGATCACCCTCACAGGGCGGCGCCGGACAGCAGAGAGCATACACGGGTCAGAACACCAGACCTGCGGGAAACGGTGTACCTCACGGACAGGGCACCCAGCCCCAGACTCATAACAGACCCGGAATGAAAGACCATCCCGGATCCGCACCTATGTCGGGAAGACCTGAAGTCAGAAGGATAATAAAGCCCCTGACCGCTCCTTCGGATACTCCCGCAGTCAATATGGTACAGGATCCCAGGAATGTTCAGGGCGCAAGAAAGCCCAAGCCCGAAACCGAAGCTCCTGTTAAAAACAATGAGACAAATGTACCTAAGGAGAATGCAGCCGTTAAAACTGAGCCTGTACAGAATGCTCAGGCAGCCCAGGCTCCTCAGGTTAAAAAGCCCGAGAATACCCAGGCTCCTGCAGCAAACAGACCTGCCGAGCAGTCCAGAAATGCAGGCGGCAATCAGGGAAACAATTCCGGGAACAATGCCGGAGGCTTTGCAGGCAAGGATAAGGGCAATCGTTCCATAAGCATCAATGACAGACCCGGACAGCGTTCCAAGGGTGGTTACCGCGGAGGAAACGGATATGGCAGCGGCACGCAAACGTCGGACAGAAACAATTCGCAAAATGGGCCTTACAGGCAAAATCAAACGGGGCGCACGGGTTCTTTCCAGGGGTCGCAAGGTCCTGCGAAGAACGGTTTTAATAGCGGAGCTCCTGGGAGGGGCTTTGCTGGTGGCGCTGGAGGTCAAAGACCAAATGCGAGACCGGGAGCCGGATTTGGAAACGGCAGAAATGCTGGCGGCGGTAAGATCTTTACCTCAGACGGTCCGACGAGCAATAAAGGGGGACGCGACGCCAGACGCAGAAACGAAGAAAGAAACAGCAAGCACAAGGATATAAATTACAACGAAGAGGAGCTTTCACGCAGCAAGAAGGCGGGACGCTTCATCAAGCCCGAGAAGAAAGTTGAGGAAGTTGTGGAAGAACAGATCAAGGTCATCACCCTTCCCGACACCATCACCATCGGTGATCTTGCTTCGAAGATGAAGATGAAGGCATCCGATATCATCAAGAAGCTCTTCCTTTCAGGAAAGGTTGTTACCGTTAACCAGGAGCTCTCTTATGAGGATGCAGAGAACATCGCAATGGATTATGAGATCCTCTGCGAGCATGAGGTTAAGGTAAATGTCATCGAAGAGCTCCTCAGAGAGGATGAAGAGGATGAGGGCAAGCTCAAAGAGAGACCTCCCGTAGTCTGCGTCATGGGTCATGTCGACCATGGTAAGACTTCACTCCTCGATGCCATCAGAAAGACTCATGTTACCCAGCGCGAGGCCGGAGGTATCACCCAGGCCATCGGTGCTTATACCGTAGATGTCAAGGGCAAGTCCATCACCTTCCTTGATACTCCCGGACATGAAGCTTTCACCGCAATGAGAATGCGTGGTGCCAATTCCACCGATATCGCTATCCTCGTTGTCGCAGCTGACGACGGTGTCATGCCCCAGACTGTTGAGGCTATCAACCATGCAAAAGCAGCAGGCGTTGAGATCATCGTTGCAGTCAATAAGATAGATAAGCCCTCTGCAAACATCGACAGAGTAAAGCAGGAGCTTTCCGAATATGAACTCATCTCCGAGGACTGGGGCGGATCCACCGTATTCGCACCTGTTTCCGCAAAGACCGGAGAGGGACTTGATAACCTCCTGGACATGATCCTCCTTACCGCGGATGTGCTTGAGCTCAAGGCAGATCCCGACAGAAAGGCAAGAGGTGTTGTCATCGAGGCACAGCTTGATAAGGGAAGAGGACCCGTTGCTACGGTCCTCGTTCAGAAGGGTACTCTCCACATCGGTGACTTCGTCTCGGCAGGTGCCGCACACGGCAAGGTAAGAGCGATGATCAGCGACAAGGGTGAGAACGTAAAGACCGCAGGTCCTTCAACACCCGTTGAGATACTCGGACTCAGCTCCGTGCCCGAAGCAGGTGAGGTATTCCTCGCACATGCATCCGACAAGGAAGCTAAGTCCTATGCAGATACCTACACCGCAGAGAACAAGAAGCAGAAGCTTGCCGAGACCCAGGGCCGCATGAGCCTTGAAGATCTCTTCTCCAAGATCAAGGAAGAGAATCTCAAGGAACTTGATATCATCATCAAGGCAGATGTACAGGGTTCTGTCGAGGCACTCAAGGAATCCATACTCAAGCTTTCCAATGAGGAAGTCATCGTCAAGGTCATCCACGGCGGTGTCGGTGCCATCAACGAATCCGATGTCAACCTTGCCGGAGCATCCAACGCCATCATCATCGGCTTCAACGTCAAGCCCGATACACAGGCTGCGGACAAGGCAGAGGCAGAGAATGTGGATGTCAGATGCTACGATGTCATCTATAAGGCTATAGAGGATATCGAGCGTGCGATGAAGGGAATGCTCGATCCCATCTTCGAGGAGAAGATCATCGGACATGCGGAGATCAGACAGATATTCAAGGCATCCGCTATCGGAAACATCGCAGGTTCTTATGTGCTTGACGGTATCATGCAGAGAGGCTGCAAGGTACGTATCACCAGAGACGGCGAGCAGATCTACGAAGGAGAACTTTCATCCCTCAAGAGATTTAAGGATGACGTCAAGGAAGTCAAGGAAGGCTTCGAATGCGGACTTGTATTTGACAAGTTCGATTCGATCCAGGAGCTTGATAAGGTTGAAGCCTTTGTTATGGTAGAGGTTCCCAGAACGTGAAAAAGAACAGTATAAAAAATATAAGACTTAATTCGGAGGTTCAGAAAGAACTTTCCGAGATCATCCGTGATGTGAAGGATCCCAGGGTCAGTCCCTGGACCAGCATCATAGAGGTTTATGTGGCTCCGGATCTTAAGACCTGCAAGGTGTGGATCTCGGTCCTCGGCTCCGATGAGGACAGGGATGAAACCCTCAAAGGACTTAAATCCGCCGCCGGATTCATCCGGCATGAGCTTGCGGTGAGGATGAATCTCCGCAATACTCCCGAGCTTACATTCATTTCCGATTCGACCGTTGAGTACGGCGTTGATATGATCCACAAGATCGACGAGATCATTGCCGATGACGAAGCAAGACATGTCGATACGGATAATGAAGAACTGCTTTAATTATTTGAGGTATTAGATCTGATGCTGGATATTTTAAAAGAATGTGAAGGGGCGGTATCCGTCGGTATCAGCGGTCATATAAGACCGGATGGCGATGCGATATCATCCTGCCTTGCTCTCAGGAAGTATCTTATGAATGCTTTTGAGGGCATAAAAGTCACGGTAAATCTCGAAGACCCCATCCCATCCATCTTTGATGATGAGGCGGGATATGATGAGATCAGGAGAGATTTTCCCGACGATGTTTCCTATGATGTTTATTTTGCACTCGACTGTAGCAGGGAGAGGCTCGGAGGCGCCGGAAAGTATTTTGATGCGGCAAAGAAGAGGATAAACATCGATCACCACGAGTCCAACAAGACAGGAGCCGGAGATGTCAATGAGATCGCTCCGGAGATAGGTTCCACCTGCGAGCTCCTCTATGATCTGTTCGATAAGAGATTTATCGACGCAGATGTTGCCAGATGCCTCTACACCGGCATGGTGACGGATACGGGAGTCTTCCAGTATTCATCGACCACTCCCGCGACCATGAGAAAGGCCGCAGACCTTATGGAGTACGGATTCGATCACTCGGCACTCATACAGAGATGCTTTTACGAGAAGACTTATCTCCAGTCACAGATACTCGGAAGATGTCTGATGGAGAGCGTGAGATTCATGGGCGGCAGATGCGTTGTCAGCTGGATCGATAAGAGAACCCAGGATTTCTACGGGGTTGTCAGCAAGGATTTCGAGGGCATAGTATCACAGCTCAGAAATATCAGGGGCGTGGATGTCTCCATATTCATGTATGAGATATCAACCCAGGAATACAAGGTCTCCATGAGATCGTCCGAAAAAGTGAATGTTGCCAAGGTCGCAGAGAGATTCGGCGGAGGCGGACATGCAAGAGCAGCGGGATGCAATATGACCGGAACTGTTTACGACTGCGTGAACAATCTTTCCGAGCATATCGAAAAGCAGCTGGCAGCTTATCCGGAGGGTGAATGAAGACGTCCGGAAACGGAATAAACGGAATACTTAATATATCAAAGGAGGCGGGATACACCTCCTTTGATGTTGTTGCGGTGGTACGCGGAGTTTACCGCCAGAGAAAATGCGGCCATACGGGAACCCTGGATCCCATGGCGACAGGTGTTCTGCCGGTAGCTCTGGGTAAGGCGACGAAGGTCTGCGGACTGCTGACCGACTGGGACAAGGAATATGTTGCGGAGCTCCTCCTTGGAAGGACCACCGATACTCTTGATATAACGGGTGAGACCACGGGCGAAGATGAAGCCGCAGCGCTTAAGCTCTCAGAAGAAGCTATAACAGGAGCGGTGAACAGATATCTGGGAGAGATCGAGCAGATACCGCCCATGTTCTCGGCTCTGAAAAAAGACGGAAGAAGGCTTTACGACATAGCAAGGAGCGGCGAAACAGTAGTACGTGAAGCCAGAAAGGTTACGATTTCTGAACTTGAGATCCTTGGGATTGAGCTTCCCGTTGTAAAGATACGTATCCTCTGCTCAAAGGGAACATACATCAGGACCCTCTGCGATGACATCGGAAGGGACCTGGGATGCGGCGGATGCATGCAGTCGCTTGTAAGGACCGCAGTAGGACCCTTTAAGATATCTGATGCCGTAAGCCTTGACAGCATAAGGGCTTTAAGGGATGAGGGAAAAGAAGATGAGCTCTCAGGACTTCTTAAGCCCGTTGACAGCGTCTTTTCGAATCTTCCTTCGGCTAATGTAAAGGCGGATGCGGAAAAATTTCTTGCAAACGGAAACAAGCTTTCGGAAGACGATCTTGAGATCGCGGAAGGTTTTTCCGGAAGCGATGCATTCAGGATATATCACGTAGACGGGACCTTTGCCGCAGTATATGAGAAGGATCCGCATACCGGCATGTTAAAGCCGCGCAGGATGTTTTGATAAATGGAAATAATATCCGGAACAAAAGATTTTTATATAAACAGTCCCACCGCCGTCGCGATCGGTAAATTCGACGGTGTCCACGTGGGACATCAGAAGCTTCTTCTCGAGATCACCGAACCGTTAAACGGTAAAAAAACTCCCGGGATCAAGTCCTGTGTTTTTACCTTCGATCCCGCGCCTTCCGTTTACTTCGGTGCGGAGAATGCGCTTCTTACCACCGTCAGGGAAAAGAGGATCCTCTTTGAGAGAAAGGGTGTGGATATCCTTATCGAGTATCCCTTCGACCGTGAGACCGCGGATACCTCACCTGCGGATTTTCTGAATCTTATCATAACGGGCAGGGCAGGGGCTGTCATGATCGCTGCCGGAAGCGACCTCTCCTTCGGGAAAAACGGGGAGGGAAACGCGCAGCTTCTCAGAGAATATGCATCTTTAAACAATATAGACGTAAGGATCATAGACAAGATAAGAGTAAGCCTCGATGAAGAATATGAGGTCAGTTCGACGCTCATCAGGAGGATGATCTCCGAAGCGAGGATGGAAGAGGCTGAAAGGCTTCTGGGTATCCCCTATTTTATCTACGGGCAGATCGTTCACGGCAATCATATAGGAACGGAACTCGGTTTCCCCACTATCAATATCCTGCCGGATGCAGACAAGCTCCTTCCGCCTTTCGGTGTCTATCTGTCCGATGTGATCATAAACGGCGGGAAATACAAAGGTCTCACCAATATAGGCAGAAAGCCCACTGTATCTGACCACGAGGTCAGAGGAGTGGAGACCTTCATCTATGATTTTGACAGGGATGTTTACGGAGAATATGCCGAGGTATATCTCAGGCATTTCTGCAGGCCCGAGCAGAGATTTGACTCTCTTGATGACCTGAAAGCGCAGCTGGCATCCGATTTAGGCCGCTGGCGGAATTTTTAACCATTTTAAGTTGTTTAAGCGCCCGTGAAACCTTGCTACTTTTCCGGTCATCGGCTATAATCGAAACGCTCGTATATCAGAAAGATTACTTATTAAAAGGAAAAATTAAGAAATGAACCTATCCGTTGTGATTTCGCTGTGCGGAGGACTTGGCCTTTTCCTCTACGGCATGAAAGTAATGAGCAAGGCTATAGAAACTGTTGCAGGTGCCAAGCTCAGACATTTTCTTGAGATCTTTACGACCAACCGTTTTACCGGTATGATCGTCGGACTTATATTTACCGCGGTGATACAGTCTTCATCAGCCTGTACCGCGATGGTCGTTTCTTTTGTCAATGCCGGACTCATGGATCTGTTCCAGGCAGCCGGAGTCATCTTCGGTGCCAATATCGGTACCACCGTCACTTCACAGCTCGTTTCGTTCAATATAAGCAAGTACGCACCCATAATCCTTCTTGCAGGTGTTGTTTGCGTTATGTTTGCCAAAAAACAGAAGGTCAAGGATTCGGGTGAGATAATAGTCGGTTTCGGTATTCTTTTCATGGGACTTCAGACGATGAGTTCTTCCATGAGCTCATTAAAGACCGATCCCGCGGTCGCAAACCTTCTTCTTTCAATTGACAGCCCCCTCCTTGCGACCATAGTGGGAATGCTCATCACCACCATCGTCCAGAGCTCTTCGGTCACTGTTTCCATCGTTCTGCTCATGGCCCAGCAGGATCTTCTTACCCTTCCCATGTGTCTCTACATCATCATGGGATGTAACATCGGAGCCTGCACCACCGCCATCATCGCTTCACTTCCCGGCAAGAAGGACGCAAAGCGTGCCGCAATGATCCATCTCTGGTTCAATATCATAGGCACGGCGCTCATGTATGTGGTCCTTGCAGTTGCCATGGATCCCGTGATCCGGTTTATCCAGCTGTTCTCTGCCGATAACGGAAGATTCGTAGCTAACGCCCATACTCTCATCAAGGTTGCGCAGGTCATCGTGCTGCTTCCTTTCATTAAGCCCATCGTAAAGCTCTCGATCGCCACGGTCCGCGGAGAGGACAGGAAGATCGGCTACAGGGAGAGCTTCCAGCTCAAGTATATCGGCTCAAAGGTCATCTTCAATCCCGCTACCGCTATGATAGAGGTTGTCAAGGAGCTTGACCGTATGGCATCCCTTGCTTCCGAGAACCTCAACCGTGCCATGAATGCTCTGGTCACTCTCGATGAGGATGATATCGAAGAGGTCTACAAGGTAGAGGAGAACATCAACTTCCTCAACCATGCGATCACCGGCTACCTGGTTCAGATCAACCAGCTGCCGCTTCCCATCGAAGACCTCAAATCCATCGGTGCCATGTTCCATGTCGTAAATGATATCGAGCGTATCGGCGATCATGCCGAGAATGCCGCCGATGCCGCAAGGACCCGCAAGGAGAACGGCGCCGTCCTTTCACACGATGCACTTAGAGAACTCGGAGAGATGATGGATATGGTAAACACCATCATCGGTTATTCCATGGATATATTCGCAAAGAGCGATGAGACGCATCTTCAGGATGTCATCGAACTCGAGGACAAGATAGACCTTGAAGAGAGAAGACTTCAGGAGAATCACGTAAAGCGTCTTGCTGCCGGCGAATGCACACCCGAAGCCGGAATGATCTTCTCCGATATCGTCTCGGGTCTTGAAAGAGTTGCAGATCATGCCACCAATATCGCATTTGCGATCAAAGAGGAAGAGGACAATCTCAATGCTGCAAAGCAGGGAGCCCTTCCGATAAAAGAAGCTAAGCAGTGATTCAGCAAGCTGCAGCCACAAAATAAAACAGTGATTTAAAATATTTTTCGTAAGATTTAAAAAGCGGTACTGCAGGTTTAAAAAGGTTTAAGATGTAAGTTTTTAGCCCTGAAAGGGCAGGAGGATATTATTATGAAAAAGATCTTAGGAATATTTTTGTGTGCAGGGATGATCATGAGCCTTGCTGCATGCGGCGGCGGTGCAAAGACCGGAACCGCTCAGGAGGGAGTTCTCGTTATGGCTACCAACGCCGAGTTTCCCCCTTACGAGTATCATGAGGGAAATGCAATAGTCGGTATCGATGCCGAAGTTGCTGCAGCCATCGCAGATAAGATGGGATGCACACTTGAGATCGAGGATATCGCATTCGATTCCATCATCCCCGAGGTCAGCTCTTCAAAGGCTGATATGGGTATGGCCGGAATGACCGTTACCGAAGACAGAAAGCAGAACGTAGACTTTTCCGTTACCTATGCCACCGCACGTCAGGTAGTCATCGTACCCGAGGGAAGCGATATAGCATCTCTTGACGACCTTGAGGGCAAGACCATCGGCGTACAGCAGGGAACCACCGGCGATATCTATGCTTCTGACGATTACGGCGATGAGAACGTTGAGAGATATGCAAAGGGAATGGAAGCCGTACAGGCACTTACCCAGGGCAAGATCGATGCGGTCATCATCGACAATGAGCCTGCAAGAGTATTTGTTTCCGAGAATGAGGGACTCATCATCCTTGACGAAGCATATGCAGATGAAGAGTATGCTATCGCTGTAAGAAAGGGAAACACCGCTCTTCTTGAGCAGATCAACGCAGCTCTTAACGAGCTTAAGGCAGACGGAACACTTGACGCTATAGTTGCAAAGTATATCTCGGCTGAGTGATATGTGGGAAGATTTTAAAGCACAATTTATACTGAATTTTGTGAATGAGGGCCGTTGGCGTTATTTGACGAACGGCCTTCTCGTCACTTTGAAGCTTACTTTTTTTGCGGTGCTGCTGGGCCTGGTCATAGGCTTTACCATAGCATTCATCAGAAATATCCATGCCGACACCGGCAAACTCAAGATACTGAATTTTCTCTGCGGTGTCTATCTTACGATCATCCGCGGAACTCCCGTTGTCGTGCAGCTGATGATCATCTATTTTGTCATCTTCGGAAGCGTGAGGATAGATAAGTCCGTCACTGCGATACTTGCATTCGGCATCAACTCGGGTGCGTATCAGGCGGAGATATTCAGATCCGGTATCCAGTCCGTACCCAAGGGACAGATGGAAGCGGGAAGATCTCTCGGTTTTTCCTATTTCCAGACGATGGTAAAGATCATCATGCCCCAGGCGCTCAAGACCACCGTGCCCACTCTTTTGAATGAGGTCATAACACTCCTCAAAGAGACTTCCGTTGCGGGCTATATCGCACTTGAAGATCTCACAAAGGGCGGAGATATCATCAGAAGCCGCACCTATTCCGCATTCATGCCTCTCATTGCCGTGGCTCTCATATACCTTGTCATGGTGCTGATCCTCGAGAGGATAGTGAAGGTGATCGAAAGGAGGCTTAAGAAAAATGAAAAATGATAACTTAAGTCCCCTCATACAGGTAAAAAATCTCGAGAAGCATTTCGGCGACCACAAGGTCTTAAACGGCATTACCGTGGATATCAATAAGGGCGAAGTCGTATGCGTCATCGGACCTTCCGGCTCCGGGAAATCCACTTTCCTCAGATGCCTCAACAGGCTTGATGAGCCCACAGACGGCGAGATAATCTTTGACGGGGAAAATATCTGCGATCCCCATTCCGATATCGATCTTCACAGACAGAAGATGGGAATGGTGTTCCAGCAGTTCAATCTTTTTCCCCACATGACCATCATGAAAAATCTGACCATCGCTCCCATGACTCTTCAGAAAAAGAGCAGGGAAGAAGCGGAAGGCTATGCCATGGAGCTTCTTAAGAGGGTCGGACTTGCGGACAGGGCATCCGATTATCCCCTCCAGTTATCCGGAGGACAGCAGCAGAGGATAGCTATTGTAAGGGCTCTTTGCATGAAGCCCGAAGTGATGCTCTTTGACGAGCCCACATCGGCTCTCGACCCCGAAATGGTCGGAGAGGTCCTCGAAGTCATGAAAGAGCTCGCTCATGAGCATATGACCATGGTGGTCGTGACACATGAGATGGGATTTGCAAGGGAAGTGGCAAACAGGGTGATGTTCCTTGACCGCGGGGATTTCCTGGAGGAGAACACTCCGGACAGATTCTTCTCCGAGCCCAGGAATGAGAGACTCAGGGACTTTTTGAGCAAAGTCCTGTAAATTGCAAATATTTCTTGTTTTTTGATATATAAAGTGTTATCATCAAATGCGTGTGCGGTCTTACCGAGGCACAGTCCAGAGGAAAACTCCACCCGGACCTTGTCTTTGGCGAAGCGCATGCGGGATATCCATAAGGGTATCTTAAATGTTTACAGGAGGATTTTAAAATGATCAGTAAAGAGAAGAAAACAGCTATCATGAACGAGTTTGCTCGCACACCCGGTGACACCGGTTCACCCGAGGTTCAGGTTGCGGTCCTTACCGCACGTATCGGCGAGCTTACCGAGCATCTCAAGGCTAACCCCAAGGACAACCACTCCCGTCGCGGAATGCTCAAGATGATCGGTCAGAGAAGAGGACTTCTTGATTATCTTGCAGACAAGGATATCGACAGATACCGTGCACTTATCGAGAAGCTCGGACTTCGTAAATAATCTGATTGTTAACGAGAGGCTGTGCGGATTATGCATGCCTCTCGTTTATGTTATTAAAGTATTTTCTGATCTGGCAGTAATGGACAGAAAGCTTTCCGAGACCGCTGAAAAGCCTGTGAAGAGCTTCGCCGGTTTCTCAGTAGTTTCGGTGCCTTCTGTTCGATTAAAAATATAAGGAGGCAATATGTACAAGAAGTATGAAATGGACCTTGCCGGAAGAAAGCTCGTCGTTGATATCGACAGAGTCGGCAAGCAGGCAAACGGCTGTGCGCTCATGCATTACGGTGATACCACCGTTCTTGCGACCGCTACGGCATCAAGCGCTCCCAGGGACGGAATTGATTTCTTCCCTCTTTCGGTGGAGTATGAGGAGAAGTATTATTCGGTGGGTAAGATGCCCGGCGGATTCAACAAGCGTGAGGGCAAGGCAAGCGAGAATGCTATCCTTACCAGCCGTGTTATCGACCGCCCCATGAGACCCCTTTTCCCCAAGGATTATCGTAACGATGTAACTCTTGACTGCATGGTCATGAGCGTCGATCCCGAGTGCAGACCCGAGCTTGTTGCAATGCTCGGCGCATCCATCTCGACCTGCATCTCCGATATCCCCTTCGACGGCCCCTGCGCTATGACCCAGGTCGGTA
>CAMNEB010000056.1 GCA_946536155.1 uncultured Lachnospiraceae bacterium | reverse complement strand
AGATCTTTGACGGATTCTCTTTCCACCAGATCGCAGGGGATGCGGACCGTTCCCGATCCGGGATAATCGGCATATTTCTCAACGCCCATCTTGTCGATGAGTATTCTTGCCGCGGTGTCTCCGATCTTGTAAAGGGGAAGAGCCATGGTGGTCAGTCTGGGTATGAAGTACTCGGCGATATCCTGATCGTCATAGCTGATTACAGAGATATCCTCCCCCGCGCGAAGTCCCTTTTCGTCAAGGTACTGGTACAGACCTCCGGCAATCCTGTCCGCCATGCAGAAAACGGCCGTCGGATCGTTTTTGAGAAGCTTCTCAGCTGCCTCATATCCGTGGTGCTTCATCCATCCCGCATAGACGATGTTGGCATCCTTCGGATCTATACCCGCATCGGCCAGGGCTTTTTTGGCTCCTTCAAGTCTCTGCTCGGTGTGGTAAGTCCCCTTTTCACCGGTTGCTATGGCGATCTTTCGGTGTCCTCTTTCGGTGAGATGCTTTACCGCCATATATGCCGAGGTGGCATCATCTATCACGACCGAAGGGACTTTCGGATTTTCCTCGTGCGCATAGACCATCACCGACGGAATATCAAAATCTGCGGGGATCTTGTTCACTTCCCTGGCATGTACCGCAACATAGATCAGGCCTTCCGCCATCATGACCTTCATCTCGTTTAAATGCTTTCCGAGGATCTCGTCCATGAGACTTTCGTTGCCGAACCACTTGTCTCCCCATCTCTGATATATCCGCATATTGATCAGGATCGGTTTGTATCCGTAATCCTCCAGAGTTGCCGTCAGTCCCTCTATGAGACCGGGGGTGCTGAACTGGCCGATGTCCTCCATTATGATGCCTATGACACCGGTCTTGCGTATCCTCAGTCCCTTGGCTATGGGATTGGGAACATATCCGTATTTTTCGATGGTATCGAGTACCTTCTGACGGGTAACGGGGCTCATCTTGTCCCTTCCGTTTATGACATTCGATACGGTGGCTATGGAAACCCCGCACTCTTCAGCTATCTGTCTGATAGTTATCATCTGATTCCCCTCACAAGAATTGTTAACCGTTTTACTGATTATACCCCCGCAGTTAATGAAAATGCAATTTGGAAAGGCTGCGTAATTACTATATAATCGAAATTGTCCGGTACGTTACGGCCTGACCTGATATCAAATAATTTGATCTGTTATACGGAGGGTACATATGAGACTGGGGACATCATCGCCGCTTGCCCATCAGAGTCCGGAGGAGTGGGCCGACAACCAGATCCGGCTGGGATGCGGGACTGTTGTTTTTCCCGTCCGGTCGGATGAACCGGAGGAGAAGATCAGTGCCTACAAAGCCGCCGCGGATAAGGCGGGGCTTACCATCGCCGAGGTTGGGATATGGAGAAATGCCCTTTCTCCGGATCCTGATGAAAGGAAAAAGAACACGGACTTTTGCGTGGAACAGCTAAGGCTTGCGGATCGCATCGGGGCAAGATGCGCCGTGAACGTGGCGGGCGCTTTCGGCCCGAGGTGGGACGGGCATTACCGGGAGAATTTCACTCCCGAAGCACGAAAAGAGACTGTCCGGATGGTCAGGGAGATCATAGACCGTGCTGATGTGAAGAATACATATTTTACACTGGAGCCCATGCCCTGGATGATCCCGACGGGCCCCGAGGACTATGTCAGGCTCATCGAAGAAGTGGACAGGGACAGATTCGCCGTCCATATGGATGTTTTCAACATGATAAACAGTGCAGAGAGATATTTTGCTCCGGAGGAATTCATCGATAAATGCGTGTCCCTCCTGGGACCTGCGATAAAGAGCTGCCATCTCAAAGACGTGCATCTTGCCGAGGAATTTACCTTCAGGGTTGAGGAATGCGCACCGGGTAACGGGGAGTTCCCCATCAGATATTATGCCGAAAAAATGCATGAGCTGGATCCGGACATGCCGATGATACTTGAACATTTAATTGCCGATGAGGATTATATAAAATACATGGCTTATCTCAGGGAGGAACTGAATGGACTATACCAGAATAAGTGACGCTAATGTCATAACAAAGAAGTATATGGATTCGATCCTGATCAAAGAAAGGCTCATAGATTCCGTTGTTGCGGATACGAGTGTATCCTTTTTCGGAAGTGAGTTTACAAGTCCTGTCCTTACTCCGGCATTTTCACATATAGGTGCCCTTAACGGAAGGCAGCTTACGGGACTCGAGGAATATTCCGTCGCAGCTAAGGAAACCGGGATACTCAATTTCGTCGGAATGATGGAAAATGATATGTTTGAGAAGATAGTAAAGACGGGGGCAAAGACTGTCCGCATCGTAAAGCCCTACAGGGATAACGGCAAGGTCCGCGACCAGTTTGCTTTTGCCGAGAGCTGTGGCGCGTTCGGCATCGGAATGGATATAGATCATATCTTCGGAGGCGGCGGACTTGATGTTGTTGTGGGAGAGGAGATGGATGTACAGACCACGGACATGCTCGCTTCATATGTCTCCTCATCGAAGCTTCCCTTTGTGGTAAAGGGAGTCCTGAGCGCTGCGGATGCGGTAAAATGTGCTCAGATCGGAGCTAAGGCCGTGATAGTAAGTCATCATCACGGAAGGCTTCCCTATGCCGTGCCTCCTCTCATGATCCTTCCGGAGATAAAAGAGGCCCTTGCGGGCACGGATGTAAAGATCTTTGCGGACTGCAGCATCGATTCCGGAGCGGATGTGTACAAAGCACTGGCTCTCGGAGCCGACGGAGCAGCCGTCGGAAGATCCATGATGCCTTCTCTTGAGAAGGACGGGGCAGCAGGCGTCAGCGGCTTTATCAGAAAGACCGTAGGTGAGCTGCGTTTTATCATGAGCTGCACAGGCTTTGCATCGGTATCGGATATAGATGCATCGTGCCTTGTAATGCCCTGATCAGTAGATCCTGTAATTCCCGGATAATGCCAGGAGTGCGAAGATGTAAAGACAATTGTCGTAGTATCTTCGTACTCCTTTTCTTAACGGATGATCCCAGAACCATCTGACCCATTTCGCCGCTGTCTGAAAGTCCGAATCCGGGGACTCGTCAAAGGGTACCGAAAGGGCGCCCTGGGCGATCGTGGCAAGGAGTCCCACGGGATGGAGCACGGGCCTTTCAAGAGGGGTTCCGTCGATCTTGAAGGAACATCTGCATGCCTCAAGATCGGTCCCGAAGAATTTCATCATTTTTAGGGGAGCGGACAGCTGTCCTTCGTCTTTGCCGAACCATTCGGCATCAAGGCCGATATTTGCTGCGGTTCTGTATGCATCGCTGAAAAATGTTCCGAAATTGCCCCAGGGCAGGTCTTTATCCATGGGGGATCCGTCAAAATTGGCATACTCACTGCTTAAGCCCGTCCTCTCGTGGCAGGCCGAAGCAAGGTATTTTCTGCTGACCTCTGCGGCTCTTTTCCAGAATTCCCTGTCCTCCTCATAAGCCCATTCCCCAAAGAGCTCATAGAAGTGGGGGAGATGGTAGGAAGGATCGGTATAGGGTGAGCCGGGAACAAACAGTATCTGCCCGTTTTCCCTGTTCCACATGGGATATCCCGGTCTTCCGTTTTCGCCCTTGTGGAGGCATGCTTTCAGTATCTCTTTTGCTTCATGACTGTAATTGAAGATCCCGTCCCCGTCGCCCCATCTGTGTGATGCGAAAAAGAGTGACATGGCGAAGAATTCCTCACCGTCGGGTGCGGGGCCGTATGCGTTCTTTTCACCGTTTGTCCTGCAGGACCAGGCAAAATATCCTTCGTTTTCTCCTTCATCCATGTACATGTATGTTTTGGCCCATTTCCAGATACGGTCGAATTCGTTTTTCATATCCAGCTGGACACACATCATCATACCGTAGCTCATGCCTTCTGTACGGGCATCATTATTGCCGGTATCGGTCAGATATCCCATATCCGTGCCGGCTTCACTGTAGATGCGCTCATTTTCATCATAGAAGAAGGTATTTACACATTCTTTTATCTTTGCGTCGATCTGCTCTTTACTCTTGCCGATCTCGAGAAATACGTTTCTGTACTGCTTTTTAAGCTGGTCCATATGTATACCCCTTTATAAGTTTTGTATATTCCGCCGCAGGAAACGGCAGTCCCGGAACTGATATGATTATCTCGTATATGGTCCTGTTTGAAAAGAGCGAAAATGCGTGATGTCCCGAAAGCCCAAAAGTACGTAAAAAGTGGATAAAACAGCGATTTAGTGGTAAAATGAACGTGAAAATTTATGCCGTTTAACGTATAGAGTTCTGAAGATGTGTTTACGTAATGCTAACGGGGGATCCAAAGTGAGCATTGATTCAAGAAATATCCGTCAACAAAGCATGTTGAGGGCGGTTTCGACTTTGACGTGTGCATTGATAAATGCGATTCTGGCATTCATATGCAATCTTCTGGGGTGGCCTATTTACCTCGATACGGCGGGAACCATATTCATGTCCGCCATCGGAGGTCTTCTGCCGGGTATCGTTACCGCTGTGGTCACCAATCTTGTATGTTGTCTTTTTAACGATCTGTCCATCTATTTTGTCATCATCAATATTCTCATAGCTATCTTTACAGCCTGGTTCGTACATGGAAAAAAGTATCAGAGGAAGTCATTGATACCCGTTTATATCCTGATCCTCACCATCATAAGCGGCGGACTCGGAATGGCTATCCAGTGGGGACTTCTGGGAAGACCTCAGTTTGATGATGTGGCACTGGCGGCTGAGGCGATCGCCGACCAGACGGATCTGAGCTTCTTTTCCTGCTCCGTTATACTGAATCTCGGACTTAATCTGTTTGACAAGCTCATATCATCGGGACTTGCTTTCGGCATACTGCATTTTGTTCCGCTTTCCGTGAAAAGTGCCATAAAGAACAGTAGCTGGAAACAGAGACCGCTTGGTGCTGCGGAGCTTAGAAAATATACCAGCAGGGCCGGTGAAAACAGGGCTTCACTCAAACAGAAGCTCACTGTGATCTTCGTTATCGGAGCCGTGTCAGTGGCAATGGTGATGACGGTATGCGGACTTTCCTTCTATTTCAAGATCCTTAAAATGGATTACAGGGAGGATGTGATCAATGTGGCGGAATTCGTCGTAAAGAATATAAACGGCGATTCCGTGGAAAGCTATCTCGCATCCGGGGCGAAGATATCGGAATATTCAAATGCCGAGTACCGCAGGGTCAATGACATTCTCTGCGATTATCAGAAGAGCATTTCCAAGATCAGCTATATCTATGTCTATCAGGTCAGAGCCGACGGGTGTTATCTGGTCTTTGATACCGATCCCGCATCTCAGGAGGAAAGCTATATCGGAGAATATATAGGTTTTGATGAAGCCTTCCTGCCGTATCTTTCCACACTTCTTGAAGGAGGGGAAGTTGATGTCATTGAGAGTAATGATTCCTACGGATATCTGATGACGGCATACAAACCTATCTATGATTCAAACGGGAAATGTGTGGCCTATGCCGGAGCGGATGCCTCACTCAGCATTATGACATCCAAGCTCTTTGATTTCGGGCTCAGACTTTTCCTGATATTCATCGGATTTATAATTCTTATACTCGCTTTCGGACTCTGGGTCACTGATTACGATCTGATATATCCCATCAAGAGCATGGCAGGAGTCGCAAACGACTTTATACAGGGTGAAGTGGATCAGAAGACCCTTGACGATAATGTCAGAAAGATCCGTTCACTTGAGATCCGTACACAGGATGAGATAGAGGATCTGTATCAGGCGCTGTGCAAGATGTCTGCGGATATGGCAGAGCAGATGCGCGATCTGAGACACTATGCGGATTCCACGACAAAGATGCAGAACGGTCTGATCATTACCATGGCGGACATGGTGGAGAACCGTGATTCCGATACGGGAGCCCATGTTCAAAAGACAGCGGCCTATGTAAAGATCATACTGGAGGGTCTCCGGAAACACGGATACTATCTCGAAAAGCTGACACCGAAATATATATCCGATGTCGTTATGTCTGCGCCCCTGCATGACGTGGGCAAGATCAATATTTCCGATACCATTCTCAACTTCAAGGGAAAGCTCAGTCCCGAGGATTATGAGATCATGAAGACTCATACCACCCACGGCAAGGAGATCATCGAAAAAGCAATCTCCACGGTAAAGGGTGAGAGCTATCTCAAGGAGGCCAGGAATATGGCGGCATATCACCATGAGAGATGGGACGGGAAGGGTTATCCGGAAGGACTGCACGGAGAGGTCATTCCATTGTCGGCCCGTGTCATGGCGGTGGCCGATGTTTTTGATGCACTTACATCAGCCAGAGTATATAAGCCTGCTTTCCCTGTTGAGAAGGCACTTGATATACTCCGCGAGGGCTCCGGAAGCCAGTTTGATGCTAAATGCGTGGAAGTATTTATGGATTCTTTGCCCGAGGTGCTTGAAGTTCTTAAAAAGTTCCAGGAATCGTGACGGAGGCTTGCGTTGTTTATCAGAGATAAAAGAACACGAATATTTCGTGCATTCATAGCATTGTCCTGTGTTTTGGCATCGGTGCTCCTGATGCCTGCTCCGGTGTGTGCTACACAGGCCGGATCTGCTGATTCGGCCGTATCGGAACAAAAACCCGTTGGCGGAGGATATGCCGTTACCGGGCAGGTGGCAGGTGTGGGCTATGCCTCGGAAATATATGATGCCTCAAATGCGCTTCCGACTTCGGATGCCAATTACATACTTGCCGCAAGAGACGGATATCTGTGGGTCGGGGGATACAGCGGTATATTCAGATATGACGGGAGAACCTTTGAAAGACTCGATACCTCCGGCGGACTTACAAGCGGAAGAGGACTGTTTGAAGACAGCCGCGGCCGCATATGGGTCGGAACAAACGATAACGGCGTTGTGGTCATAGACGGTGTCGAGACTACGCACATAACCTATAAAGAGGGGCTTCCTTCTTCTTCCATAAGGATATTTGCAGAGGATATGAAAGGCGATATCTATGTGGGTACCACGTCAGGGCTGTGTTATGTGGATGATGAGATGAATGTCCGTATTGTGGATGATGCAAGGATCAATAACGAGCGGATCCTGAGACTTGTCACCGACTGCGGCGGTATGATATACGGTCAGACCAGAGACGGCCTGGTGTTTTCTGTTTCGGAGGGCAGGATTGGCAGCGTATTCACGGGTGAAGAGCTGGGTATGGAAAAGATCACCTCGATACTTGCCGATCCGGAAAAGGAAGGTTATCTGTATTATGCCACCGAAGCCGGTATGGTATATCACGGAGTGTTCGGACAGACAGCAAAAGATATGGACCGGATATCCGCAACGATCCTCGGAGAGATACACTGGATCAGCTATGACTGCGGAAGGATATGGCTTGCCTCAACCTCCGATTTCGGATATCTGGATGAAAGCGGTCGTTTCCACAGGATCGATCATACGCCCCTTGACAGCGGCATCGAGATGATGACCTCAGATTATCAGGGCAATATGTGGTTCGCCTCCTCAACTCAGGGAGTCATGAAGATCGTGACTTCGAATTTCAGCAATCTCTATGAAATGGCCGGGATGGATGCGGAGGTTGTAAATGCCGTATGCAGATTTGACGGAAGGACATATATAGGCACCGATGAGGGGCTGCGTATCCTGGATATGTATATGAATCCTGTGGAAGATCTGCTGACCGGATATCTGAAGGGATGCAGGGTCAGATGCATGACCACTGATCGGACAGGCAATCTCTGGATCGCTACCTACACCGGTGACAGAGGTCTGGTGCGTGCTGACAGAAACGGCAGATTCACCAACTTTACCATCGTTGACGGGATGCCCGGTAACCAGATCAGGTGCGTCACGGCTGTCGATGACGGTTCTGTTCTCGTTGGTACCAATTCGGGACTTGCGGTGATCAAAGACGGTGAAGTGATCAGGACCGTCGGTGCACGGGAAGGGATCCGCAACACGGTATTTCTGACCGTGGTAAAGGGCGATGACGGGAATATATATGCCGGCTCGGATGGAGACGGGATCTATGTGATATCAGACAGCTCCATCAGGAGGATCGGAAGAGATGAAGGGCTGACAAGTGACGTCATCCTGAGGATCAAACCGGATGAACAAAGAGGTCTGTACTGGGTGATCACATCCAATTCCATCATGTACCTTAAAGACGGTGCCCTGACTCTTGTTACTTCATTTCCCTTCAACAACAATTATGATATTTTCTCCGGAAGTGAGGACAGGCTCTGGATCCTGAGTTCCTACGGGCTTTATTCCGTAAACGCCGGAGATATGATCTCCGACAGGGTGGTTGATTATAAGCTTTATACGGTTGCCAACGGACTGCCCGGAGCCCCCACATCCAATTCCTACGGCACGATGGATGAACACGGAAATCTGTATATCCCTTCAAGGAACGGAGTTGGAAAGATAGATACCGCCGGTTATCAGAGAGAGCATTCTGAAGTGAATCTTGACGTGAGTTCGGTATACAGCGGAAATGAGCGTATCTACCCGGATCAGAACGGAGTATTCACTATTCCCGCCACTGACAGCCGAATCAGGATCACTCCGGCCATACTGGATTATTCCATGGAAAACCCCACGATAAAGGTTTTTCTTGAGGGAGCTGCGGATGAGGGTATCACGGTTGAGAGGAACAGACTCTCCGCTCTTGAATATACAGGTCTCGATTTTGGTAACTACAAGCTGCATATTCAGGTCATAGACAGCATAGAAGATACTGTGCTGCAGGAAGAGATATTCGATATCGTGAAAAAACCCCGATTCTATGAGCTGACCGTTACCAAGGCAGTTATCATTGTACTGCTGATCCTCATCATAGGGTTTATCATCTGGAGGATAATGAACGGAACCATTATCCGCAAACAGTACCGGGAACTCAGGGATGCAAAGGATGAAGCAGAGCGTGCAAATCTTGCAAAATCCAGATTCCTTGCAAATATCTCGCATGAGATAAGAACCCCCATAAATACGATCATGGGAGTTGATGAGCTCATACTCAGGGAGGATTCTACGGATGTTCCCAAGGGGTATTTCCTTTCGATACTGAATTACGCCCTTGATATCAGAAAAGCTTCCCAGTCACTTCTCACACTCATCAATAATCTGCTGGATATGTCAATGATAGAATCCGGTAAAATGAGCCCGGTTGAGGAAGAGTATGATACTGTGGATTTTCTTTCTTCGATCGTGGCTCTGGCCAGGGAAATGAGCAGGGACAAGCAGCTGACATTTGACACGGATATCGATGAATCGCTTCCGAAGCGCATTTACGGAGATCAGGGCAAGATCAGACAGATACTGTTAAACCTCATCTCAAATGCGGCAAAGTATACATCCGAAGGAGGATTTGCTCTCAGAGTATTTGTAGAGAAGAAGACAAAGGATGAATGCAGGATAAGATTTTCCGTTAAGGATACGGGAGTCGGTATCAGACAGGAGGACCTTGACAAGATCTTCAATGCATATGACAGGCTCGGAGACGCAAATGGCGGACAGAACATGGGCGGTCTGGGCCTTGATATCTCCAGACAGTTTGCTGATATACTCGGCGGTACTCTCTCATGTGAAAGCAGCTACGGAAAGGGTTCCGAATTCACTCTCACCATCACGCAGAAGATCGTGGACAGGGATCCCATCGGAAGATTTTCCGAAAAGGACGAATCCGGTCCCGTAGGACCTTATGTTCCAAAGTTCATAGCTCCGGATGCTGATGTTCTGATCGTTGATGATAATCCTCTCAACCTCAGGGTCATCAAGGAATTGCTCAAATTCACCAAGATGTTTGTCTCTACTGCGGAAAGCGGAGAAGAATGTCTTGAGAAGGTCAAATACGGAAGTTATGATGTGGTCCTTCTGGATCATATGATGCCCGGCATGGACGGAGTTGAGACGCTTTCAAGGATCAGAAAGGATCATCCGGATCTTCCGGTTTATGCGCTGACCGCAAATTCCACTGCAGGGGAGGAATTCTATCTGTCAAAGGGCTTCAACGGATATCTTACAAAGCCCCTTAACACGGCAGTTTTGGAAGAGACCATACTTAAGCACCTTCCGAAGGAATCGGTCATGATAATCGAAGATCCCGGCGGAGGCAGTGATCTTGATTCCATACCTGAAGATATGGAATGGATCAGGGATATACCCGGGATATCCGCCCCGGATGGCATAAGGAATTCCGGCGGCATATCTCCCTTTATCAATGCACTCAGAATGTTCCATGACACCGTTGATATAGTTTGTGATGTTATAGAAAGAGCTCACAGGGCAGGAGATCATAAACAGTTCGCGGTCAAGATACATTCTCTCAGTGTCTCTGCAAATATTGTCGGAGCATTGAAGCTCGTGCAAAGGGCTGATGAGCTCGAAAAGGCTGCGGATCATCAGGATATTGATTTTATAAATGAGCATTTGGGAGATTTCCTGATGGAGTATGGCAGCTTCAAAGAAAAACTGAGCAGACTAAGCAGGAATGATTCGGAAACCGATAAATGACATAAGCATCATAAGTGCGGAGAGATTCATGCTGGATATATTTCTTAATAATCAATTGGATATTATGCTGGTGCTGTCCGGTGTATGCGGGATGATGGCCTTTTTCGTGCTCATTGCATCATCAATGAGCAGGAGCAGAAAAGTATCCCTGTTCCTGATAGAACTCAGCGGCATGCTCCTCCTTGTGTTTGACAGATGGGCATATATTTACAGAGGGAATCCTTCCGTGACCGGATACTGGATGGTCAGGATCAGCAATTTCATGGTATTCTTCCTGACACTTGAAACTGTCGGGGGGTTTAACTTTTATCTGAAGGATCTTCTCCTGCATGAAGGCGGACTGAAGAAGCCGCCTCAAAGATTAAAAGCGTGCAACGGTCTTGTGCTGACCGGGATCGCACTTGTTGTCTTATCACAGTTCACGGGACTTTATTACACCTTTGATGAATATAATACTTATCAGAGATCTTCCGGGTTTATACTGTGCTATATTTTCCCGGTATTGATCCTTGTGATACAGATCTCTGTCATCATTCAGTACGGAAGATTCCTCAGCAGGTGGATCTTCACTTCACTTGTCCTGTTTTCCACAATGCCGCTTATCGCTTCTGTCATTCAGATAATCTGGTACGGCGGATCATTTACCAACATTTCCATCGTTATCATGTGCATTGTGGTTTATGTTTTTGCCTATATAGATATGAATCAGGCAGTTGAAAAAGCCCACCGTCAGGAAGTTGAATATCTTGAAGAACAGAGGAAGAGCATGAGCAGGATGTTTGAGCAGGCTGCTCATTCAATAGCAAGTGCCGTTGATGAATATAAGACTCATTCAAAGGGGCATTCGGAAAGAGTTGCGAATTATTCCAGGCAGATAGCAAAGATTTGCGGAAAAAGCGAGGAGGAATGTCAGAATGTCTATCTTGCGGCTCTGCTCCATGATGTGGGACTGATCGGCGTGCCGGATTCCGTCATGTCAAGGGAAGGCGAGCGTACCGAAGGTGAACAGGACATGTTTCAGGAACATTCGACGATAGGCGATGAGATCCTTTCCGGTATTGAAGAATTTCCCTATCTCCGGGAAGGAGCACATTTCCATCATGAACGTTTTGACGGAAAGGGCTATCCCATGGGACTTAAGGGAAAGGCTATTCCGGAACTTGCAAGGATCATCACGGTTGCAGATGCATATGACACGATGACATCGAAAAAGGAATACAGGGATCCTCTTCCGCAGATAAGGGTCCGGGAAGAGCTGGTCAAGGAAGAGGGGCTTCGATTTGATCCGGAATTTTCCAAGGCCATGTTATATCTGATGGATCAGGATCCGGATTATCGAATGAAGGAACTGACGGATGATTCGGAAAAGGTACTGAAGAGCGAGCTCAACTGTGAGGGATACAGACACGAGATATCCGTGGGTATTCCCGTCACAAAAAAGGAAATATATATCGGACTCAGCAGTACGCCCAAGACCAGAGGCACCGAGCGTTTTTCCATTCCTTCGCTCATATTGTTCGATTCTCTTGACGGATGTGTTCACAATACGGAACAGACCATCATAGAAAACAGCTATTCCGAGTTCGGAGAGATATGGTTTGACGGTCACACCATCTGCACAAAGGCAAGAAATATCAAGGTTGATGTCACCGGAACGGATCCCCGATCCGGAGAAGATGTGCCCGGAGATAAGCCTGTATCATGTGATTACGAAGTTGTGGCAGGCAGGTACAAGGACCATATGCGTATCGTCATAACAGGAGGCGGGATAAGGACCGAGGCTATAGTGGCCCTTCCGGACAACACAAGATATACCTATATCGGTATAACGGGTGAGAATTGTGACATAGCGGATATCAGGACCTATGAGACCGGGGAAAAGATAAAAGAAGGGGATATTCCCAGGATATCCGAGGAGATAACTTACACTAACAGGCTGGAATCCGATCTGAAGAATGTGCAGATCGACGGGGACAGGACTGCGGCTACCGAAGGGATACCGGTTCACGACGGTATGAGGATCGCGTTCCACACCATGAGTCTTCCTTCCGCGCAGCTTGTCTGGCACTGTCCTTATGTTCTTCTTTACTGGTCTAAGGATAAGCAGTTCCACGGAGAGGAATATCGTGAATATGTTGTAGTCAGACTTGACGGAGAGATAATCGAAACAAATGCGGATGCGGATAATAAGATGACGGTCAGCAAGACCGGGGAGTTTGAGGGCTGGGATGTCTGGAAACAGCTCAACAGGAAGGGAATGGAATGTATCGTCAACTTCGGAAAGAAGGGAGACAGGGTAACCATTACCACTGAGAATGCCGGTATAGTCATCAAGAACACCACGATAATTCCCGACAAGGATATCGGAGAGGTGTATGCGGCATTGACCGGTGACCTGGTAGCACTCACCGATATAAGGATCATATGATCCCGGAAGC
>CAMNEB010000055.1 GCA_946536155.1 uncultured Lachnospiraceae bacterium | reverse complement strand
CTACCGTTACCTTCGATATCGAAGTTGACGAAGCAAAGGGCAAGGAGCGCGCTGTTAACGTTACTGTGCAGAAATAAACCGTTTGAATATATAGATTATATTCATTAAGATGGCGAACTGAAAAGGAGCTGTCGCTTTGGTTTCAACACCTCGGCGACGCTCCTTTTTTGTTGCCTGTGACACTTTATTTGACGGTGGCGAAGTATCCGTTTTCGCCCACATCGATAAGGATCGTCTGGCCCTCCTGAACCTTGTCTTCGAGGAGGAATCTTGCGGCGAGGGTCTCGACATGCTTCTGCAGATATCTCTTGAGAGGTCTTGCTCCGTATACCGGATCGTAAGCGGATTCGATGATATGCTGCATTGCGCCGTCGGTGAGTTCGAGATTAATGTCACGGTCAGCCAGTCTGTTGTCGATGTCCTTGACGAGAAGTCTGATGATGCCGCTGAGATTGTCCTTGGTGAGAGGCTTGAACATGATGATCTCATCAAGACGGTTCAAAAACTCGGGGCGGAAGTGTGCTCTTAAATCATCCATTACCATGTTCTCGGCATCAGGCTGGATATTTCCGTCATCGTCGATACCGTCGAGAAGGTATCTTGCTCCTATGTTGGAGGTCATGATGATGATGGTGTTCTTGAAGTCTACGGTCTTGCCGTGGGAGTCGGTGATACGTCCGTCATCAAGTACCTGGAGGAGTACGTTGAAGACATCCGGAGCCGCTTTTTCCACTTCGTCAAAGAGTACGACACAGTAGGGCTTTCTGCGGACCGCTTCGGTGAGCTGACCGCCCTCGTCGTAACCTACGTATCCGGGAGGAGCTCCGATGAGCCTTGAGACGCTGTGTTTCTCCATGTATTCGGACATGTCGATCCTTACCATATTGGACTCATCATCAAAGAGTGCGGCGGCAAGGGATTTTGCAAGCTCTGTCTTACCGACACCGGTAGGTCCGAGGAAGAGGAAGGAGCCGATGGGCTTATTGGGATCTTTGATACCTGCCTTTGAACGGATGATGGCTTCGGTCACCTTTGTGACGGCCTCGTCCTGTCCGCATACTCTCTTGTGGAGTTCTTCGTCCAGGTGGAGGGTCTTGGTCCTCTCGCCCTCGGTAAGCTTTGCAACCGGAATGCCGGTCCACTTTGATACTATCCTTGCGATCTCTTCATCGGATACTTTTTCACGCACGAGCTTGTTCTCGCCGTTTTGTGCTTCCTCGGCTTCCTGCAGCTGTTTCTTCAATTCCGGGAGAGTGCCGTAGGAAAGCTCTGCGGCCTTCTCCAGGTCACCCCTTGTCTGGGCCATGATTATCTGTGAATTGACGGAATCTATCTCTTCACGCAGCTTGCTGAGACGTCCGGCAGCGTTTTTCTCGTTGTCCCACTGGGCCTTCTGTGTTTCGAAGCTTTCCTTTAATTCGGCGAGCTCTTTCTGGAGATCTTCGAGACGCTCTTTGGAAAGATTGTCTTCCTCCTTCTTGAGGGCGGTCTCTTCGATCTGGAGCTGGAGGATCTTCCTGTTCATCTCATCGAGTTCTGCGGGAAGCGAATCCATCTCTGTCTTTATAAGGGCGCATGCTTCATCGACAAGGTCGATAGCCTTGTCGGGAAGGAATCTGTCGCTGATGTAACGGTTGGAGAGTACGGCTGCCGAAACGAGGGCATTGTCCATGATCTTGACGCCGTGGTATACCTCGTAACGCTCTTTAAGTCCTCTGAGTATGGAGATGGTATCCTCAACGGTGGGCTCGTCGACCATGACGGGCTGGAAACGTCTTTCGAGGGCCGCATCCGTTTCTATATACTGGCGGTATTCGTCAAGTGTGGTGGCACCTATGCAGTGGAGCTCGCCCCTTGCAAGCATGGGCTTGAGCATATTGCCGGCATCGAGAGCACCGTCCGTCTTGCCCGCACCGACTATGGTATGAAGCTCATCTATGAAGAGGATGATCTGTCCGTCGGAGCCTTTCACGTCATCAAGTACGGCTTTGAGTCTTTCCTCAAATTCTCCGCGGTACTTTGCGCCTGCAATGAGAGCACCCATATCCAGGGAGAAGATCTTCTTGTCCTTGAGATTGTCGGGAACGTCTCCGCGAACGATACGCTGCGCAAGTCCCTCGACAACTGCCGTTTTACCTACGCCGGGTTCACCGATTAGAACGGGATTGTTCTTGGTCTTTCTCGAAAGGATGCGGATGATGTTCCTGATCTCGGAATCTCTTCCGATGACGGGATCGAGCTTCTGGTCCCTTGCCTTCTCAACAAGGTCCTGACCGTATTTTTCAAGGGTGTCATAGGTTGCCTCGGGATTGTCGGAGGTGACTCTCTGATTGCCTCTTACCTGGGAGAGTGCAACGAGGAATCTTTCTCTTGTGATGCCATATTCCTTGAACAGTTCCTTCATAGTACGGGAAGGATATTTGATCATCGCAAGGAAAAGGTGCTCGACCGAGACATACTCATCGCCCATAGCTTTTGCTTCATCCTCGGCAAAAGTAAGGACTTTGTTGAGGTCCTGGCTTATGTGCATCTGACCCGCGCCGCTTCCGGTGACCTTGATGCATTTTTCCAGATAATCATCTGCCTTGGCGCAGAAGTGCTCCGTATTTATCTCCATCTTCTCAATGAGCTTTAAGATGAGACTGTCATCGAGATGCAAAAGAGAGACCAGAAGATGCTCCTGGCCAAGTTCCTGGTTTCCGTATTCGGTCCCGAGTCTTTCTATGCCGTTTATGGCTTCCATGGATTTCTGTGTAAATTTCTGTATATTCATAACTGCCTCCTTTTCAGGATCGGATATAACGATCTAAATTTGTTCGAACTGTTCTATTAGAACTATAACACAAACACGAACAAATGCAATATTCAGGTTCTAAAATTTTTCGAAATTGACCGCGCTCATGTAGAGGCCGTTAAAAGAAGGATCCTCCGCGAGGTTGATGACTTCGCAGGGGGTATTTATCCTCATTCCGCGGGAGTAGGGGATCATGCCTGAAAGAGCGGTATTTCCGCCTGCCCTGCATCCGGATTTCAGCTTATCCGGCAAAAGTCCCGTCATTGCCGCATCCTCCGGGCTTAAGAAATATCCGAAGCCTCCTGCAAGTATGCATTCCTCTATATCTTCAAAACCTATGCCCGCACGGGAGCATATCGTCACGATCCCCGCATGCATTGCCGCCTTGGCAAGCTGAAGGGCTCTGACGGAATCCTGTGTGATATAAACATTTCCTATGCTTATGCCTTCTTCAAACCAGGGATCTTTTAACAGACCTGTTTTATCCAGGATATTCTCTCTCAGAAGGGCAGCGGTAAGGCTGATCATATCGCTTCCCCATATCCCTTTGGCGGGACCGCCTTCAAATGCCGGACCTGCGGCGGTTGCGGTGACGTAGAGGTGATCTTTGTTTCCAAGGGCTATCTCGCCGTTTGTTCCAAGGTCGCAGAGAAGCCTGTATTTATCCGATGCCTGAAGATCGCAGGCGAGTATTCCCGAGTAGATATCTGCTCCGACGAATGCGGATAATCCGGGAAGGACGGTGACCTGCAGTTCAAAGTCTGAAAACTTTCTGCAGAAAGTCCGCTCCTGCAGATGCGATGCCGTAAAGGGGGCATGACCCAGTTCCGAAGGATCCAGACCGCAGAGGAGATATACCATAGTGGTATTTGCCGCAACGAACATCCTTATCTTCCGGATCTTTTCGGGAATCAGGCGTTCAAACGCCCGGACTCCTCTGTCAAGCTCAGCCCAGACCATATCCTTCATTTCATTCAGAACTGAAATGTCCGCCGAGGCTCTGATCCTGGATATGACATCCGCTCCGTATTTTGCCTGGGGGTTGATGACTGGAAAGGATGAATACACATTTCCGTCCGTATCCGCAAGCACCATCGCTATGGTGGTGGTGCCGATATCTGCAAGTATCAGAAGATCTTCTCCGGGTATGTCCGGTATGTCTTTTTGCACATTAAGAGAGAGGATATGAGGCTTTAGCTCATACTCCCCGTAACATCTCCCGCAGCCCGTGCAGATTGTGCATCTGGTACCTTTTTTCATAAGCATTATGATATCACAATCACCCCATACGTGGTATAATTAACAGGTCTTATGTGTCGCGTATCGAACGCTTGAAACTGTTACTTGTGAGGGAAAAATGTATTGCATAAAATGCGGTTCACAGCTGCCGGATGACAAAACACATATTTGTCCTTCATGCGGGACGAAGCAGGAAGAAGTAAGAAACGGTCAGGTGAGATTGCCTGCCGCCACGCTGATACTCGTATCGATCCTTGCCCTGCTTGGATGCGGAGGTTTCTTTCTGGCAGGATATCTTTCTTCGGACTTAAGGGCGGAAAGGCTTATCACACGCGGCGGAGAACTCCTGAGCGAAAAGGATTACGCCGGAGCGGAGAAAGCATTCAAAGAGGCGGCAGAGCTTACTCCGGATTCGGTTGAAGCTTATAAGGGTCTTGTGAAGATATATGAGAAGACGGAAGACGACGAAGCCCTGATCGATGTTCTCAATACGGCGGTCTATGCCACGGGTGATGAATACTTTGCGGAAAAGCTTGAAGAGGCTTACGCTCTGTGCAGAGAAGAATCTGATGATCTGCCCGGGCAGGATCCGCTGTATACGGAACCTGTCGAAGTGACAGGTGATATTCTTGCGGATGCCACAGATGTCACTCTTACGCTTTGTGTGGATTCCGGGACGTACGATGCATATCGTGACGCATTTGAAGCGGCAGTCGGTTCCCTTTCGGGAGAGTATCCGGGTATCATCCTGGACATGACCGTGATAGAGGGCAGTGACTATGATCATTGGATGAATTCCTCCGCAGCTGCGGGGGATCTTCCGGATATTCTGTGCAATCGTTCCGGGACGTTTTTGGGTGATCTTGCAGAAGCAGGTATGATCTGCAATCTGGATGCCCAATATGATGCCTACAGGAACGAACTTCCCGAAACCATGCTCTCAAGTTCCACTTTTCACGGAAGTCATTACGGAGTTCCTTTCACATATGATTATATTGTCCTATACGCAAATATGGATCTCCTAAACAGAGTAGGCTGTCATGAGATCCCCGGGACTTACGATGAACTGATCGAATGCTGTGAAGCACTTAAGGCGGAAGGGATAATACCTTTCGGGTGTTCACTGGATGAGACATGGTGTGTCAGCGAAGTGCTCGAGACCATTATGCTCAAGGAAGTCGGATGCAGGGATTTAAACAAGATCTTCCTTGGCAGGGGAACGTGGGAGAATGACGGTATTGCCGGGGCAGTCGATATCTACCGCAGTATGATTGAAAGCGGATATTTCGATCCCGAAGGATATGATCTTTACAATGACTCGGTCGTCAGGAATTTTGCTGACGGAAAATATGCCTTCTATATCGGCGGCACATGGAATATAGACTATTACGATCTCGATGATAAAAACATATTCGCAGGGGAGTTTCCTGTCATAAATAAAGACAGTGCGGCGGAATATCAGTTTATCGGAGGACCTTCGGATGTATTTGCGGTCTCTGCAAGGTCCGATAACCGGGACATCGCCGCGGAGTATGTTTTCAGACTCGGAAAAATGATCTGCTATTATAATATGTTTTTCGGAGAGGGTATGCCGGCCTGGATCCCTGACGGTGATACATACATCGGAGACTCGCTTGCGCAGCGTGTGGCACAGATGGGGCTGGAATCTGCCGGCTTCGTACTGTATGGTGATACCGCGATGCGGTACGGAGAGCTGGAGATATACAACGGCTATCTCAAAGCTGTCTCGAAAAATGCGATAGACGGTAAAGAATTTTCTTACGGCCTTGCCGGAGATATTAGATAAATGATTGTGAGGAATATACATGTCACAGAAACAATTTGACGATCTCAGGAAATTACACAGCACCTTTGAATACAGAAAATATGAGATGAGGACTGAGGACGGAGAGCTGTTCATCAGATTCAGGTTCTCAATCCCCGGTCTCAGGGATTTTATGCCCGAGTGGAGATTCCCTCTTGGGGACAGAGAGGTCAGTGTAAACGATCCTATCCTTAAGTCCCTTGTTTTTTCCCTCGGACTCGTGGAGACGATCAGTTACTACAAGACGGTATGTCCGGAGAAGGTCGTGATAAAGTGCGGAAGCCTCACAGCGGCTCAGAAGGACTGGTGGAGGAAGCTCTATTATAACGGACTGGGAGAATTTCTTTACAGGAACGGCATCACCGTATCACGTGACAGACTTGTGAGATTCGAATGCACGACGACCACCGAAGAGGCTGTTACTCTTCATGATGAGAGAAGCTATTCGGGATGTCTGGTTCCCGTGGGCGGCGGCAAGGATTCCGTGGTCAGCCTCGAGCTTTTAAAAGGAGAGGACATCACGACCTATGTAGTGAATGAGAATGCCACAGCGACCAATGTCATAGAGAAATGTTCTCACAAAAAAGGCGTTTACACCGCAAAGAGAACCTTAGATCCCCAGGTCATCAGGATGAATGAAGAAGGGTATATGAACGGTCATATCCCCATCTCGGCCGTATTTGCTTTTTCATCCGTAATAGCGGCATATCTGACCGGATTCAAATATATCGCTCTTTCCAACGAGACCAGCGCAAATGAGAGCACTGTTCCCGGAACCAATATCAATCATCAGTACTCAAAGAGCTTTGAGTTCGAAGAGGATTTTGACGAATACCTCTCCGCGCTGACCGATTCGGATATTCATTATTTCTCGCTCCTGAGACCCTTTACCGAGGTGCAGATAGCCGGTGTGTTCGCACACAGGGGAAGCGATTATTTCAGCGTCTTCAGATCATGCAACCGCGGAAGCAAGAAGGGAATATGGTGCTGCGGATGTCCCAAGTGCCTGTTCGTTTATATCATCCTCTCACCCTTCCTTGATGAGAAAAAACTGACAGAGATCTTCGGAGAAAAACTCCTGGACAAGGAATCTCTGGATGAGGACTTCAGAGAACTCACGGGACTTGATGAGAATAAGCCATTTGAATGCGTTGGGACGAGAAGTGAAGTCCTTTCGTGCCTCACGGATTATATCAAAAAGGGAAATAAGAGCAGACTCACTGACAGATACGAAAAAGAGATACTGGCATTTGAAGCCGCCCCGGTAAGCGGACTTCTGGGAGAGTGGTGCGATGACAACTGCGTTCCCGAAGAGTTTAAGCCCAGGCTTAAGGAAGCTCTCGCAGAGCTGTCATGACAAAAGAGTGTTATTCTTTTATGCATAAAAAAAGATCGCAGGCGAATCGCCTGCGATCTTTGATTTTGTACTTATTACTGGATGTTTACAGTGTTCCATCCGTCCTTGGGAACAAGAGCGATGTAAGTCTTTCCGGGATTGATCCTGATCTCGTCTCCGTTCTCATCGTAGAATCTGGTGATATCGTAGTCGAGCTTTTCGTTGGTGCAGGGCTTATCCCATGTGATCCTGATAGCTTCTCCGTTGGAGATGTACCAGCCCTGCTTATCGGTTGATGCATCGATGTAGAAGTAGAGAAGATATCCGTTGGGATCGTACTGATAGAAGTCTGTGCACTGAAGGATAACGTTGTTGAAGGAAACAACCTCGCCGTCCTCAGCATCCTTCTGAAGCTCACCGTAGTAGTAGACATCATAGGTTGAGGTGTCAGGATTGTACTTGAGCTGTGACTGGGTGTGGATAAAGGTTCCGATGGAAACAGAGTTTGCACTCTTTACATTGGTGTAGCCCATCTCTGAAGGGGTAAGGTCAGCTCCGTACTCTCTGAACAGGAAGTGGGTATCACGGACAGGTGCATAAGCATTGTAGGTGGAAGACATGCCTGCCTGTGAGATACGATCGATAAGGCCGTCGTAGGTGGTGGTTCCGCCGCCGAGGGTCACACCCTGATGATCGTTTGCGGTAACATACTCTCTGTATTCCCAGGGCTTACCGTTATCGAAACGGCAGAATCCGCTTGAAAGGTGATCGCAGTAGGGCTTTGCGATGAACTCGTTGATGTAAACGGGACCTCCGTCATGAACGAGGATTGCGTTGTACTCACCTGCGAGAGCGATGTTGGTGGGACGTGTTGAACGGATGCTTCCCATCTGTTCGATGCTCTTCCAGTCCTTGCGTACGCACATGAGTCTGGTGACTCTGTCGTTAGCGGTGGAATTCATGAGCTCGTACACGATGTCACAGTCAGCGATCTCATAGTGAGGAAGAGCGGTCTTCTCGTTGTCGACCATGACAGCGATGGGACGCTGGTCTTTGATATCCTTTGAGATTGGGAGTCCGGTAAGCTCGGAAAGGTAGCAGTCTGCGGGAACTTCAAGAGCAACGACTTCTGTTGTGGGCTGTACGGGGCCGGGATCTGAGGTCTCGGTTCCGGGAGTCTGCTGGCCATCGTCCACAGATACTATGGGCTGCGAATCAAATCCGCCGGGAGTTGCCACGGTCCCGGAATTGGTATCGTTTCCGCAACCTGCCACAAAAGCGACGGTCATGGCACATGCAAGAGCCATGGACATCAGTTTCTTTTTTTTCATAATGTATTAACCTCCATAAGTGCCTGTGCTCCCCCTCATAATGATTGACACTTTATTTTGTTGAATATGAGGAAGCAAAATTGCACATCACACATTATAGAGGCATGGAAAGTATTTGACAAGTTTTTGATACAAGATGTTGTTTAATCTTAAATAAATCTTAAAACATGTTGTGTGTTCGGAAAAAAGCGGGCAAAAGCGTACCGCAGCCGTTCTCATATTTCGGCACATCATTAAAATCACTATTGTTTTTTATAAAAAAACGTGTTAATTATAGAAATACCGCGTGTTTTTTTGCGGGTCTGCAATGAGAAGATGATCGATTTTTATTAAGGAAAAATAAATGAAGAAGACTTTTAACCTGATACTTACTGTGACGGCGGTGTTTTTTCTGGTGATGTTTTCCGAAAACCGCGTAAATGCGACAGGAGCGGTACTCACGGAGAACACCCCCGTATGGTTTGATGCGGAGTACTATGCAGCGGCATATCCCGATGTGTATGAGACTTACGGCAAGAATGCCGCAATGTACGGAGGATTCGACAGTGCCATGTGGTTTCATTACAGGAACCAGGGCGTGTATGAAGGAAGGATCCCCGCAGCGAGCCCCTTATGGTTCGATCCCGTTTATTACGCTTCGGCTTATCCCGATGTTGTATCTGTTTACGGAAACGATCCCGCAACCCTTTTTACACACTATATAACTCTCGGACGTGCGGAGAGGAGACGCCCCAATGCGTATTATATCCATACGCCCATCGTTAACAGCATTCTCCCCGGTACCGTGACCCCTGCGGTTACCGCAGCCGTTCCCCAGACCGTTACGGTCCCTGCACCCGCAGCTCCCGCTGTTACGGCGCCGGTGCCTCAGACAGGAGTATATGTTCCTACCGGAGTACCCGCAGGAAAGTCTCCCTACTATATAATCGTTGACCGTACTTTTAATGTATGTAATGTCTTTACCGTAGGTCCCGACGGAACCTATTCCCAGCTGATAAGGAGCATGCTGTGCTCCACCGGAAGGGAAGGACACGGAACTCCCGGAGGAACCTTTACCATATATGAGCATACCGCAGGCGGCGGATGGATCAACATGATCGACGGAACCTGGGCGGTATGGGGCATGAGATTCAGGACCGGCGGATATATGTTTCATTCTGTCTGCTTCTCGCGCAGAGGCGATGCACTTCCCATCCCCGAGGAGGCAGCGGCACTCGGCAGCAAGGCATCTCTCGGATGCGTAAGACTCAGCGTCGATGATGCAAAGTGGCTCTACAACACCGTTCCCAACGGAACAATGGTTACCATAGGCAATTAAATGAGATCTTTTTCGGGACGCTCCATACGGGGCGTCCTTTTTTGTTGGATTAATAACGGGAAATGGGGTATAATCATTTAGATTATGGGCTCATATGCCCGGATTGGATTTAAAATGACCGTTTCTGAGCAGTTTAACGATAAGAAAATAATGATCTGGGGATACGGAAGAGAGGGAAAGTCAACCGAAAAATGGCTGGATTCCCATACTTCTCCTTCATCCGTAGATATCTTTGAAGGCACTCCGGAAGATATGCTGGAAAGCGGGGCAGAGGGTTATGACATCATAATCAAGAGCCCGGGCATAGTCTGGCCCCCGAAAGGGATCAAGCCGGAAGAGTGCGCTGATATCACATCCAGGATCACTTCACAGACGGATATATTCATCTCCGCATACGGAGACAGGACCGTCGGAATAACCGGTACCAAGGGAAAGTCCACTACTTCCTCGATGCTGGCGTTTGTACTGGAGAAAGCCACCGGCAAAAATGTAATACTGGCAGGCAATATCGGACTGCCGTGCCTTGATTTCTATGATGAGGCAGGGAAGGCTGATACCGTTGTGGTACTCGAGCTCAGCTGTCATCAGTTAAAGGATATTTCCTGCGCACCCCATATTTCCGTTTTTCTCGATCTCTATGAAGAGCATCTGGATTATTACGGGACTATGGATGCGTATTTTGAGGCAAAGAGCCATATAGTGACTCGTCAGGGCAGGGGAGACATAGCTTATATCGGTGAGAATGTCCCGGAGATGCGCTCTGCATCGGAACAGAAAAGAGTAATCCCTTCCGGCGATGAGATATCGGAAATACAGCTCGGACTCTACGGAGAGCACAACAAAGTAAATGCATGCTTTGTAAAGAGGATCTGCGAGGAGAACTTCGGACTGTCATCTTCGGATGTGCTTGAAGCCCTCAAAGACTTTGAACCTCTTCCCCACAGGATGAAGAAGATCGGCAGTTACGGCGGTATAGACTGGTATGACGATTCAATATCCACCATACCTGAAGCTGCCATAAGTGCTGCGGAATCCGTTCCGGATGCCGAGGTCATACTCATAGGAGGAATGGACAGAGGCATATCCTACAGCGTTCTTGAAGACTATATGAAGACTCATCCCGGGTTTAAATTCATCTGCATGTATGCTACGGGAGAGCGTCTTGAAAAAGAACTCGGCGGAAGAGCGTCCAATGTATTTTTTGTAAAGGACCTTAAAGAAGCAGTGGATATGGCTTTTGAGATCACGAGCAGCGGAAAGGGCTGTGTGTTGTCACCCGCAGCCGCATCCTACGGATATTTTAAAAATTTCGAAGAGCGCGGCGATGTGTTCAGGGAGCTTGTTTTAGAGCATGGATCAGATAAATCTGTTTGACTATATGTCTGATAAAACTAAAGAGTCGGAGAGCCCCTTAGCTGCCAGGATGCGGCCCAGGACTCCGGATGAGATAGTGGGTCAGGAGGATATAATAGCCCCCGGCAAACTGCTGTATCGGGCGATAATGGCGGATAAGATCTCATCCCTCATCCTCTACGGACCTCCCGGAACCGGCAAGACCACCATCGCAAAGGTCATAGCCGGTGCAACGAGATCAAGGTTCATATCCATAAATGCCACGACAGCCGGCAAGAAGGATATGGAGGATGCGGTAAATGAGGCCAAGAGCATCCTTGCGATGAATTCGCAGAAGACGATTCTTTTCATCGACGAAATACACCGTTTCAATAAGGGACAGCAGGATTTCCTTCTTCCTTTTGTTGAGGACGGCACCGTCACCCTTATAGGTGCAACAACGGAGAATCCCTATTTTGAGGTAAACGGCGCTCTTATAAGCCGTTCCATGATATTCGAACTCAAGCCGATAAATGCGGAGAATATAGAAAAACTCCTCAGGATAGCGGTCACGGATAACGAAAGGGGAATGGCTTCATACAATCCCTATATAGATGACGAAGCCGTCAGCTTTATAGCGGATGTATCGGGCGGAGATGCAAGACATGCCTTAAATGCGCTCGAGCTTGCTATTCTCACGACAGAGCCCGACAAAGAACCTCTCGGAGAAAAGCCCGGTGCGGGTGTCACGGGACCTGCGGATCCTTCAAGGTGCGGCATACATATAGATCTTGAAGTCGCACAGGAATGCATTCAGAGAAAAGCAGTCAGGTATGACAAGACAGGGGACAATCATTACGATACGATCTCCGCTTTCATCAAGAGCATGAGAGGTTCCGACCCCGATGCCGCAGTGTACTATCTGGCCAGGATGCTTGATGCGGGAGAGCAGGTCAGCTTCATCGCAAGGCGTATAGTGATATGCGCCGCAGAGGATGTGGGAATGGCAGATCCCCAGGCACTGGTGGTGGCAAATGCAGCATTCGAAGCCGTGATAAAGGTCGGAATGCCGGAAGCACAGATAATCCTTTCCGAAGCAGCGGTATATGTGGCAACGGCACCAAAGTCAAACGCATCATATGTTGCGATCGCCGAAGCCGCCGAGGAGGTCAGAAACAGCGGAAGCCTTCCGATACCGCCTCATCTGCAGGATGCACACTATAAGGGAGCCGCAAAGCTTGGCCACGGTCTGGGTTATCAGTATGCACACGATTTCCCGAACCACTATGTCAGACAGCAATATCTTCCCTATGAACTGGACGGCAGGGAGTTTTTCAGACCGGACGGTCAGGGATATGAGATAAAAATAAAAGACCATTTCAAAAAGATAAAAGGTAAGGAGAATTAAAAATGGGTGTAAATGAGATCGCGCTTGAAAAGCATGAAGAGTGGCAGGGAAAGCTTTCCACGGAAGCAAAGGCAAAGGTCGGTACAAGAGAGGATCTTGCTATCGCCTATACCCCCGGAGTCGCAGAGCCCTGCAAGAAGATAGCAGAGGACAAGGAACTTGCGTATAAGTATACCTGGAAGGCAAATACCATCGCTGTCGTATCTGACGGTTCCGCAGTTCTCGGACTCGGAAACATCGGACCCGAAGCGGCTATGCCCGTTATGGAAGGAAAGGCAGTCCTTTTCAAGGAATTCGGCGGAGTAAATGCCGTTCCCATCTGCCTTGATACCCAGGATACCGAAGAGATCATCAAGGCCGTAAAATACATCGCTCCCGGATTCGGCGGCATCAACCTTGAGGATATCTCCGCACCCAGATGCTTTGAGATAGAGGAAAGACT
>CAMNEB010000054.1 GCA_946536155.1 uncultured Lachnospiraceae bacterium | reverse complement strand
CTGCTTCAGCTGCATCATTATCCAAATCATTCGATTCATTATCTGCATCAGAGCCGTTATCCGGATCACCTTCGATCCCCTCAGTCAAACCGGGATCATATCCGTCCGATCCGTCTCCGTCAGATCCGCCGTCTTCGTCAAGTTCATCCGCAAAGAGTTCATCAAGAGGATCGTCAAGTCCCGAAAACATATCTCCGTCACCGTCTTCATCGTCCGATCCGTCCGGTATCGTCATCTGAAAAAGAGTAAACCAGAGAATTCTGACCTTTATATCCAGGACTTTTTCATATTTTGCAAAGGCTCTGACAAGCCCCAGAAAATACGATCCCTTAAACTCCGCATTAACGGGGACATCTTCATCCGCGGCAGCTTTGATCCTGTAAGTCACAGGCATCACCAGGATCAAAACGGCGACAAAAAGAATAAGCCCCAGAAGACACAGGAGCACGATTCCCAAAACCGATAGAATTTTCAGGATCACAGCGAGCATATATATTCTTTGACGTTAAGATCCCCTCTGATATCGAGACAATCCTGAATGATGGTCGTGACAAGCTCAGCAGCTTCGTCCTTTTTTCCGGCGATGCCGGCGACGACCGGTTTCTTATCCTTCCACACAGGGAGTTTCAGCTGAAACGGGGTGACGATATCCAGCATGTCATCCGCATTTTCGGACAGCAGAATAACGGCACACGAACCCTTCCCACCGGCTATGGATCTCTTAAGTCTCCTTAAGTCCTTCTCAGTAAGTCCTTCGGAGAGATACAGCCTGGGTCTGTATTCAAGCGTTATATCCTTGTGAAAAATCTTATCCAGGATCTTCATAACCTCTAATATATCATAAAATGACCCTTAATTGATAAAAAAGGACAATACAGTCTGCGGATTCGGTAATTGCTGTATGATGATTAATGTTATATGATTAAAAACAGTTAAATGTTCCGTATCACAGGGGGAATATATGGACGGATCGGGTATGCCTGAAAACAGCGAAAGGACTTTTCTGGAAAGAATAACCTCGGATGAGGGATTTATCAGATTCTGCGAGGTTTATTCGGACTGCCTTCTCAGATATAAGGGTGCGATGCTGGGATACCTGGGCACACAGTTTTCCATCGCATCGGATACACTGCTTGGCATCTACAGCGACTGCTATTCGGCGGCAGGCAATCCCAACAGACTTCTTGATTACATCTATTCCATGACGCCCAACGAGGATGAACTCACCTATTCCCAGTCCTTCGGTGCAGCTCTTCTGGCCGGTGCTTTTGCAGACTGGCTCGGTTATCCGGAAGAAAAAAAGAGAAAACTCATACTCTGCGGCTTTTATTACGATATCGGAAAATGGAAGCTTCCTTCGGATATCTTATGGAAGCCGGGAAAGCTCAGCGACGAAGAATTCGCCCTCGTCCGCCAGCATACCCTTATCGGCTACAAGCTGGTCAAGGACGATACCGCACTCAGCGAAGATATCAAAAAGTGCATCCTGATGCACCATGAAAAGATCGACGGATCCGGATATCCTTTAAAGCTTACAGGCGACAAGATAAACGAATATGCAAGATTTTTATCAATAGTCGATACCTATATCGCCATGGCATCACCGAGGGCGTTCAGAGAAGCCTTCACTCCTCTTCAGATAATAGGGGCATTTGAAAGAGACATCGATAAATACGACACCAAGATACTGGTGCCTCTCATAGAAAAGATTGCCGAAGCACAGATAGGTACGACCGTGGAACTAAACGACGGAAGCCGCTGTGAGGTAGTCTTTATAAACAAAAATCCCTATTCAAGACCGATGGTCAAGAATAAGGATAATGTTGTGATAGATCTGAAGGACAACAGTGCCCTTCAGATCGTCAGGATGATCTGATATCATTCAAGTCCGAAATATGTGTTAAAGATCCTCTTTGCGAGCGGGACTGCGTATTCTACGCCGGTTCCCGCTTTTTCTATTATGATCGTAACACATATCTCAGGGTCTTCCGCCGGTGCAAAGGCCGTAAACCATGCGTGGGACTCGTTAAGATCGTTGGCAAATTCCGCCGTTCCGGTCTTGCCTGCACATGTATAGTGATCATTTTGCAGATTTCTTCCGGTTCCTTCCTTTACGACATCTATCATCAGCTCTGTAAGAAATGCCGCTTCCTGCTCGGTCATCACTCTTCCCGCTTCCTTCGGTTCATAATTCCTTATGACCTTTCCGTCTTCATCTACTATCTCATCGATGATATAGGGCTGCATCATGATACCCTTATTTGCTATAGCCTGGGTGATCATGTTCAGATGAAGTGGTGTCATGGTGGTCCTGCCCTGTCCTATGGATGTCTGCATGATATCGTAATCGGTGGAGCCGGTACCGACATAAACGGAGCTTACGCCACTGAGAAGATCCGTGGGAAGAGGTCTGTTGAAATACAGATCGTTCATGGTCTTTGACCAGTTATTTCTGTCAAGGGAAAGGCCTATATTTACAAAAGAGGAATTGCAGGACCTTGCAAAAGAACCGAGAAGATCCAGTTCTCCGTGCACAGTGCCGTAGATACAGCTTACCCTGTAATCGTCATGGGTGATGCTTCCGTCACACAGATAATGATAATCCCGCCAGTTTTCACCATTTTCCCTGTAATACTCAAGTGCAGTGATCATCTTGAAGGTGGAGCCCGGAGGGTAGAGCCCCTGCGTTGCTCTGTTAAGGAGCTGGGAATTGGCGGGATCTGAAGTTATAGCGCCCCAGTCCTCTTTGATGGTAGCGGGATTAAAGTCGGGGTGGGACAGATTTACAAGTATCCTTCCCGTCTTTACTTCGGAGACCACCACCGCACCGTTATACATTCCCAGATAATCATCGGCTACCTTCTGAAGTCTGACATTGAGCGTGCTCTTCACGTTATATCCGGGATTTTTTACATTCTCTATGCCGTTGCTCACTCTTTCGGAAAGTGAAGCACCGGTATGCATCAGATAGTAATTGGCTGAATCTTCTATTCCCATCCTTCCGTTTACCGCATAGCCGACCGCATGGGCAAACATGGAACCGTACGGATAGTATCTGATCTCGTTTCCGTTCTCATCGGTCCTTGTTTCGGCCAGCACCTCTCCGTCAGAGGAATAGATGGTGCCTCTCGTTACATTTTTGTACTGTATCTCCTGCCTGTTGTTGTAGGAATTGTTATAGAGCTTAACGGTGGAGGTTGATACAAAAACCGTAAGATAAACAAACATACCGAAAAACAATGCCGAAAATACCAGCATCGTAATGTAGATGTGGAAACGTGATTTGTTTCTCGCGGAACTGTCAATATACTGTTGTATCAGCTTCGGCTTTTTTATTTTCATATCCTGTCATGTAATGACTCGATTTGATAACGATACCCTGAACGATGAAAAACATAAAATACGTAGCCATTACGGAGCTTCCTCCGTAACTGATGAGCGGCAGCGTAACACCGGTGAGCGGGATATATTTCGTGGTACCTCCGACCGTGAGGAACACCTGGAAGATATACATGATCCCAATCCCGTATACAACTATCTGGTAGAATTTGTCGGCGATATTTGCCGCCAGCATCAGCATCCTGCAGAATACGCAAAGGCACAGGATCAGGAGGCACAGTGCGAAGATAAGTCCGAATTCCTCACATATCGCGGAAAAAACAAGATCCTTGTCCACGAAAGGAATATCCGTGGGTCTGCCCTGCATAAGCCCCGTTCCGAACCATCCGCCGTTTGATATGGCAAAGAGCGACTGGGTGATCTGATATGCCTGATCGTCTATGTAATTCCAGGGATCCGTAAAAGCTATGACCCTGATGCGGACATGATCGAACACCTTATAAGCAACGATGCACGCAAGGCTTCCGCCCAGAACTCCCGTCAGCAGATACCAGTAATTATGGGTTGCGATTATGACGATCAGCACGTATGTGACGAAAAATATGACAGCGCTTCCCAGGTCTCTCGAAAGTACCAGTATGAGTACATGAAGTCCCGCTATCACCGCTGACAGAAAGACCCATTTGAATGAATTGTATTTACACAGGAATGCCGCTATAAAAAACAGGAAAAGGATCTTTACAAACTCGGAGGGCTGGAAGGTTATGCCCTTGATGGTAAACGTGATATTGGCTCCGTTGACCTTGGCTTCCGTCAGGAGCACCACGGACAGTATCGTAAGTCCCGATATGGCATAGACCCACAGGAGCTGCTTAAAATATCTGAACCTGTCGATAAAGAAGGGTATCGCAAGGCAGAAAGCAAATGACACCAGCGTCAGGATATACTGTCTGAAGGCTTTTGCAAAGGATAATCTCGATACTATGCACAGACCCAGACCGGAAAGCATGCACATGTTGTTCAAAAGCTGCCTGTCCGACCTGTCATAGATGATCGACACAATGGTTATCATGAAAAAGAGGAAAAGCGTGATAAAGGCAAAGAGGTATAGATACTCTTCTTTTCCGGACACAAATGTCATATCAAGGAAACATAAGAACATCAGAACAAGGAGCAATCCGCTCTGAAAAGAACTGCACACGGAAAATACCTTCTTATTCCTGGTGATATTACATGTAACTGCAAGAGATGTATATAACACCATAAGAAGGGTTATCACATATTTAGATACTTCAATTACGTAAAATCTGAGAGCGATCTGCACTCATATTCTCCCATATAATGTCAGGCAGCCGGATCACCGGATCCGGATCGGTTCCGGTGGCCGGACTTTGCTACTGAACCGGTCTGGACTGCCAGCCTGTTGTATATTCAATATCCGGCATTCCGGATACTCCGTTATAGTAACCGGTCACGTCCGTGACCGTCTGTTTATCCTCATTTGTAAATTCGATCCTCATCCTGCAGGAATCCATATCCCTTTTAAGGAGGAGCGGCACCGAATTATAGATTATATTAAGGCACTCTGCGCATTCGCATTTAACGGGGAAAGAGATCCCTTTTCTGTCTATTATAGTCTCATATCCGCCATTTTTCGAACATTGTTTGAGAGTTTTTCGAACGCATCCTGCAGTGACCATAAGAGGCACTCTTCCGTAGACTACTCTCTCAAAGTTCTTACCGGATGATCTGAGCAATCTCAGTATCTCCGCGCCCGACAATTCAAGAGGCAGGGTGTGCAGGTCCGAATACTCATCCAAAAACGCGGCAGCCTCTTTATTGTATGCATACAGAGAATGATCGGTAATGATCTTATATCCTCTGCTTTCAGATGCAAAAAATCCCAGGTCTTCAAGATTCCTGACAAGAACACCGTCAGCGGCCTTTTTTTCCAAAAGACCGGTGATAATATCCGGAATGCGTTTTCTTCTGATCCTTGAGCATGCGAGATAAACTGATGCATGATCTTTTAATTCATTTACGGCATCTGAAATATCACCCGAAAGGAGCATATCCTCCTCGAGATATACCGTATCTGTCCTGCCTGCCTTCCCTGTTCTGATACATTCAAGGAGCGCAGAAAGCTGATCCGCATTCGAGACCAGAACAGATAATCCGTATGGATCAAAGGGATCGGTTTTATATCCGCTCAGGACAGATTGCTCTTCGTGAACATCTTCATTTTTTTGCCCGGAAGAATGCTTTTCGCCGGGCCCTATCTTTCTTTTATCGGATTCAAGTTGTTTTTCAAGATCCGATATAGCCGCTCTTCTTAATTCGTTTAAGCCCTTAAGAGAATAAAAACAGTCATCGTCAATTTCTGTGTTTATCAGATCTTCATCTGTCGTATAAGGCGTATTTCCCAGTTTTTTGAACTGCTTTACTATATCTTCCCTGCCGATGGCGCTCTTGACGGCTTTTTCCGCGATGCTTCCTTTCGCAGAACCTGTAAGGACAGTTCCGTCCGGTAAAAATGCTGATACGGAAAGAAAAGCAGGCTCTCCAGTCTTAAACCTCGCATCAAAGCTGAGGCTTATCTCCGGGATATGCTCCGTATTAGCGGGAGTTATATACTTTTCGGTTATCCTGCTTACAAAAGCATCATCGGAAGGGTTATAGCCATGGCTGTAGACAGTCACCATATCCCTTGAATTGTGCCTGTCCAGATATCCGTGGGACAGAGAATCCCTGACATAGAGATTAGATAATGCCTTGAGATCTCCCTTATCTATCACATATTCTTTACCGGATTCTAAAAGATCCAGATATTTTCTGTATATCGAGATGACCCCGGCAACATATTCGGGCGGTTTCATCCTGCCTTCAACCTTAAGCGAACAGACGCCCGAAGATATCAGCTTCGGCAAAAGTTCAAGGGTACACATATCCTTAAGACTCAGGGGATATGTCTCCTTATCCGTGCCGAGTCCTTTCAGTCTGTAGGGAAGTCTGCAGGGCTGGGCACATCTTCCGCGGTTTCCGCTCCTTCCGCCAAGTACCGATGAAAACAGGCACTGTCCGGAATAGGAATAACACATCGCCCCGTGGATGAAGCATTCTATCTCAAGACCTGTCTCTTTTCCTATGCTTTCTATCTCATCAAAAAGAAGCTCCCTTGCTGGAACGACTCTTGAAAAACCGTGTTCCTTGAGGATCCCGGCTCCCTCAGGCCCTGTTACGGACATCTGGGTGCTTGCATGAAGAACGGCTTCAGGCTTGTATCTGCTTATAAAAGAAGCCACTCCGAGATCCTGTATGATGAGACCGTCTGCAGCATCCGTAACTCCGCTGTCAAGAAAGCTCCTGAGTTCATCAAATTCATCCTCTTTAACAAGGGTATTGACCGTCAGATATATCTTTTTACCGTAGAGATGGGCAAATTTAGAGCATTCAAAGATATCATCGTATGAGAAGTTCCCGGCATATGCCCTGGCACCGAACTTCTCTGCGGACATATATACCGCATCGGCTCCGGCTTTTAAAGCCGCATAAAAAGACTCCTTGCTGCCCGCCGGCGCAAGGAGCTCTGTTTTTATGGGATTTTTATTTACGGGATCACTCATCTGTTGTCATTTAAGAAGTCTCGGTCCGCGGGTATACGGCGAAGGAGCCGAAAGTTTTCCGTCCCCCGATGACTTATTGTCTGATGAACCGGTGCCCTGTGCGGGTTTTGGAGCATCAGAAGGCCTGAATCCGGTTACCGGCTTGTATGTATCGGTAGCAGGCGTATTATTTGCATTCTTTGTTCCTGAAGCGCTGCTGTCTGATGAAGGCTTGTTTTCTGCAGAAGGCTTTGCATCTGCGGGTTTTGCATCCGAAGATGCGGGTGCAGGTTTAGCATTCGATGCAGTTGAAGGCTTTACATCTGCAGGTTTGGTATCCGAAGATGATGCGGGTGCGGGTTTTGCTTCTGAAGCACCTGTTTCAGATACAGGCTTTGCTTCCGCAGCTTTGGCTTCCGACGGAGATGCGGGATTGTTATCTGCCGCAGGCTTTGCAGCCTCCTGTTTAGTATCCGGAGATGATGCGGGAGCGGGTTTTGCCTCCGAAGCGGATGCGGGTTTTGCGCCTTCGGGAACGCGGACAGGCTCACCCGGTCTGGAATAATTTGCAAGTCTGGATTTTTCGGCCTGCATGTCCTCGAGAGCCTTTACGATCTCGGGAACTTTTTCTTCTTCGGCTGCTTTTGCGGCTGCTTCTTCAGCGGCCTTCTTAGCCTCTTTGGCTGCGGCTTTTTCTTTTGCCTTGGCTTCCTTGTCTTCTTTCTTTGTTGCAGATTTTTCTCTTGTCTTTAATTTGGCATCAAGCTGGAGGAGCTTCTTGGAGCTCTCTGCCATCTTGTCCTGGAGGATCCTGACCTGCTCCTCGGATTTGTCAAGTCTTGCCTGGGTCGTGATTATATCGTGCTTGAGGCTGTATATTTCCTTATCTTTTTCCTCGATAAGCTTGTCATTCTCAGCGATCTCTTCGTTGATCTTCATATAATCGTCGGCAATGTTCAGAGCAACGAGAAGCATCTGCATCTCTTTGTTCTGGGATTTGAAGCTTCCGGTCTTTCTGCACTCCTCCAGCTTTTTATTTATATAATTGGCTACCTTCTGCGTATATTCCTCAGTTTCATAGCCTGTAAGAGTGAGAACCCTGCCTGCGATTATAACCTGAGTTTCATTAATCTCGGACATACAAACCTCCTGTAAACACTGTTTAAAAGCGGCCGGTGATCATTTATGTCTTATCATGTGAGCCACATATCAAGATGCTCTCTTGCAAGATCCGTTACAACTCTTCCCTTGGGGGTCCTCATAAGGAATCCGTTCTTGAGAAGGAAGGGCTCATATACATCCTCGAGAGTTCCGGGGTCCTCGCCTGTTGCCGCAGCAAGGGTATCAAGTCCCACAGGTCCTCCGTCGAATTTCTTTATGATGGTCTCAAGGATGTTCCTGTCTATATTATCAAGGCCCACCTTATCGATAGCCATCATATCCATTGCTTCGACGGCAATATCTCCGGTGATCACTCCGTCATATCTGACAAGAGCATAATCCCTGACTCGTCTGAGCATCCTGTTGGCGATCCTGGGAGTTCCGCGGCTTCTTCTTGCAAGTTCCAGCGCCGCTTCTTTTTCAATCTTCACACCCAGTTTTCCTGCCGAGAAGATGACAACTTCGGATAGTTCCTCAGGGGTGTAGAATTCCATATGAAACTGTTCCCCGAACCTGTCTCTTAAGGGAGCCGTGAGCATATCCGCTCTGGTTGTGGCGCCTATGAGCGTAAAGTGAGGAAGGGGAAGCCTTACACTCCTTGCAGAGGACGATGAATCCTTGCCGATCATGACATCTATCGCGAAATCCTCCATGGCGGGATAAAGAACCTCCTCAACCTGGCGGTTAAGACGATGGATCTCATCGATAAAGAGCATATCCCTTTCCTGAAGGGAATTCAGTATAGCCGCCATCTCGGAGGGCTTTTCTATGGCAGGTCCGGAGGTGATCCTGATGTGGGTGTTCATCTCATTTGAAATGATACCCGCAAGAGTGGTCTTTCCCAGTCCGGGAGGTCCGTACAGTAGCACGTGGTCAAGTGCCTCGCCCCTTGCCTTTGCGGCTTCTATCTGTATGATAAGACGTTCCTTGATGGCTTCCTGTCCGATATACTCTGTTAGTCTCTGGGGACGCAGGGAATGTTCAACAGGCTTGTCTTCTTTTGTCAGATTGGTTTCAATACTTCTGGCCATTTAAATCATTTACCGTAAAGGATCTTAAGTGAAAGAGAAAGAAGGGTTCCCGAATCCAGTGTTTCATGCCCGTCAACGGAAAGAATGGCTTTTGTGCTCTCTGCTTCCGAGTATCCAAGTGATACAAGAGCCGCGAGGGCATCCGCCTCTTCTCTTCCGAAGTCGTTTTTAGCGGAAACCGTGACGGGGCCCGCAAACTTCATGGCAACCTTCTCATCCGAAAGATCCACTTTTCCTTTGAGTTCTATGATGATCTTGCCGGCAGTCTTGGCAGATATTCCCTTTGCCTTAGACAGTGCCTTTACATCATCGCTTATCACTGCATATCTGACGGAGTCGGAATCCATGACGGACAAAAGCGACAGCGCACTCTTTGGTCCGACACCTGACACGGATATCAGTTTTTTGAACATATCAAGGTCATCCCTGTCGGGAAAACCGTAGAGCTGGAAAGTGTCTTCGGCAACCTGGGTATAGGTATAGAGTTTTACATGATCTCCGACAGATCCGATCTCAGCCGAACATCTGGAGGTGATATTCACATTGATACCCAGACCTCCGATATCGACCACACACAGATCGTTCTCAAGAAGATCGAGAACTCCTTCTACAAAAGCAAACAATTATCTTCTCCGTAAAACTAGATCAGTTATTTTCGTTGATGTAATTCACAAGGCCTCCCGCAGCAATGAGCTTCTGCATGAACTCAGGGAAAGCCTGTCCCTGATAGGAAGTGCCTTTTGTGATGTCGGTGATGATACCTGTGTTGAAATCGATCTCAACCTCATCTCCGTCTTCGATCTCCCTTGCCGCATCGGCGCACTCAATGATGGGAAGACCGATATTGATCGCATTGCGGTAAAAGATCCTTGCGAAGGTCTCTGCAATGACGCATGAGATACCGGAAGCTTTTATCGATATGGGTGCATGCTCTCTGGAAGAACCGCATCCGAAATTCTTGGTGGCGACTATGATATCGCCCTTATTCATCCTCTTTGAAAAATCCTTGTCGATATCCTCCATGCAGTGAAGGGCGAGCTCTGCGGGATCGGATGAATTAAGGTATCTTGCGGGGATTATTACATCGGTGTCAACATTATCACCGTATTTAAGTACTTTGCCTTTAGCGTTTTCCATTGTCTTCTCCTAGTCTTTTAAAGATCTGCGGGGCATGCGATATAGCCCTTTATTGCACTTGCAGCGGCAACTGCCGGACTTGCGAGATAAACCTCCGAATCAACATGTCCCATACGTCCTACAAAGTTTCTGTTGGTAGTGGAGACACATCTCTCTCCCGCAGCCATGACGCCCATGTACCCGCCGAGGCAGGGACCGCATGTGGGAGTTGAAACTACGCATCCGGATTCTATGAATATCTTGAGAAGTCCCTCTTCAAGACACTGCATATAAACAGCCTGGGTAGCGGGAAGAACGATCGCTCTTATTCCCTTGGCGATATGTCTGCCCTTGAGGACTTCGGCTGCAATACGCATATCGGAGATACGTCCGTTGGTACATGATCCGATGACCACCTGGTCGATCTTCACATCACCTTCTGCGTGGATCTGATCGATGGTGTGTGTATTCTCGGGAAGATGAGGGAACGAAATGGTGGGCTTAAGTTCTGAAAGGTCGATATCGATCACCTGATCGTACTCAGCATCCGCATCAGCCTCAAATACATGATACTCTCTGGTGGCATGCTCTTTGAGATATTCAACTGTCTTATCATCTACGGGGAAGATACCGTTCTTGCCGCCGGCTTCGATAGCCATGTTGGCAACGGTGAATCTGTCATCCATTGATAAAGAAGCGACACCGGGACCGGTAAATTCCATGGACTTATAAAGAGCTCCGTCAACACCGATCATTCCGATGATGTGAAGGATAAGATCCTTGCCGCTGACATCCTTTGAAAACTGTCCGGTAAGATTGAACTTTATAGCTGAAGGAACCTTGAACCATGCCTGTCCGGTAGCCATTCCGGCAGCCATATCGGTAGAACCGACACCTGTGGAGAACGCTCCGAGAGCTCCGTAGGTACAGGTATGGGAATCGGCTCCGATTATCACATCTCCGGGTACGGTAAGACCTTTTTCGGGAAGGAGCGCATGCTCAATACCCATCTCACCGACTTCGAAATAATTGGTGATCTCGTTCCTTCTTGCAAATTCCCTGACACATTTGCAGTGTTCAGCGGATTTGATATCTTTGTTGGGAACAAAATGATCGGGAACAAGTGCGATCTTGTCCTTATCAAATACTCCCTCCACCTTCATCTTTTCGATCTCATGGATAGCTACGGGGCTGGTGATATCGTTACCGAGTACCAGATCGAGCTTTGCCATGATAAGATCGCCGGCCTTTACGGAATCAAGTCCCGCTGCTCTTGCCAGGATCTTCTGAGTCATTGTCATTCCCATACTTAAGCACCTCAAATCATAAAAAAATTAATACTTATGCAAAACAAAAGTATTATACCATATTTTCTTTTTTTATTGCATTATCTATATCAATACTGTACCGTAATAAAGAACGATGATCTTTTATCATCACATTATCATGAGGGAGAAAAAATATGGAAACAAACAGAGGAATTCTAAGCAACAACAGACCTTTGACGGACAAAGTCCTCAGAAACTCACCCATACTGGCAAAATGGCTGATGAAGATATTCATCCTGCATCTGGTCTGCACGATCCTGGAAGGCATCAATAATGACTATACCCAGCAGTTTCTCGGCAAACTGGCAACAGTCATCTCGGTTGCGGTGATCATCTTTCAGGTACTTACGGCACTCTGCTTTATAAAGCTTGAACCCACAGACCGCCGCTTCAGGACCGTAGGAGTACTGACACTCATCTCGGTGGTCATTACCGTATTTTCCGTAGTGATCGTTTATGTTCCGGGTCTCTTAAATCTGGCGATCTTTGCGACCATCGGCAGTCTTGTGGTATCACTGCTCACGTACTACTACATGATCAAAGCATATGCAAATGTCGTAGAAGATGCGGATATCAGATTGTCCAGAAAATGGGACGAGATCTGGAAATGGTATGTCATCTCCATACTGATGATGCTTGCAGGAACCCTCCTGATAGTTCTCATCCCCATGCTCGGAGTCATCCTGACCGCCATCGGAACTATCGCAATGCTGGTGCTCAGCATCATGACGCTTGTTTATCAGTATAAGAGCGCAAAGTTATACATAACTGTCGATAAAAAAATTAAAGAGCAGAATGCATCTGCACAGTGATCTTAAGTAAAAAACAATGAATTCAGACAAAAAATACATACAGGCAGAAAACAGGTTTATGAAGGCGGCCATAGAAGAAGCTTTCGAAGGGATCCGAAACGGGCACGGAGGACCTTTTGGCTGTGTTATCGTCAGGGACGGAGAAGTTGTAGGAAGAGGTCATAACAGAGTTTTGATCAATACCGACTCTACAGCTCACGGGGAGATCGAAGCCATCAGGGACGCAGGCCGCAGATTGAAGACCCATGATCTTACCGGCTGCGAATTATATACCACAGGAGAACCCTGTCCCATGTGTCTATATGCTATCCTGTGGGCCAATATCGACAGAGTATATTACGGATGCACCATCGGGGACAATGCCGAGATAGGCTTCAGGGATGAGAAATTCGATAAACTGTCGGGCGGCAGGGATGCATTAAAAGAAAACCTGATCTGTATCGACAGAGAGGCCTGCCTTCAGTTATTCAGGGAATACAAAAAAATGGACCATAAGATCTACTGAAATACGGCATGAAATTCTTACCGGAATAATAAGAGCTGTCACAACGATCTGATATGATCGATCAATTATTTGTGACGGCTCTGTTTTTTTATATGATCTCAGGCTTAAATGATCACCGGCTTAAATGATCTCTGACATAAAAAATAAGGGCTTTGCCTTACTGACACTCAGTTAAAGCATAAGCCCTTATGTATATTTGAATTGA
>CAMNEB010000053.1 GCA_946536155.1 uncultured Lachnospiraceae bacterium | reverse complement strand
TATACGGGGCTTTGCGGATGTATCCTTTTATATCATACATACTGCGGAATGCTGTTTTTCATAAGGCTTTTGCAGGGCGTCTCCTATATGATGTGGGGCTGATGCGGGGAAGTAAGGACATTGGTTAAAGGTGAATAAAGTCGGAACTGACAAAATAAAAAACAGGGAAAAGATACTGTTTATCATATCGGCATATCTGGCAGGTTTTGCGCTGACCTATAAGGTGACCGAGGCATATCCTTTCTGGGCATACGGAGAGGTGAGCCTGGATCTTATGATCGCAAGGATCTATTCGTGCCTGGGAGATTATCAGTTTGATATGATCGCCGCGGCTGTCCTTTCGGGCTGTGCGATGTATCTTGTAAAGACAAAGTTCGGGGAGCATCTTAAAGGCATCATCCTTCCGATGATCCTCGGGTTCATTACTATGATGGGACGGCAGATCACGGTGACCGGCAATGTCCTGGGGATGTTTGAGACCTTTCCTCTGATCTTCAGATCGTTTCTTGCGGCCGCGGGTTTCGGGGTGATATACAGGTATCTTTTTGCGCTGTTTGAAGCGGGACTTGAGAAGATCTCCCTGTCGGAAAAAAGGAGCGCATTCGGGGACAGGTTCTTCGGAGAGCATGTATACCGCAACGTGCTGATACTGCTCCTTGTACTCTGGGCACCGGTGATGATACTGAATTGTCCCGGCAACCACAATGCGGATTTTATCGGGCAGCTCATGCAGGCTTTCGGCGACAGCCCGTGGTCAAAGCATCACCCTATAATCCTTACCGCAGTTATCGGAGGATATTTTAAGATCTTCGGGGCGGTCTTCGGAAGCTACGATCCCGCGCTTTTTACCTGGATACTTTTGCAGGCATTTTTCTTTGCATCATCCCTGGCACTTACGATAAAGTGGCTCAAAAACAGAAATGCGGATCAGCCGCTTCTTGCGGCGGTCCTCGGAGTGTATATACTTTCTCCGATTTATTCGAACATCGCCACCACTGCCATAAAGGATGTCCCCTTTGCCGCGGCATGCATATGGTACTGCGTTCTTACGCTCACCTTTTATGAGGACGAGGAAGCGTTCCTTAAGGATAAAAAGAATCTGCTAAAGTTCTGCCTTGCTGCGTTTTTAGTATGCATGTGCAGGAACAACGGCTCCATCATAGTATTTGTAAACGGCCTTGTGATGTGCGTATACGGCATGTACCGGAGCACGGATAAGAAGGCTGTTGTAAGGAAGGCACTTCTTTTTATACTTCTGCCCTTATGCATTTATACGGGACTTTCATCGGGAATAGCGGCATATACAAAAGCCGAGAGCGACGGATTAAAGGAGATGCTCTCCGTACCGATGCAGCAGACGACGCTTACCCTCATCAGATACGAAGACGAGATGACTCCGGAAGAGCTTGCTTCCATAGATGCACTTTTCGGAGATCATGCGAAGATGATGGAAAGTTATGATCCCTACATCTCGGATCCCGTCAAGCAGTATTATGATATACATGCTTCGCGTGATGTGGTCGCAGGATATCTGAAGACATGGTTTGAGCAGTTCTTCAAACATCCGGGTACCTATATCGAATCCTTCTTCATCAGTATCCACGGATGGTTTGATCCTGAAACCGACACATCTGTCAGATATGAACTGGACAGTGATTATTTTTCAAAGACGGGCCTTTTTGAAGGGGCCGATGAGATCCTGATATTTTTCTACCGCTATATCGACCGCATATCATTTTTCGGAATGCTGCAGAGCCCGGGACTCTGGACCTGGGTGATGATCCTGCTCATCAGGAAGAGAAAGGGATACCTGCATCTGTATCCCATGCAGATCGTAACTCTTCTTGTCTGCATGGCGGGACCCTGCTTTATGAAGCATGCAAGATATGCATTTCCGATAATGTTTACGATGCCTTTTATGGCGGGCTTTGAAGGACTTCTTATAAGAAAAGAGAACGGAGACCGTAAATGAATCTGATCTTTCTTGACATAGATATGACCATATGGGATGAGACCCTGAGGATCCGCGAGAGTACAAAGGATGCGATACGTCTTGCATCGGTATGCGGAAACAAGGTTTTCTTAAACACCGGAAGATCCAGATCGAACACCAGATATGAATCGCTGGATAACCTCGGACTGGACGGCGTTGTTGCGGCATGCGGATGCCACATAGAGATAGGAGGGGAGGTGCTATACAGCAAGCTCCTGACTCACGAACAGGTTCAGATATCTCTTAAGACCATGTCCGATGAGCACATGCCGGTGGTGCTGGAAGGAAGCGAATACTGCTTTTTTGATCCGGAGGATTTTCCGGACGATCCTTTTGCGGAGACGCTCTGGTATTCCCTTGGGGACAGGGCAAGGAGAATGTCGCAGCTTACGCCTGAGGATCCCATCAATAAGTTCAGTGCCGATATAACAGCGGAGACCGATTTTGATGCGGTCTGTGAAAGGCTCGGAGGATTCCTGACACCCATAAACCATAACGGCATTGTTGTCGAGTTTGTACCCAAGGGCCATTCCAAGGCTACCGGAATGGAGGTTGTAAGGCAGTACTACGGAGTGCCGGAGGAAAATGTATATGCCGTAGGAGACGGCATGAACGATATGGAAATGATAAAGGCCGCGGCTCACGGCATAGCAATGGGACAGGGAAATCCCGAACTCCTAATGGCTGCGGACTATGTCACGGACTCCGTATATGAGGACGGTATCTACAGGGCATTCAAGTATTTCGGAATCATCTGAGATCTGCGGAAAGGAGTAGGGGATGGTCACTGCGATCATTTTGTCGGGCGGGACCGGAACCCGTATGGGAACCGATATCCCTAAACAGTATCTTATCGCGGGCGGAAAGCCCGTCATAGCATATGTGATCGATACCTTCGAAAAGAGCGATGCGATCGATTCGTATGTCATAGTTGCGGCACCCGCATACAGAGACCTCATACAGTCTCTTCTTCCCGCAAAGTCCGGATTCAAAGGGTTTGCGGATCCGGGAGAGAACAGGCAGCTGTCCATACTCTCGGGACTCCGCCTCTGCGCAGAGTTTTTGAAGGATGATGACAGCGTGGTGATACATGATGCCGCAAGGCCGCTCGTCACGGAGGAGACTCTGGCACAGATCGCAGAAAAGCTTAAGGAAGGCGATGCGGTCCTGCCCATACTTCCCATGAAGGATACGGTATATGAGGTGGAGAACGGAGAGGTGAAGGCAAACCTCGACAGGAGCAGGATAGCTGCGGGACAGGCGCCCGAAGGTTTCAAGTTCGGACCGTATCTTGCGGCAAACGAAAGCCTTCTTCCGGAAGCAATTATGGACATAAGCGGATCCATGCAGCCTGCCGTGATGGCGGGGATGAAGATACTGACCGTACCCGGAGACGAGAATAATTATAAGATCACAACACCTGCGGATCTTAAGAGGTTTGAAGGATCGATATGATGAGAGCATACGTACTTAAAGCCATAGGCGATGTAGCACTTGAAGAGACGACGCGGCCGGAACTTGACGGAAGCGGAATAGCCGGTACGGACGGAAGACCTTCCGTTCCTGATGACGATTGTGTCATTTTAAAGGTAAAGGCAGCCGGCATCTGCGGATCCGACATTCCGAGGATATACAAAACAGGAGCATACCATCATCCTCTCGTTCCCGGACACGAGTTCAGCGGAGTGATAGAAGAGACGGGTAAAAATGTTCCGGAGAGCATGAAGGGAAAAAGAGCAGGAGTATTTCCCCTGATCCCCTGCAGGGAATGCGGGCCTTGTCAGGATCTGCGCTACGAGATGTGTGAGAACTACAATTATCTGGGCTCAAGATGCGACGGAGGATTTGCGGAGTATGTAAAGGTTCCGTTTTGGAATACCGTTCTGCTTCCGGATAATGTCAGTTTTGAACAGGCTGCAATGCTGGAGCCCATGTCCGTTGCGATGCATGCCGTAAGACAGAGCGGCCTTGAGACTGTAAAAGAAAACATTGACCCCGGACTTCCCATAGCGGTATGCGGACTGGGGACCATCGGGCTTTTCACCGTGATGCATCTTAAGAGCCTCGGATATGAGAATATCCACTGCGTCGGAAACAAGGATTTCCAGAAAGAAAAGCTTTCGCTCCTGGGCATAGGCCCGGACAGATATACGGATTTCAAAAGATCCGATCCCGTGGCGGATATCATGGAAAAGACAAAAGGGAAGGGAGTCTCTGCGTTTTTCGAATGCGTCGGAACAAACGCTTCCTTAAACCTGGGACTGGATCTGCTGGGAGCATCCGGAATACTCAGGCTTGTGGGAAATCCCGCATCCGATATGGCTCTGGAGAAAAAACTCTACTGGAAGATCCTCAGAAAACAGCTCACCCTGAGCGGCACCTGGAATTCATCCTTCAAGGGGCACGGCAGGGACGACTGGAGCATGGTTCTTGAGAATCTCGAAAACGGATCCATAAAACCCGAGATGTTCATAACCCACAGGCTGAGCCTTGATGAACTCGGCAGGGGATTCGAGATGATGAGGGATAAGTCGGAAAATTATATCAAAGTAATGTGTCTTATGTGACACGGAAAAGTACGGGATCTGAGCAATGAAAAGCAATAAAAGAACATTTTATGTATTGCTCCAGCTCATCGGAGCACTTATCTGGGGTCTTGCCTTCGCATTCCAGAGTATCGGGATGGAGGAGACGGGCCCTTTTACATTCACGGCAGTCAGGTTCATGCTTGCCGCGGCCGTTGTATTTGTTTTTTCACTTTTTTACGGACGCAGGAAAGTAAAGAGCGAAGGAAATTCGGACAAAAGGATACCGGGGAATGAGATCCGGGGTAAAGAAACTCCGGTTAAAGAAGTCCAGGGTGAAAAAATCAGGGGTAAAGGAATCCGGGACGGGCAGACTCAGCAGGGCCTGAAAGATACCGGGTGGCGCTCCGCACATCTGTGGAAAGCGGGAATTATCTGCGGTGTATTCCTTTCACTCGCATCGAACCTCCAGCAGTTCGGGATTCTCTACACGTATTCGGTGGGAAAGGCCGGCTTTATCACCGCGATGTACATAGTCCTGGTCCCCATATTCGGACTGTTCCTGAAAAAGAAAGCGGGGCTCCCCGCATGGATCGGCGTGGCGATCGCTGTTGCGGGACTGTATTTTCTGTCGGTTTCGGAGAAGATGAGTTTTGAAAAGGGAGATCCGTTCCTGCTGGCATGCGCCGTGGTGTTCAGCCTTCAGATCCTGGCCGTTGACAGGTATTCCGGTGAACTGGACGGGGTGAAGCTCGCATGTATAGAATTTCTGACCGTATCGCTTACCAGCGCCGTTCCCATGCTTTTGCTGGAGGCACCTTCCCTTCGGAGCATAGCCGCCGCTGCGGTGCCCATACTTTATGCCGGGGCACTCTCGGGAGGCGTGGCCTATACGATACAGATAATATGTCAGTCCAGACTTGAACCCTATACCGCATCCATCCTCATGAGCTGCGAGGCACTTTTTTCGGTGCTGGGCGGTTTTGTGATACTTCACCAGATGCTGACTCCAAGAGAGATCACAGGATGTATCCTCATGTTCACAGCCATAATGACGGTCCAGATCTTCCCGGGCAGCGGGAAAGATTAAGTGTACGAGTCATCCGAAAATGTGATCGGATCTGCGGACACAGCTTCTCCCGATCCCGAGGCATCCTCGTCGGCTTTTCCCGTGAGGATGTATTCGAGTTCTTCTTTGCTCAGATTCTTGAAGTGGCCTTCTTCCGGCCTGTCTTCACTGTTTTCTTCGGCATTTCTTATGGTATCAAGAAGCTTGTCTATCTCACTGTCACCGCTCCCCGTGCGTCCTTCAATCTCGCTCACCACGCGGTTTCTTCCGTTGTTCTTGGCGTAGTAGAGCTTGTCGTCGGCATCTTTGACCAGGGCATCGACGGATTCTTTGCCGTCCCATTCGCTGACACCGAAGCTCATTGTGAGCTTGATTATGTAGTTGTCATATCTGATTTCGAGAGCCCTGATTGATTCAAGAAGGCTCCACAGCTGGTTTTCTGCCATGAGAAGACCTGTCCGGTCAAAGACAAGGAGGAATTCCTCACCTCCCCATCTTGCCACGAATCCGCAGTTTCTCATATATTCCCTGAGAATATCCGCAACCTTTACGAGGACTTCATCTCCGGCATCGTGACCGTATGTGTCGTTGACCGATTTAAAGAAGTCGATGTCTCCTATGGCTATGCAGAAAGGTTCACCGGAGTTTTTGGACTTGGCGATGATGGGACCGATCTTTCTGTGGGCTGAGCGCCTGTTGAAGAGTCCGGTCAGAGGATCGGATTCCATAAGATTTCTCATGGATCTCTGCAAGGAAAGAACGCTCTCTGCGATATCGGAAAGTTCATCATTCCTGCGGAGCACGCTTTCGTCTATGACCGCACTGTCATTGCCGTTTGAAGTCTCCCTTACGAATCTGAAGATGCTCTCCACGGACTTGGTCATGGGCTTGGTGATCTTTATGACGATGACGATCATGAGTCCCGTAAGGATCAGCGAGACCAGTACCAGGAGTATTATGTAGTCCTTTACTATGCTGTCGATATCCTCGGAGGGTCTTGCTGTAGCGATCATTCCCCGGATATCCCCGCTTGATGAGGTTATGGGCATGTAATAGGTGTAATAGGGGGTGCCGAAGATCTCGGTGTTGGTGTAGAAGACATCAAGGCCTTCACCGTATACGGTGTCGTAGATCCTGGATGCTATGCCGGTTCCCACCATTCTCGTGCCGTTTGCGTCGGTGATGGTGGTCAGGATGCGGGTGTCTTCGTAGAAGATGGTGATATCGAGGCCTGTAGCCTCCTTGACTGAGTCTATGACGGAAGGATCGGTGGTTATGTCCGTATCGCCCTTGTAGAGGAAGAGGCTGTCTTCACCCTTAAGCTCGTAATCCCCGGGATAGCGGGCATCCATCAGCAAGATCGTGCTCTTGCAGATGTCCTTCAGCTCTTTTTCCGCCATCTTGTGCTGAAGCCTTGTCAGAAACGGGATACCGGTGCAGGTGATGAGTATCGCGAACAGAACGACGGGCAGTATGGCGACGGCATACATATGACCGGATATGGTCCCTTTTTTGATCGTTTTTTTCGGTTTTGAAGTGTTCTTTTCAGCCACTTAACATACCTCCGAAGGTCATCAGGCCAACTACTGATAATTATATAATCGGGAGCCCCAAAAAACAATCCGGAAAGCCCGATAATATTGACATTACAGCCGTTTTACACTAAAATTGCTTTGCGTGCGATTTTATAGAAGATCGATGAAAAGACCTCGCTCTTTGCCGGGTGAGGTTTTGTTTTATTACAGGAGGAATTATGTACAAGCAGGTTAGTTCCGATCTTTCCTTCACCCAGCGTGAGGCTGAGGTTGAAAAATTCTGGAAAGACAATGACATTTTCAGGAAGAGCATCGATTCCAGGAAGGAAGGCCCCGTATATACGTTCTACGACGGACCCCCTACCGCAAACGGAATGCCTCATATAGGCCATGTTGAGACCAGGACCATTAAGGACATGATTCCCAGATACCGTACGATGAAGGGCTATCAGGTGCCCAGAAAGGCCGGATGGGACACCCACGGACTTCCTGTGGAGCTTGAGGTTGAGAAGCTTCTCGGTATCAACGGCAAGGAACAGATCGAAAGCTACGGACTTGATCCTTTCATCAGAAAATGTAAGGAATCCGTATGGAAATATAAGGGAATGTGGGAGGAGTTCTCCGGAACCGTCGGCTTCTGGGCTGATATGGACGACCCCTATGTTACCTATGACGATAATTTCATCGAGTCCGAGTGGTGGGCTCTCAAGACTATCTGGGACAAGGGACTTCTCTACAAGGGATTCAAGATCGTTCCCTATTGTCCCCGCTGCGGAACCCCTCTTTCCTCACACGAGGTCGCACAGGGCTACAAGACCCTGAAAGAGCGTACCGCGATCGTTCGTTTCAAGATAAAGGGTGAGGATGCATATTTCCTCGCATGGACCACCACGCCCTGGACCCTGGCTTCCAATATCGCTCTCTGCGTCAATCCCGATGAGACCTACGCAAGAGTCAAGGCTGCAGACGGATATACCTATATCCTTGCACAGGCTCTTCTCGACAGCGTGCTCGGAGGTATCGAAAGAGAAGAGGGCACTCCCGCATACGAGATCATCGAGACATACAAGGGCACAGATCTTGAGTACAAAGAGTATGAGCCTCTGTACGCATGTGCGGCCGAAGCTGTTGAGAAGCAGAAAAAGAAAGCATTCTTTGTTTACTGCGATGATTACGTAACGATGTCCGACGGTACCGGTATCGTTCATATCGCTCCCGCATTCGGTGAAGACGATGCGAGAGTCGGAAGAAAATATGACGCTCCTTTCGTTCAGATGGTGGATGAGCACGGTGTTATGAAGCCTGAAACTCCTTTTGCGGGCATGCGCTGCAAGCCCACCCAGAAGGAAATCGATGCGGGAGCGATCAGCTGCGATCCCGAGGTGCTTAAGGAACTCTCCGGAAGAGGGATCCTTTTCTCGGCACCCAAGGTAGAGCATGATTATCCCCACTGCTGGAGATGCTCCACACCTCTTCTGTATTTTGCGAGAGAATCCTGGTTCATCAAGATGACCGCCGTAAAGGATGATCTTGTTGCCAACAATAAGACAGTAAACTGGATCCCCCCTTCGATCGGAGAGGGACGTTTCGGCAACTGGCTTGAGAATATCCAGGACTGGGGCGTATCCAGAAACCGTTACTGGGGAACTCCCCTCAACATCTGGGAGTGCCAGGACTGCGGCCATCAGATAGCCATCGGTTCCCGTAAGGAACTCGAAGAGATGTCCGGAAACCCTGCTGCGGCTACGGTTGAGTTCCACAGACCTTATATCGATGAGATCACCTGTGTCTGCCCCAAGTGCGGCAAGACCATGAAGAGAGTCCCCGAAGTCATCGACTGCTGGTTTGACTCGGGAGCAATGCCTTTTGCACAGCACCATTATCCTTTTGAAAATAAAGAAAAGTTTGAGCAGCAGTTCCCTGCAGCATTCATTTCCGAAGCTGTCGACCAGACCAGAGGATGGTTCTATTCGCTCATGGCGGAGAGCACCCTTCTCTTCGGAAAGGCTCCCTATGAGAACGTCATAGTTCTCGGACTTGTTCTCGATGAGAACGGAGAGAAGATGAGCAAGTCCAAGGGCAATGCGGTGGATCCCTTCGATGCTTTAAAGACCTACGGAGCAGATGCCATCAGATGGTATTTCTATACCAGTGCGGCACCCTGGCTTCCCAAGAGATTCTCGGGAGATACCGTACGTGAAGGCCAGAGAAAGTTCCTGGGAACTCTCTGGAACACCTATGCTTTCTTTGTACTCTATGCAAATATCGACGGATTCGATGCTACCAAATATACTCTGGAGTATGACAAGCTCTCCGTTATGGACAAGTGGATCCTCTCCAGACTCAATTCCGCTGTCGAAGCGGTTGACAACGATCTCGACACATACAAGATCCCCGAGGCCGGTGCGGCACTTGAGAAGTTCGTCGACGATCTGAGCAACTGGTACGTAAGACGCAGCCGTGAGAGATTCTGGGCAAAGGGAATGGAGCAGGACAAGATCAATGCTTATATGACCCTTTATACCGCTCTTGTAACCATATGCAAGGCAGCAGCTCCCATGATCCCCTTCATGACCGAGGAGATCTATCAGAATCTTGTAAGGAGCATCGATGCATCGGCACCCGAATCCATCCATCTCTGCGATTACCCTGTGGTCAACAAAGACCATATCGATGCAGAGCTTGAGAAGTCCATGGATGAAGTACTCGATGCCGTGGTAATGGGACGTGCCGCAAGAAATGCGGTATCCATCAAGAACCGCCAGCCCATCAGATGCATGTACATCAAGACTGCAGACGGTGATGCGGAGCCTCTTTCAAGCTTCTACACCGACATCATCCGCGACGAGCTCAATGTCAAGGAAGTCGTATATGCGGACGATGTCAGGGATTTTACGACCTATACTTTCAAACCCCAGCTTCGTACCGTAGGACCCAAGTACGGCAAGCAGCTCGGCGGTATCAAAAACGTTCTTGCCGGACTTGACGGAAACAGTGCAATGGATGAGCTGAATGAGAACGGGAAGCTCACCTTCGATGTTGACGGAACGGCGGTTGAACTGGCAAAAGACGATCTTCTCATCGAGATGACCCAGAAGGAAGGATATGTATCACAGGAAGACAACAAGCTCATCGTAGTCCTCGATACCAATCTCACTCCCGAGCTCATCGAAGAGGGATTTGCGGCAGAGTTCGTATCCAAGGTACAGACCATGCGTAAGGATTCCGGCTTCGAGGTCATGGATCATATCCGTATCTCCATCAACGGAAATGACAGGATCGCTTCGATCGTAGATAAGAACAAAGACCAGATCTCTACCAAGCTTCTTGCCGACGAGATCACATCCGGCCGTGATTTTGCCTTCTCCAAAGAATGGGATGTAAACGGAGAGAAAGTCACGATCAGTCTTGAAAAGGTATAACGGATCGTTTTCTTTGAAATAAGGATCCTTCGAAAGGAGATAATTGCTTTGAAAACATCAGGTGCTACAAAAAGAGATAAGTTTGATAAGGAACTGTTCAAGAGAAGCGTCAACTACAATGTAAAGACTCTTTTCAGAAAGACCATGGAGGAGGCAACTCCCCAGCAGATCTTCCAGGCAGTGAGCTATGCCATAAAGGATCAGATCATGGATATGTGGATCGAGACCCAGGAGGCATATGAAAAAGAAGATCCCAAGATGGTCTATTACATGTCCATGGAATTCCTCATGGGAAGAGCACTGGGCAACAGCCTTATCAACATGCAGGCATACAAGACCGTTAAGGAAGCCTGCGAGGAAATGGGACTGGATCTGAACGTGATTGAGGATCAGGAGCCCGATGCGGCACTGGGAAACGGCGGCCTCGGAAGACTTGCCGCATGTTTTCTCGATTCACTCGCAACTCTCGGATATCCCGCATACGGATGCGGTATCCGCTACAGATACGGAATGTTCAAGCAGAAGATCGAGGACGGATATCAGGTCGAGGTTCCCGATAACTGGCTTGCAAACGGAAATCCTTTCGAACTCCGCAGACCCGAATATGCCAAGGAGATCAAGTTCGGCGGATATGTGGATGTTCATACCGATGAGAACGGAAGGGGCATCTTCACCCAGAAGGATTATCAGTCTGTCAGGGCAATACCCTTTGATATCCCCATCGTGGGATACGGAAACGGCATCGTAAATACACTCAGGATATGGGATGCCGAGCCTGTCGAGTGCTTCCAGCTGGATGCTTTCGACAAGGGAGACTATCAGAGATCTGTCGAACAGGAAAACCTTGCACGTAATATCGTTGAGGTCCTCTATCCCAACGACAATCATTATGCGGGCAAGGAACTCAGACTTAAGCAGCAGTACTTCTTTATCTCAGCATCTGTTCAGGAAGCTGTCGACAAGTATATGCGCAGCCATGATGACATAAGGAAGTTCCATGAGAAGGTAACATTCCAGCTCAATGACACACATCCCACCGTTGCCATCGCAGAGCTCATGAGAGTCCTTATGGACGATTACGGACTCACCTGGGATGAGGCATGGGATGTGACCACCAAGACTTGTGCTTACACCAATCACACCATCATGAGCGAGGCTCTCGAGAAGTGGCCCATCGAGCTCTTCAGCCGTCTTCTCCCCAGGATCTATCAGATCGTTGAGGAGATCAACAGAAGATTCATCGATCAGGTCAGACAGAGGTATTCGAACGTTCCGGGTGTTGATGTTAACGAGAAGATCCGCAAGATGGCAGTCATCTATGACGGACAGGTCAAGATGGCACACATGGCTATCGTTGCCGGATATTCCGTAAACGGTGTTGCGGAGCTTCATACCGAGATTCTCAAGAAGCAGGAGCTCAGGGACTTCTACGAGATGTTCCCCGAGAAGTTCAACAACAAGACAAACGGTATCACCCAGAGAAGATTCCTCCTTCACGGAAATCCTCTTCTTGCCGACTGGATCACCGACCATATAGGAGATGAGTGGATCACCGATCTTCCCCATATCCATGAGCTTGCGATCTATGCCGATGACAAAAAGGCACAGAAGGAGTTCATGAACATCAAGTACCGCAACAAAGTCCGCCTTGCAAAATACATTGCGGAGCACAACGGTATCGAGGTCGATCCCAGATCGATATTTGACGTTCAGGTAAAGCGTCTCCACGAGTACAAGAGACAGCTTATGAACATCCTCCATATCATGTACCTCTACAATGAACTCAAGGATCATCCCGATATGGAGTTCATCCCCAGGACCTTCATCTTCGGTGCAAAGGCAGCTGCGGGATACAGAAACGCCAAGCTTACCATCAAGCTCATCAATGCGGTTGCTGATGTTGTAAACAACGATCCCGATGTAAAGGGACTCATGAAGATCGTCTTCATTGAGAATTACAATGTTTCAAATGCAGAGCTGATCTTCGCTGCATCGGATATTTCGGAGCAGATCTCCACGGCTTCCAAGGAAGCATCCGGTACCGGCAACATGAAGTTCATGTTAAACGGTGCTCTTACACTCGGAACCATGGACGGAGCAAATGTAGAGATCGTCAAGGAAGTCGGAGAAGATAATGCATTCATCTTCGGAATGAGTTCTGATGAGGTCATCGGATTCGAGAATCACGGCGGATACGATCCCATGCAGATATTCAACAACGATCCGGATATCAGAAGGGTTCTGATGCAGCTCATCAACGGAACCTATTCATCCGATACGGAGCTGTTCAGACCTCTTTACAACAGTCTGCTGAACACCCAGTCCACCTCAAAGGCGGACACCTACTTCATCCTCAAGGACTTCAAGTCCTATTCGGATGCAAGGGCAAGAATCGTGGACTATTACGGAAACCAGGCAGCCTGGGCAAAGAGTGCGATACTCAATGTCGCATGCTCCGGAAAGTTCACTTCCGACAGGACCATCCAGCAGTATGTCGATGAGATATGGCATCTTGATAAAGTAGTCCTTACGAGAAAGGCTTCTTCATCAAAAGCAGGAAAGTGATCATCTTGGTACCGGTGCCTGTTATAAACGGGTGCCGGTATCGTTATGAATACAGTTAGGAGAATAATATGATCAGATTAACAGATTGCGGAGCTTACCTTGTTAACGGGACTGAGCTCGTCGAAGACACAGCCGATGCATCTGCGAAGATAGAGCAGATGACAGGCAGCAGGCCCGAAAAGGATTCTGCAAAGAAAGCCACAATGGCATATTCCATACTGGAGAAGCACAACACCTCCGGCAATATGCAGAACCTTAAGATCAAGTTTGATTCGCTTGCAAGCCACGATAT